>JARYGW010000118.1:0-14620 GCA_033792295.1 Allobosea sp.
GCATCCAGGGGCTGACGGTGGCGATCTGCGGCGACATCCTGCATTCGCGCGTCGCCCGCTCCAACATCATCCTGCTCAACGCTCTTGGTGCGAAGGTCCGGCTGATCGCGCCGACGACATTGCTGCCGGCCGGCATCGAGCGCATGGGCGTCGAAGTCTTCACCGACATGAACAAGGGGCTGGAAGGCGCTGATATCGTGATGATGTTGCGCCTCCAGCTCGAGCGCATGCACGGCGCCTTCGTGCCGTCCTCCAAGGAATATTTCCGCTATTACGGCCTCGACCGCGAGAAGCTGGAGCGCGCCGCACCCGATGCGCTCGTGATGCATCCGGGCCCGATGAACCGTGGCGTCGAGATCTCCTCGGAGGTGGCCGACGGCGCCCAATCCCTGATCCGCGAGCAGGTCGAGATGGGCGTCGCGGTCCGCATGGCGGTGCTGGATGCGCTCGCGCAGCACCTGCCGAATGTCTGAGGTCGATGGCGGCCCCGCCCAACCGGCTGCTCGGGGTGCTGCGCCGGGCGCGGTTCGTCTTGCTGGGGCTCTATCTCGTCGTGGCGACCGGCTATCTCTGGGCCGATCCGCGGGCCGGCTGGACGTGGTTCATCGTCATCGCCGGCGGGGTGCTCTGTTATCTGCTCTGGTGGCTCGTCGCCCGCTGGGGCGTCGTCTTCACGCGCCGTTCGAATTCTGATGGCGGCAATGGAACCGGTCATGGCTGAAACGCAGGATATCGCGATCATCAACGCCCGCCTGGTCGACCCGGCGACGGGGCGCGAGGGCGCCGGCGCGGTCCTGCTGCGAGACGGAGTCATCGTCGGCGTGGAGTGGGGCGCGGCGCCCGCGACGGGCGAGGGCGTGCTCCGCATTGACGCGAAGGGGCTGGTGCTCGCGCCGGGCCTGATCGATCTGCGCGCCTTCCTCGGCGAGCCCGGGGCGGAATTCCGCGAGACGCTCGGCACCGGCTCGCATGCCGCGGCGGCCGGTGGCGTCACCACCATCGTCTGCCGGCCCGATACCGATCCGCCGATCGACGACCCGGCGATCATCGACTTCCTCAAGCGCCGCGCTCGCGACAAGGCGATCGTCAACGTTCTGCCTTCCGCCGCCCTGACCAAGGGGCTGGAAGGCAAGGAGATCACCGAATTCGGCCTGTTGCTGGAGGCCGGCGCGGTTGCCTTCGGTGATGGCGCCAGGGCGTTGCGCAACCCGCAGGTGATGCGCCGCGCCATGATCTATGCCGGCAATTTCGATGCCCTCGTCATGAACCATGTCGAGGATCCGGAGCTGCGCGGCTCGGGCGTGATGAACGAGGGCGAGTTCGCCAGCCGCAAGGGCTTGCCGGGCATTCCGGCCGAAGCCGAGACGGTGATGCTGGAGCGCGATCTGCGCCTCGCCCGTGCCACCGGCGCCCGTTATCACGCCGCGATGATCTCCTGCGCGGAATCGGTCGAACTGGTGCGCCGGGCCAAGCAGGACGGCGTGCGCGCCACCTGCGGCGTTTCGATCAACAACCTGACCCTCAACGAGAACGACGTCGGCGACTACCGCACCTTCTGCAAGGTCTCGCCGCCGCTGCGCACCGAGGACGAGCGCCTCGCCATGGTTGCGGCGTTGGCCGAGGGGGTGATCGACGTCATCGTCTCCGACCACGACCCGCAGGACGTCGAGACCAAGCGCCAGCCCTTCGCGGAGGCTGCCGACGGCGCGCTCGGCATCGAGACCATGCTGCCGGCCGCGTTGCGGCTGGTGCAGGCGGGCCAGATCGGGCTGCCCCAACTGCTGGCGGCGCTCTCGGCCCGCCCAGCTGGCCTGCTCGGGCTCGGCAGCGGCCGCCTCTCAGCCGGCGCCCCGGCCGACCTGATCCTGCTTGATCCCGATGCGCCCTTCGTCGTCGACAAGCGCAAGCTGAAATCCCGCGCCAAGAACTCGCCCTTCGACGAGGCGCGCCTGCAGGGCATCGTCCAGACGACCTTCGTCGGTGGGCGGGTGGTCTATGAAGCCGAACTTGGCTAGCTTGAGACGGGGACAGGCTTTGGAAGGGGCGGCATGAGCGAGATTATGAACTGGAGCCTGTCCGGCTCCGCGACGCTGATCGCCCTCGTCGTCGGCTATCTCTTCGGCTCCATCCCCTTCGGCATCATCCTGACGAAGCTCGCAGGCGGCCCGGACCTGCGCAGCATTGGCTCGGGCAATATCGGCGCGACCAATGTCCTGCGCACCGGCAACAAGAAGCTCGCCGCCGCCACACTCGTCGGCGACATGCTGAAGGGCACGGTGGCCGTGCTCGTCGCCTGGTACTGGCTCGGCGGCCCGCAGGCGGCGCTGGTCGCAGCGGTTGGTGCCTTTCTCGGCCATCTCTTCCCGGTCTGGATCGGCTTCAAGGGGGGCAAGGGCGTCGCGACCTATCTCGGCGTGCTGATCGGGCTGAATGGCTGGATCGCGCTCGCCTTTGCCGCGATCTGGCTCGCGGTGGCGTATCTCTCGCGCTATTCCTCGCTCTCGGCGCTGACGGCGAGCGTGCTGACGCCGCTCCTGCTCTGGTTTGCCGTCGGGATGCACCAGGCGGCGCTCGTCATGGCCATCCTCACGCTGCTGCTCTGGATCATGCATCGGACGAATATTTCCCGCCTGCTGGCGGGGAATGAAGGCCGGATCGGCCAGAAGGGCTGAACGGCATGGCAGCTGGCATCGCCCTTTCCGATCGCCAGCGCCTCGATTGGTTGAGGCTGATCCGCAGCGAGGGCATCGGCCCGCGCAGCTTCCGCTCGCTGATGAAGCGTTTCGGTGGCGCTGGTCCGGTACTGGAGGCGCTGCCCGACCTCGCACGGCAGGCCGGGCGCGCCATCCGCATCTGCCCGGAGTCCGAGGCCGAACGGGAGATGGCCGGGCTGATCCGCCTCGGCGGCCGTTTCATCGCCCTTGGCGAGGCCGATTATCCGCGGCCGCTTCAGGCCATCGATTCCGCCCCGCCTCTGTTCGCGCTCATGGGGAATGCCGCGGTCCTTTGCAGTCCCGCGGTGGCCATGGTCGGCTCGCGCAACGCCTCGGCGGCCGGGCTCACCCTGACCCGGCGGCTGGCGCGCGAGATCGGGGAGGCCGGCTTTGCCGTCGTCTCCGGCCTCGCCCGCGGCATCGACACGGCCGCCCATGAAGCGAGCCTCGCCACCGGGACGGTCGCCGTGCTGGCCGGTGGGCTCGATCGGATCTACCCGCCGCAGAACAGCGGGCTCGCCGAGCGCATCGCGGCCGGGGGGGCGCTCGTCAGCGAGATGCCGCTAGGCTGGGAGCCGCGGGCGCGCGACTTCCCGCGCCGCAACCGCATCGTCTCGGGACTGGCGCTCGGCACTGTCGTGGTCGAGGCGGCGCGCCGCTCCGGCTCGCTCATCACGGCGCGCTTCGCCAACGAGCAGGGCCGACAGGTCTTCGCCGTGCCGGGCTCGCCGCTCGATCCCCGCGCGGAGGGCGGCAACCACCTGATCCGCGAGGGCGCAACGCTCTGCGCCGCGGCGGCACATGTCGTCGAGGCGCTGCAGCCGATGGTCGGCCGGCCGGCCGATCTGTTCGACCAGCCCCGGGCCATGCAGGAGGACGTCGGGACGGATGCGCGCGTGTCGTTCTGGGACGAGCTCGATCTGCCCGATGTCGCAAGGCCGCCATTCGCGGAGGCGGATCGCGCCGAACCCGATAGCTACCTCCGGCTGCCGCTTGTGCCGGTAGCCGCCGGATCGGCCGGGGAGGGCGACATTGGCCCGCATCTGCTCGGGCTGCTGAGTCCCACCCCCATTGCGCTGGACGATCTGGTCAGGGCCAGCGGCCATTCGGCGCGGGAGGTCGGGCGGGTGCTGGTCGAGCTGGAGCTCGCCGGGGCGGTGCTGCGCCATCCGGGGGGCGGACTCTCCCGACCGGGTGTCTGAGGTCCGTCGCTCGAACGGGCCGGTGCGTGTCAGGTGGTGAGCTTCCGTTCGGCGATCTTTTGGATCTGTGCCGAGGCCTCGAACCGGGCCATTTCCAGGAAGTAGGACAGGGTTTCGAGCTTGGCGCTGCGAGCCATGAGGCGCAGCTCCGAGGCCATTCCTTCGATGAAGGTCGCGGCCTCGAGCGGAGAGGGCGGGGGCTCCGGCAGCACGGCTTGCGGCTCGGAGTCATCACAGGGGAGGATCGTGTTGGCTGGGGTCATCGCAGACAGGTTCCCTCGCATGGTTGGAGGCCAGTCACCCAGTGCTCCCGGCTCCAAGTTGGTGTTGCAATCATAGGATGCATATCTAGGTAATTACAATTTTTTGTATGATGCGTCGCATCATTTCTCGCGCAAGGCGTAGGCGTAATCCGTCCGTCGGCCGCGCGAGAGTGCCGGGCTGGACGTCGAAGTCACTTTTTGGGCCGCTGCTCCTGCCGGGCAGGAAGGCGATGATCAGGCTCCCGAGCACGGAATTCCGGACGCGCGCTCGGGCCGGCGGGAACAACGGCTGCGATCGGCGGTTGTGGTGTCGGATGGAAAACCGGCTGTCCCGCTCATGGCAAAAGGTCGGAGCAGGGCATTGCCGTTCGGTCGCATCGGCCTTCGCCGCAATGCCGCCGCGTTTGGTTCAGGTCCCGTTCAAGCGTAGCGGGGCACGGTGTCCGCAAGGTTCGGGCGTCGCCCGGGAAAGGAGATATCGTCATGATGTCTTTGAGGAAGAAATGGATTGTCGCTCTCACCGCGGCCAGCGTCGCGGCGGGTAGCGTGGCGGTGCCGGCCATGGCGCAGCAGCGCCGCTCCTTCGACCCCGCCAGGCTCGACAAGGCGCAGGCGGAATACAGCCAATACCGCTATCGCGGTTATTACGGGTATCGCGGCGGCTGGCGCGGACCGTCGCGCGGCGGCGCGATCGCGGCTGGTGTGGGCCTCGGCATTCTCGGCGCCGCGGCTGCGGCTGCCAGCACCCGGGCCTACGACCCGTATTACGACGGCGGCTATTATGCCGCGCCGGTCTATGCACCGCCGCCGCCCGTCTATGTCGCCCCGCGCTACTATGCGCCTTACGGCTACTACGCGCCCTACGACTTCCGCGATCATCGCTGAAGGCGAGGCATAAGCCTGTCATACCCGCAGGGCCCGCGCCTCCGGCGCGGGCCTTTCGCGGCGCGCTCTTAATGATTTCCGGCTATCTCGTCCGAGATGTCGATTTCCGCAGGTTGGGGACACCACCGAAATGACGATGATTCGATCCGTGTTGTTGGCTGGGCTGGGTCTGGGCCTGGCGGGCCTGACCGCGGTGCAGCCGGCGGCCGCCCAGTACTACGGCGGCGGATACGAGCGCCGCTCCGATGACGACGGCTATGGCCGCCGGCGTTACGAGCGCAACGACCGCCGCGATTTCGATCGACGCGACGGTTATGAGCGTCGGGATTATGGCCGCCGTGACGGCTCTGGCTACGGACGGGGCAATGGCTACCGCCAGCCC
The DNA here is from genome assembly GCA_033792295.1 of Allobosea sp. Lineage (GTDB taxonomy): Bacteria > Pseudomonadota > Alphaproteobacteria > Rhizobiales > Beijerinckiaceae > Allobosea. Next base: position 5,447 of record JARYGW010000118.1, read on the forward strand.
GCGAATCCGATGGCCGGGATGAGCATCGAGGACCAGAAACGCGCGATCAAGAACGAACGCAAGGCGCAGAAGAAGGCCCTCAAGAACGGCCTCTTCCACTGAATTTGGCCCCTCGCCGACGAGCGGGCGAATCCCCAAGGCCGCCCTGCCATCCGGCAGGCGGCCTTTATTCGTAGGCTTCTCCGTCGTCCTCGGGCGGGACGAGACGCAGCAGCCGGTCGAGCGCCCCCTGGAGGATGTAGGCCGCCGCCATCTTGTCCACCACGGCCGCCCGCTTGGCGCGCGAGGCGTCGGCATCGAGCAAGGTGCGCGTCACCGCCAGCGTCGACATGCGTTCGTCCCAGAACACGATGGGCAGGTCGCTCAGCGGTGAAAGGTTGCGCACGAAGGCGCGGGTGGACTGCACGCGCGGCCCCTCGCTGCCATCCATGTTGAGTGGCAGGCCGATCACCAGCCCGGCCACCTGATGTTTGTCCGCGATCTTGAGCAGGGCGGCGGCGTCGACCCCGAACTTGATACGCTGGATCGTCTCAAGTGGCGTCGCGATCCGGCGCTCGACATCGGAAAGCGCGAGCCCGATCGTCTTGGTGCCGAGATCGAGCCCGAGCAGCCGGGCATGGGCCGGCAGGTCGAGGAGGCTTTCGAGCGGAACGACGGCGCTGGTCATCCCAGCGCGGTACCATGCCCGGCCGGCGCTTGCGAGCGGTTGCTATACGAGGGGCGGGTGTTGCGCGGGGGAAATGGCGGTTGCCGCACCGATACCGGGCAGGAGCCGTCGCATCGGGATGCCGATCGCTCTATCGTCTGTGCTTCGGGCGGCATGGCCGCGCTCAACGGAGACCTTCGGCGTGCCGGCTCTGATCTCGCTGCAAGCTCCCGACAGAGCCCTGCTGGGTTCCTATGAGGCGGCATTGCGCGGCGGCTGGTCGCCTAATACGACCCGCGACGTCGCGCCCGAGCAGCTCGCGGCCATCGCGGCCGATGCCGACGCCTTTTTGGCCGAGATCCGCGGCGGCCCGGGCCGCATCCGCCTGCCGGACGGCCGCGAGGTCGACCGCATTCCCGGGCCGACGCGCTGGATCTTCGCGGAGGACCGGCCGGAGCGGCCCTTCGTTGGCTCGATCAACCTGCGCTGGCAGGAGGATGCGCAGGGCCGGCCCATGCTGGCGCTGCCCGAACATGTGCTGGGCCATATCGGCTATTCGATCCTCCCGGCCTTCGCCGGCCACGGTTATGCCAGCGCGGCGCTCGCTGCGATGTTGCGCGTGGCGCATGCAGCCGGTCTGCCGGAAGTCGTCATCACCTGCGACGAGACCAATGCGGCATCGCGGCGGATCATCGAGAAGAATGGCGGGCGCCTCGTCGAGACCTTCGTCATGCCGCTCTATGGTTCCGAGCCGCATCTGCGTTTCATGGTCGGCACCGCGCCCTGACCGGCATCGTCCCTGCCGATCCGAGGGTCTCGCGGCGCGGCTGATGAATCGATGATTGAAGGTGTTGGCCGAACCGACTCCATTCTTTGAGAAATCGAAAGCGCCCACGCCTCATTTGCCATCACACCAGCGCGAAGCGGTCGACGTCGACCAGCCCCTTGTCGGTGATCTTGAGGTGGGGGATCACCGGCAGCGTCAGGAAGGCGACCTGTAGGAAGGGCTCGGCCAGCACGACGCCGAGCGCCTTCGCCGCGGCGCGCAGTTTTTCCAGGTCATGCCGTACCGCCTCGAACGATTGCTCGCTCATCAGCCCGGCAACCGGCAGCGCCAATTCTGCCGTGACCTTGCCGCCATCGGCCACCGCGAAGCCGCCCCCGGTTTCGATCAGCCGATTGGCTGCCGCAGCCATGGACGCGTCATCGACTCCGACGACGCAGAGATTGTGACTGTCATGCCCCACCGAGGAGGCGATGGCGCCGCGCTTCATGCCGAAGCCGTGGACGAAGCCGGTGGCGATGCCGCCGCCCCTGCCGTACCGTTCGATCACCGTGACCTTGATCGCGTCCTGCGCGAGATCGGGCAGGGCTTCGCCGTCGCGAGCGGGCAGGGACATCGAGAGGCGCTCGGTGATGATACGCCCTGGCACCACGCCGATCACCGGCGTTTCTCCGTCGCGCGCCTCCGCACCGAAATCCTCCGGCGTGACAGGCCGGCACTTCACGCTGCCATGCCCGACCGCCGGAACCTCGGCCCGGCCCTCGAACAGCCCGTCCTCGACCAGCCGACCGCCGGTGAAGACCTGGCGCACCGAGCAGGCGGCGAGATCTTCGACCAGCACGATGTCGGCCCGCTTGCCCGGCCCGATGAAGCCGCGGTCGAACAAGCCGAAATTCCGCGCCGCCGAGAGCGAGGCGATGCGGTAGGTGGCGAGCACATCCGCGCCGTTCGCGATGGCGGTGCGAATCATGTAGTCGAGATGGCCTTCCTCGCCAATATCGAGCGGGTTGCGGTCATCGGTGCAGAAGGCGAGGAAGGGCGAGGCGTCGCGCGAGATGAGCGGGATCAGCGCATGCAGGTCCTTCGAGACCGAGCCCTCGCGGATCAGCACCGCCATGCCCTTGGCGAGTTTTTCGCGGGCCTCCTCGGCAGTGGTCGTCTCGTGGTCGGTGCGGATGCCGGCGGCGAGATAGGCGTTGAGGTCCATGCCGCGCACCAGCGGCGCATGGCCGTCGATATGGCGATGCGAGAAGGCCGCCAGCTTGGCGAGGCAGCCGGGATCACGGTGGATCACGCCGGGAAAGTTCATGAATTCGGCGAGCCCAATGACCTTGGGATGGTCCATCAGCGGTGTCAGGTCCTGCGCCTCGAGCTGGGCGCCGGCGGTTTCCAGATGCGTTGCCGGCACGCAGCTCGACAGGTTGACGCGCAGGTCCATCCGCATCGCCTCGGCGCAGGCGAGGAAATAGCGGATGCCGGCGCTGCCCAGCACATTGGCGATCTCGTGAGGATCGCAGATCGCGGTGGTCACGCCATGCGGCAGCACGCAGCGCTCGAATTCGAACGGTGTCACCAGCGAGGATTCGATGTGCAGATGCGTATCGATGAAACCGGGCACGGCGATGAGGCCGGTGGCGTCGACCACGCGCTGGCCCTCATAGGAGCCATGGGTGCCGACGATGGTGTCGCCGCAGATCGCGATGTCGCTTTCGACGAGAGCGCCGGTGACGAGGTCGAGGAGCTGCGCCCCCTTGATGACGAGATCGGCCGGCTCGTCGCCGTGGCCCTGCGCGATCCGGCGGGCGAGTTCCTGGCGCGAGACACTGGCGGCGACGGTCATGGGAAAATTCCATTCTGTGGCGTTGGGCGTAAGCCTGCATGGCTCGGCCTGCATTGTCGACTTGGTCGCTCCGGCGGATCGGCCTAGATAGAGGCCGGAAACTGGAAAGCTTGGAGTCCCCGCGTGAAGCTCACCTGGTACGGCCATTCCGCCTTCCGCGTCGATATCGATGGCGCCGCCATCCTGATCGACCCGTTCTTCACCGGGAATCCCGCCTTCGAGAGCGATCCGGCCGAGGCGGCGAAGGGCGTCAACTACATCGTCGTCACCCATGGCCATGGCGACCATGTCGGCGACACGCTCGACATCGCCGCGAAGACCGGCGCGACGGTCATCACCAATTATGAGCTTGCGATGCATCTGGCCTCGCAAGGGCTGAAGAGCTTCCAGCCCATGAACACCGGCGGGACCGTCGATCTCGGGCCGTTCAGCGTCACGCTCGTCCGCGCCGATCACTCGGCCGGCATGGGCGAGGCCGGCATCAACAAGCCGGTCGGCAGCGCCAATGGCGCGATCATCAAGGCCAAGGGCGAGAAGACGCTCTGGCACATGGGCGATACCGACATCTTCTCCGACATGGCGCTGCTGAGCGAGATCCACGGCGTCGAGGCCTGCATCTGCCCGATCGGCGACCGCTTCACCATGGGCGGGAAGATCGCCGCGCTTGCCATGACCCGCTTCGTCAAGCCGAAGGTCGCGATCCCCTGCCATTACGGCACCTTCCCGATCATCGACCAGAGCGCCGATTTCTTCGTCGGGGGGCTGAAGGGCAGCGATGTCGAGGCGATCGTGCCGAAGAAGGGCGAGGTTTTCATGATCTGAGCCGGAGAAACCGGCTTGATCAATCAATGCTGATTTACGTCTGCATGCTCGCCGCGCTATAGCGCGGCGAGCCTTTTCCGGCGCGCGAGCCGCGCCTCATGTAGGAGTCCGCCATGTCGGTCGATCTCGCCACCGTCAAACGCGTCGCGCATCTCGCGCGCATCGCCGTGCCGGAGGCCGATCTGCCCAAGCTGCAAGGCGAGCTCAACGCCATCCTCGGCTTCGTCGAGCAGTTGAACGAGGTGAACGTGGACGGCGTCGAGCCGATGACCTCGGTGATGCCGATGGCGATGAAGCAGCGCGAGGACGTGGTCACCGATGGCGAGATCGCCGACGAGATCGTCGCCAACGCGCCGGCCTCCGAGGACAACTATTTCATGGTGCCGAAGGTGATCGAGTGAGCGGCCGCTAGCCGCTTCTTCGATCGTCCCGGAGGCGCGAAGCGCGATCCGGGTCTTTGTGACCAGATAACTCCGGAATTTCCCCGTGACCGATCTCACCCGCCTGACGCTGACCGAGGCCCGCGACGGCCTCAAGACCAAGACCTTCTCCGCCACCGAACTGACGAAGGCCCATATCGCCGCCGTCGAGAAGGGCCGCGCCCTCAACGCCTATGTGCTCGAGACGCCGGAGCACGCCCTGAAGCAGGCCGCCGCCTCCGACGAGAGGCTCGCCAAGGGCGAGGCGCGCCCGCTCGAAGGCCTGCCGCTCGGCATCAAGGACCTGTTCGCCACCGAGGGCGTGCGCACCACCGCTTGCTCGAAGATCCTCGGCAATTTCGTGCCGCCCTACGAGTCGACCGTCACCAGCCAGCTCTGGCGTGACGGCGCCGTGATGCTCGGCAAGCTCAACAACGACGAGTTCGCGATGGGCTCCTCGAACGAGACCTCGGCGTTCGGGAATGTCGTCAACCCCTGGCGCCGTAAGGGCTCCAATGTCGGTTCCGGTGCCGATGGCGCGGTCGAGGGCAATCATCTCGTGCCGGGCGGCTCCTCGGGCGGTTCGGCCGCGGCCGTCGCCGCGGGCCTCTGCCTCGCCGCAACTGCGACCGACACCGGCGGCTCGATCCGCCAGCCGGCAGCCTTCACCGGCACCGTCGGCATCAAGCCGACCTATGGCCGTTGCTCGCGCTGGGGCACCGTCGCCTTCGCCTCCTCGCTCGACCAGGCAGGCCCGATCGCCAAGACCGTGCGCGACGCGGCCGCGATGCTGCGCTCCATGTCGGGCCACGATCCGAAGGACACCACTTCGGTGAACATGGCCGTGCCGGACTATGAAGCGGCGGTCGGCCGCTCCGTAAAGGGCATGAAGATCGGGATCCCGAAGGAATATCGTCTCGATGGCCTGAATGCCGAGATCGACGCGCTCTGGCAGCAGGGCATCGAGTGGTTGAAGGCCGCTGGCGCCGAGATCGTCGAGATCTCGCTGCCGCATACCAAATATGCCCTGCCGGCCTATTACATCGTCGCCCCGGCCGAGGCTTCCTCGAACCTCGCCCGCTATGACGGCGTCCGCTACGGCCTGCGCGAGCAGGGCAGGGACATCGTCGAGATGTACGAGAAGACCCGCGCCGCCGGCTTCGGCGCCGAGGTCAAGCGCCGCATCATGATCGGCACCTATGTGCTCTCGGCCGGCTATTACGACGCCTATTACGTCCGGGCCCAGAAGATCCGCACGCTGATCAAGCGCGATTTCGAGACGGTTTACGCGCAGGGCATCGACGCGGTGCTGACGCCGGCGACGCCGTCGGCTGCCTTCGGCATCGGCGAGAAGGGCTCGGCCGACCCGGTGGAGATGTATCTCAACGACGTCTTCACGGTGACGGTGAACATGGCCGGCCTGCCTGGAATCGCCGTGCCTGCCGGCCTCGACGCCCAGGGCCTGCCGCTCGGCCTGCAGCTCATCGGCCGCCCCTTCGACGAGGAGACGCTGTTCTCGCTCGGCGCGGTGATCGAGCAGGCCGCAGGCCGCTTCCCGGTCTCCGAGCGCTGGTGGGGCTGAATCAGGTCTCCGGACCTCGCTGCGGCCGCCCGGGATGACACCTGCCGTGCTTGATCGCTAGGCTGGGCGGCAACCCTCTTCCGAGGAGACGGCGATGATCTTCAGCCGCGCCATGGCCTATGCCTGCCTGACGGTGCTCGCCGGCATCCTCGCCTTGGTCGCGGTGCTGATGATCCTGCTGACGCTCGTCCAGGTCGCGCGCGGGGAGGTGGTTCCCGATCCGGTGGCCAGGACTATCGGCACCGTTATCGCAGCCGGCCTCGCTTTGATTTGCCGTGCGATAGCGCGGCGGCTGATCTGATTGCTTCCAGCCGGGGAAGCGCGCCATCGGGAAGCCAGCTCCGCACATGCAAGGGATGAAAAAAGGGGCCGCGACGCGGCCCCTTTTCATATTTGCGAACTCGCCGTTCGGCGGCCTCAATGGGCCGCCGTCGGAGCAGCCGGCGGCTGAGCCTGCGCTTTGCGCTTGGTCCCGCGCAGATCCGCCAGCCAGCACACCATCACGTAGAACACCGGCGTGAAGATCAGGCCGAAGACGGTCACGCCCAGCATGCCGGAGAACACCGCGATGCCCATCGCCTGGCGCATCTCGGCGCCGGCGCCGACCGAGACGGTCAGCGGCAGCACGCCGAGGATGAAGGCCATCGAGGTCATCAGGATCGGCCGAAGGCGGGTCCGGGCGGCGGCGATGGCCGCATCGCGCCGGTGCATGCCTTCGTCCTCGGCCTGCTTGGCGAATTCGACGATCAGGATCGCGTTCTTCGCCGCCAGGTCGACGAGCACCACCAGGCCGATATCGACCAGGATGTTGCGGTCGAGATTGGCGTAGTTCACCCCGAACATCGCCGCCAGAATACACATCGGGACGATCAGGATGACCGCCAGCGGCAGGAGCCAGCTCTCGTAGAGTGCCGCCAGCAGCAGGAAGACGAAGATCACCGCGAGCCCGAAGGCGACGATCGCCGTATTGCCCGCGAGCTTCTCCTGCAGCGCGATCTCGGTCCATTCGAAGCCGAAGCCGGCCGGCAGGCGCTCCTTGGCGATCTGCTCGACCGCCGCGATGCCCTGGCCGGTCGAATAGCCATGCGCCATCGAGAGCTGCACCTCCGCCGCCGGGTAGAGGTTGTAGCGCGGCACGCGATAGGCGCCGGTCGTATCCTTGAAGGAGGCGACCGAGCCGATCGGCACCATCTCGCCATCCGCGTTGCGGGTCTTGAGATTGGCGACGTCGCGCGTGGTGAGGCGAAACGGGTTGTCGGCCTGCGCCGTGACGCGGAAGGTGCGGCCCAGCAGGTTGAAGTCATTGATATAGGCCGAGCCCATATAGATCGACAGCGTCTCGAAGATACGGGTGATCGGCACGCCGAGCATCTCCGCCTTGGTACGGTCGATATCGGCGTAGAGCTGCGGCGTCTTGGTCGAGAACAGGGTGAAGGGCTGCACGATGAAGGGCAGTTGCGCGGCCGAGCCGGCGACCGTCCAGGTTGCACCCTCGAGTGCCGCGAGCCCGCGCCCGCCGCGATCCTGCACATAGCCCTTGAGGCCGCCGCCATTGCCGATGCCGGAGATGGCCGGCGGCTCGATCACCAGGGTGAAGGCCTCGGTGATCCCGAACATCTGCTGGCGCAGGTCGTTGAAGATGGCCTGCGTCGTCAGGCCCTGCTTTTCGCGATCCTTGAACGGCGAGAGCGTGACGAAGGCGACGCCGGTATTCGGCGCGATGGTGAAGGTTGCGCCGTCGAGGCCGGCGAAGGCGACGGTATGCGCCACGCCGGGGCGGGACTGCAGGATGTCGTTGGCCCTGCGCAGCACCGCGTCGGTGCGCTGCAGTGACGAGCCGGGCGGCAACTGGATCACGGCGATGAAGTAGCCGCGGTCGAGCTGCGGTACGAGGCCGGTCGGCGTCTGGACCAGCCGCTGCGCGGTCAGCGCGATCAGGCCGGCATAGACGATGAGCAGGATCACCGCGAGCCGGATCAGCCGCGAGGTGACGCGCCCATAGGTGTTCGACAACCAGTCGAAGGCGGCATTGAAGTAGTGGAAGAACCAGCGCAGCGGCGCGCCAAGCCGGTAGAAGAAGCCGTGCTGCTCATGCTCGCCATGCTGCTTGTGCGCCTTCAGCAGGATCGCCGACATCGCCGGCGAGAGCGTCAGCGAGACGAAGCAGGAGATTGCCGTCGAGGCCGCGATGGTGACGGCGAACTGCTGGTAGAACGTGCCCTGCAGGCCGCTGATGAAGGCGGTCGGGATGAACACGGCGCAGAGCACGAGCGCAATGGCGAGCAGCGCGCCGCCGACCTCGTCCATGGTCTTGTGCGCGGCTTGCGCCGGCGTCATCCCCTGGGCGAGATAGCGCTCGACGTTCTCGACCACCACGATCGCGTCGTCGACCACGATGCCGATCGCCAGCACCAGCGCGAGCAGCGAGATCGTGTTGAAGGAGATGCCGACCGCGGCCATGATCAGGAAGGTTCCGACCAGCGACACCGGGATCGCCACGATCGGGATCAGCGCCGCGCGCCAGGTCTGCAGGAACAGGATCACCACCACGACGACGAGGACGATGGCTTCGAGCAGCGTGTGCACCACGGCATTGACCGATTCCGCGATGAATTCGGTCGGGTTGTAGATGATGCGGTGTTCGAGGCCCGGCGGGAAGTCCTTCGCCATGCCGTTCATGGTCGAGATCAGCGCGTCCGAGGTCGCGAGCGCGTTGGAGCCCGGCCGCTGGAAGACGCCGATGGCGACGGTGTTCTTGTTGTCGAGATAGGCGTTGGTCGTGTAGTCCTGCGAGCCCAGCTCGACGCGCGCGATATCGCGCACCCGGATGGTGCCGCCATCAGCGTCCGAGCGCACCACGATGTTCTCGAATTCGGAGACGTCGGTCAGGCGGCCGAGCGTGTTGACCGAGAGCTGGAAGGCCTCATCCGACTTGGCCGGCGGCTGGTTCAGCGCGCCGGCGGCGACCTGCACGTTCGCTGCTCTGAGCGCGGCGACGACGTCGCTGGCGGTCAGGTTGCGCGCGGCGACCTTGGCGGGGTCGAGCCAGATGCGCATCGAGAAGTCGCGCGCGCCGAAGAC
>JARYGW010000119.1:0-14436 GCA_033792295.1 Allobosea sp.
CATCATGGTCAACGGCGCGAACCGGACCTTCATCGAAACGGCGGGCAAGATCCAGCTCACGAGTGTCCGCTTCCGCGACAACGCGCAGTTGATGAACATCTGCCAGCGCATCGTCAGCCAGGTCGGCCGGCGCGTCGACGAGAGCTCGCCGATCTGCGATGCGCGCCTCGCCGACGGCTCCCGTGTCAACGTCATCGCGCCGCCGCTGGCGATCGACGGCCCGGCGCTCACCATCCGCAAGTTCAAGAAGGACAAGCTGACGCTCGACCAGATCACCAAGTTCGGCGCCATCTCGCCGCCGGGTGCGGAGATCCTGAAGATCATCGGCAAGGTCCGCTGCAACGTCGTGATCTCAGGCGGTACCGGCTCCGGCAAGACCACGCTGCTCAACTGCCTGACCAATTATATCGAGCACGACGAGCGCATCATAACCTGCGAGGACGCCGCCGAATTGCAGCTCCAGCAGCCGCATGTGGTGCGTCTCGAAACCCGCCCGCCCAATCTGGAAGGCACCGGTGCGGTCACGATGCGCGACCTCGTCAAGAACTGCCTGCGCATGCGCCCCGAGCGCATTATCGTCGGCGAGGTGCGCGGACCCGAGGCCTTCGACCTGCTGCAGGCGATGAACACCGGCCATGACGGCTCGATGGGCACGCTGCACGCCAATACCCCGCGCGAGTGTCTGAGCCGTATCGAGTCGATGATCACCATGGGTGGTTTCTCGCTGCCCTCGAAGACGCTGCGCGAAATGATCTGCTCCTCGGTCGACGTCATCATTCAGGCCCAGCGCATGCGCGACGGCTCGCGCCGCATCACCCACATCACCGAGGTGCTGGGGATGGAAGGCGAGGTCATCATCACCCAGGATCTGATGACCTACGAGGTTCTGGGCGAGGATGCCGCCGGAAAGCTGATCGGCCGGCATCGTTCCACCGGCGTCGGCCGGCCGCGTTTTTGGGAGCGCGCCCGCTATTTCAGCGAGGAGCAGCGTCTGGCTGCGGCTCTCGACCAGCTCGAGCAGGTGAGCGAAAACCATGCCGCCTGAGCACGAACACGGCCGGAACGACTAGCCATGAACACGAGCACGCTCGCCGTCGCGGTTCTCGCCATGCTCGCAGTCGGCGGCGTCTTCTATGCGCTGCTCTATCCGACGCTCAGCGGCGAGAAGCGGGCCGAGAAGCGGCGCAAGGAATTCGCCAGCCCGACCGCGGTGCGCGGTCTCGACCGGGAAGCGCAGGCCCGGATGAAGCGCGGCCAGATCGCGCAAAGCCTGAAAGAGATCGAGAACCGGGAGAACGCCCGCAACAAGGTTTCGCTCGAAACCCGCATCGCGCAAGCCGGGCTGACCTGGTCGCGGCAGAAATATTACGTCATCAGCGCCATCGTCGCGGTCGCGCTCGGCCTGCTGCTGTTCGTGGCGAGCCGGAATGCGATTCTCGGCGCAGCCGGCCTGTTCATCGGCGGCTTCGGCCTGCCTGCATGGTTCCTCAAGCGCAGCAAAAACCAGCGCCTTAAGAAATTCGGTATCGAATTCCCCAATGCGCTCGACGTGATCGTCCGCGGCATCAAGGCGGGCCTACCCGTCGGCGACTGCCTGCGCATCATCGCCAGCGAAGCGGCCGAGCCGGTGCGCAGCGAGTTTCGCCAGATCATCGAATCCCAGGCTCTGGGGCTTCCGCTCGCAGAGGCCTCCGTCAAGCTGTACGAGCGCATGCCCTGCGCCGAGGCGAATTTCTTCGGCATCGTCATTGCCATCCAACAGAAGACCGGTGGCAACCTGTCCGAGACCCTGGGCAATCTCTCCCGGGTGCTGCGCGAGCGACGCAAGATGCGCGACAAGATCCAGGCGGTCTCGATGGAAGCCAAGGCATCAGCCGCGATCATCGGCGCACTGCCGCCGACCGTGGCACTGCTCGTCTATCTGACCACGCCGAAATATATCGAGCTGCTCTGGCTGACCCAGGCCGGCAAGTTCGCGCTGGTCGCCAGCGGCATCTGGATGCTCATCGGGGTGCTGGTGATGCGCAAGATGATCAACTTCGACATCTGAGGCCGCGATGATCTCCCTCATCGTCACCAAAGTCACCGACCCGCAGTTCATGCTGATGCTGCTGGCCGCCGTCGCCGCCGCGGCCACGGTGCTGACGATCGCGATTCCGCTGACCGAGGGCAGCAGCCTCCAGAAGCGGATGAAGAGCGTCGCGACGGAGCGGGAAAAAATCCGGGCGCGCGAACGCGAGAGGCTGAACCGGCAGGGCGAAAGGGTGAACCTGCGCCAGGAGCCCAAGGCCTATATGCGACGCATCGTCGAGCAGTTCAAACTCGGCGACTGGCTCGGGACCGAAAATGCGAAGCGGCAGCTCTCCATGGCGGGCTACAGGGGGCCGCAGGCGGAGATCGCCTTCCTGTTCTTCCGGCTTGCCGCTCCGATCAGCTTTTTCTTGTTCACCGTGTTTTACGTGTTCGTCGTCAACGGTTTCGGGCAACCGTTCATGATCAAGGTCGGCATCGCCATCGCCGGCGCCTATCTCGGCATCAAGGCCCCCGAGATCTTCCTCTCCAATCAGATCAGCAAGCGCCAGTCCTCGATGCGTCAGGCTTTCCCCGACGCGCTCGACCTGCTGCTGATCTGCGTCGAATCCGGCATGTCGATCGAGCATGCCTTCCGCAAGGTCTCCACCGAGATCGGCAGCCAGTCCGTGGCGCTCGCGGAAGAGTTCGGCCTCTGCACGGCCGAGCTCTCCTATCTGGCCGAGCGCAAGGCCGCCTATGAGAACCTTGCGATGCGGACCGGGCTGGAAGGCGTCAAATCGGTCTCCACAGCCCTGATTCAGGCGGAGCGCTACGGCACGCCGCTCGGGACCGCATTGAGGACACTCGCGCAGGAAAGCCGCGACCAGCGCATGAACGCCGCCGAAAAGAAGGCAGCGGCGCTGCCGCCGAAGCTCACCGTCCCGATGATCCTGTTCTTCCTCCCGGTGCTGTTCGTCATCATCATGACGCCGGCGCTGGTCCAGGTGTTCAAATGGCAATAAGCCGAGCGGCCGTGTAGCACCTCACTCAAAATGAGCCTGTCTCATCGCGCGTCCGATCGGGCGCGCGATGATCTACGCCGCTGGCGGCGTCCCGTGCCTGTGAAAGCTCTCGATCGTCTTGAGCCCCCAGGCCTGCCCCTTCTTCCGTTCGGTTTCCGTCCACGTCACGGTCTGCCAATCCGGATCGAGGATGAGACGTGCCCCGGCATTGGCGATCTCGACACGATTGCCGGCCGGCTCGTAGACATAGAGGAAGAAGGTCTGCTGCACGGCGTGCTTGTGCGGGCCGGTCTCGATGAAGACACCGTTCTCCAGAAAGATATCGGCCGCCTCCAGGATGTGCTCGCGCTGGTCCACCGCATAGCTGACGTGGTGGAAGCGCCCCTTTGCCGGCGTGTGGTCGCGCGTATAGGCGATGTCGTAGCTCTTGTTGTTGATCTGCTCGGTAACGCGGCTGCCCAGCGCCTTCGGCATGAAGTCCCGGATCGCGGCGACATCCTGCGCCAGCAGGTTGAGGTGATCGAGCCGGCGCACGGCACAGCCGCGCCCGTGGTTGCGCTGCGCCTGATTCTTCAGCGCCGGCCGCTCGCCTTCAGGCGCGACGTATTTGTTGGTGTCGAAATAGATTTCGAAGACGTGGCCGTCGGGATCGCGGAAGCGATAGGCGCGGCCATGGCCGAGATCGCCCTCGCTCCAGCCGATGCCTGTCCCCATCGCCTCGATCACGGCGACGCGGCGCAGAAGCGCCGCGTCGCTCGTGGCGCGATAGCCGATATGGCCGACGCCGGTGGCGTTCGAGGCCGTGAGCTTGAGCGTGTGAAACTCGTAATCGTCCCAGGCGCGCAGATAGACCGAGTCGCCCTCGCGCCCGCTCTCCGTCAACCCGAAGATGTTGACGAAGAAGTCGAGGCTCGCTTCGGGCTTGTCGGTGAAGAGCTCGACATGGCCGAGATGGGCGATGTCGAAGCAGGGCTCTGCGCTCATCCCCAGACGTCCCTGGCGGTTTCGAGGATGCGCGAGAGCTTGGCCCATTGTTCGTCCTCGGCGAGCACATTGCCCTCCTCGGTCGAAGCGAAGCCGCATTGCGGCGAGAGGCAGAGCTGCTCGAGCGGGGCGAACTTCGCCGCCTCCTCGATGCGGCGCTTGAGATTGTCCTTGCTCTCGATTGCGCCGAACTTGGAGGTGACGAGGCCGAGCACGACCTGCTTGTCGCCCTTGGGCAGGAAGCGCAACGGCTCGAAGCCGCCCGAGCGGTCGTCGTCCCACTCCATGAAATAGCCGTCGACATCGATCTGGTTGAAGACGAGATCGGCCACCGGCTCGTAGCCGCCCGACGCGATGAAGGTCGATTTGAAGTTGCCACGGCAGGTGTGGGTGGTGATCTGCATGTCGGCGGGCTTCGCCTTCAGCGCGGCGTTCAGCACGTCGCGGTAGACGAAGATCAGCTTGTCGGGATCGTCGCCGCGCTCGGCCAGCATCTTCCTCTGCTCGGGATCGCAGAAATAGGACAGGCTGGTGTCATCGAGCTGCAGATAGCGGCAGCCGGCATCGTAGAAGGCCTTGATCGCCTTGGCGTAAGCCTTGCCGAGGTCGTCGTAATAGTCCTCCATCTTGAGATAGACGGTCGGATCGACCGCCTTCCTCCCGCCGCGGTAGTGCAGCATGGACGGGCTCGGGATGGTCATCTTCGGCACGCGGCTGGTGACCGATGCCAGGAACCTGAAATGGTTGAGATGCGGATGGTCGGCCGGGAAGTCGAGCTTGCCGGTGACGCGAATGCCGTGCCCCTTGGTGGCGACGCCCTTGAACTGAATCCCTGCGTCGGTCTCGTAGGTGGTAACACCGGTCAAGCCGTCGAGAAAGTCGAAATGCCAGAAGGCACGGCGATACTCGCCGTCAGTCACGGCCTGGAGCCCGACATCCTCCTGCTTCTTGACGAGTTTTCGAATCTCCTCGTCTTCGATCCTCGTCAGCTCAACCTGCGCCATCTCGCCGGCCGCGACCTTGGCCCGCGCCTCCTTGACCGGCGCGCTGCGCAGCAGGCTTCCGACCATATCGCCCCGGAACGGCGGCTTTTTCCTCTGGGTCATCTCATTTCCTCCTGTTCTTGATGGTCAGGCAGCGGCTGCGAGGCCGAGATGGTGTTCGAGCCGCTCTGGCTCGGCGATCAGCGTAGCACTGCGCTCGGCCAGAACCACCTGGCCGCGCTCGAGCACGATGGCGTCGTCCGTCAATTCGAGGATCTTGCGCGCGTGCTGCTCGATGACGATGGCGGAAAGCCCTTCCTCGCGGAACAGCGTCTTCAGTGCCCGCAGCAACTCCTCGACGATGATCGGAGCCAGCCCTTCCGTCGGCTCGTCGAGGAGAAGCAGCTTCGGGTTGAGCATCAGCGCCCGGCCGATCGCCAGCATCTGCTGTTCGCCGCCGGACAACTGGTTGCCGAGATTGGCCTTGCGCTCGGCCAGCCGCGGGAACATGCGGAAGACCCGGGCGACATCCCACGGTCCCGGCCGCGCCACCGCCGTCAGGTTCTCCAGAACCGTCAACGACTTGAAGATGTTGCGCTCCTGCGGCACCCAGCCGATGCCGGCATGCGCCCGCTGCTCGGGCGAGGCGGCGGTCAGGTCGCGTCCGTCCAGCACGATGCGACCGCCACGCCGGCGCGTGACGCCGATGATGCTGTTGACCAGTGTCGTCTTGCCGACACCGTTGCGGCCAAGCAGCGCGAGCGAACGCCCCTCCGCCAGTGCAAGGTCGATGTCGAACAGAACCTGCGCCTCGCCGTAACCGGCGCTCAGCTTCTCGATCTTCAGGAGCTCGGACTTCGATGCGTCAGACATGGGCGCTCTCACCGAGATAAGCCGCACGAACGGCGGGATCGCGCGCCGTCTCCTCCGGCGTTCCCTCCGCCAGCACACGGCCATTGACCAGTACGGTGATGCGCGTGGCGAAGCGAAAAACAAGGTCCATGTCGTGCTCGATCAGCAGCACCGAGACGTCGTCGGGAAGCTCCGCCACCGTCTGCATCAGCTCGCGGCGCTCGGCTTCCGGCACCCCCGCCGCCGGCTCGTCGAGCAGCAACACGGAAGGGCGCGCCGCGAAGGCGGCAGCGATCTCGATCTGCCGCTGCTTGCCATAAGGCAGGGTCGCGATCCGCCGGTCCATGATGTCGTCGAGCCCGAAGCGGTTCAGGATCTCCGCGGTCTGAGCCACCAACTCGGCATCCCGGTCGAGCACGCGGAACGGATGGCTGCCGCGGCCGAGGCGCTCGGAGGTGACGAGCGCGATCATCTCGAGCGGCGTCATCGTCCCGAAGAGCTGGTTGATCTGGAAGGTGCGTGCCAATCCGCGCTTCACCCGCGCCTCACGTGGCAGCCTGGTGATGTCCTCGCCCATCAGTTCGATCCGGCCGGAACTCGGCCTGAGCACACCCGTCAATTGGTTGACAAAGGTGGTCTTGCCGGCGCCGTTGGGACCGATCAGCGCATGGCGTGCGCCCTTCGCCAGCACGAAATCAACATGGTCGGTGGCGGTGATGCCGCCGAAGCTCTTGCACAGACCGAAGGTCTGCAACGCCGCGCTCATCGGGCCGCTCCCTTGCCGAGCCGGGCGAGGCGGCCCGCGGCAGCCTTGGCCGCGCCATGGATGATCTCGCGCCCGCCGAGGACGAAGAGCACGAGGAAGAGCCCGATCCAGAACATCCAGTATTGCGGCGTGAAGGTTGCGATCAGGTCCTGCAGCAGCTTGAAGGCGATCGCGCCCACGAGCCCGCCATAAAGATAACCGGCCCCACCGATAATCAGCACGAGCATCAGGTCGGCCGAGCGATGGAAATCGAGCACGTCGAGCGAGACGAATTGCGTGGTCTGTGCGAGCAGCGCGCCTGCCGCGCCAGCGTAAGCAGCCGAGAGGGTGTAAGCGGCGGCGAGGCGGCGGGCATTCGGCACACCCGAAGCCGAAGCCCTCAACGAGTTATCACGGACAGCGCGCAGGGAAAGGCCGAAGGGCGAATGCACCACCCGCCGCGCCACCAGGAACAGAACGAACAGCACGCTGAGCGAATAGAGATAGGCGGTACGGCCGAAGATATCGAAGTCGAACAGGCCCAGCACCGGCCCCATCGTGATGCCCTGCAGGCCGTCGGCGCCGCCGGTGAGCGAACCGAAGGAATTCGCCAGTTCGTAGAGGATGAGCGCGACGCCCAGCGTGATCATCAGTCGCGTGAGATCGGTACCGCGCAGCACGAGCGGGCTGGTGACGAGGCCGAGCAGCCCGGCCATTCCCATTCCGACCACGAGGCCGGCGAGTGGATCGGCGCCCACATGCTTGGCGAAGAGCCCGGCCGCATAGGCGCCCATGCCGAGGAAGGCAGCGTGCCCCAGCGAGACGATACCGGCATAGCCGAGGATCAGGTCGAGCGAGAGGGCGAAGAGCGCGAGGATCGCGATCTCGTTAAGCAGCAGCAGATTGCGCGGGAACAGCAGGAAGGCCGCGAAGGCGAGAAGCCAGAACGCGATCTCCGCCGGATGCCAGCGGCGGGCCACATAGAGCGCCTGCCTGACACGCCTCTCGAAGGTCTCGGCCCTCATGCCCGCGCCCTCGTAAACAGCCCGTGTGGACGGGTGACCAACAGCACGACCATCAACGCATAGATGATGAAGGCACCGACCTCGGGCACGAGATATTTGCCGACGACGTCGGCCACGCCGAGCAACATCGCCGCAAAGAACGGCCCGGTGATGCTGGAGGTGCCGCCGACAGTGACGACGATCAGGAAGTAGATCATGAATTTCAGCGGAAAGGAGGGATCGAGCCCCATCAGTTCGATGCCGAGCGCCCCGCCCAGCCCCGCGAGCCCACAGCCCAGCGCGAAGGTCAGCGCGAAGAGCCGATTGACCGGGATGCCGAGCCCGCGCGCAACCCGCGCGTCATCGACGGCAGCCCGCAGGCGGCTGCCGAAGCGCGTGCGGGTGAAGCCCCATTGCAGCGAGACCGCCAGAAGTCCACAGATCACGATGACGAAGAGTCGGTAGCGGCCGATGCCGACACCCGCGATCTCGAATCGGCCCTGCAGCCAGCTCGGCAGATGGATGAACTGCTGGGTCGAGCCCATCAGCCAGTCGGTCCCGGCGACCGCCATGAAGACCAGCCCGATCGAGAACATCACCTGATCGAGATGGCTCTTGCCGTACATCGGCCGGTAGATCAGCCGCTCCAGCACGATCCCGACCAGGGCCGCCGCCAGGAAGGCCAGCGGCAGGCTCGCCAGAAAGGGCACGCCCCATCGCTGCATCGCCTGCACGGCGACATAGCCGCCGAGCATCGCGAAGGCGCCATGGGCGAGGTTGACGAAGTTCATCAACCCCATCGTCACGGAGAGCCCGCAGCCGAGGACGAAAAGCACCATCCCATAGGCGATGCCATCGAACAGGATGGTCAGCATGCGCGCCGATCCGCTTCGGTCGGACAGTCCGCCGTCACTTACGGGCCTTCACCGGGTCCTTGACGTCCTTGATCGTCGCGAACTCGACATTGTGGAGCTCGGAGCCGACCTTCTGCGTCTTGCGGACATAGATGTTCTGGATGATGTCGCGGGTGTCCGGATCGATCTTCACCGGCCCGCGCACGCTCTCCCAGGAAGCGCCCTTCATCGCCGCGATCAGCTTGTCGCCGCTGGCGTCGCCTTTGGTCGCGTCGAGTGCCTTGGCGATCAACCTCATCCCATCATAGCCGCCGACCGCCATGAAATTCGGCCGCATGCCGGGATTGGCTTTCTGGAAGGCCTCGACGAAGGCCTTGTTCGCCGCGCTGTCATGCGACGCCGAATAGTGATGCGTGGTGATGGCGCCGAGCGCGACGTCGCCGATACCTTCGAGAATATCGTCATCGACCACATCGCCGGTGCCGATCAGCTTGACGCCGGCCTTGTCGAGGCCGCGCTCTACGAACTGCTTCATGAACTGCGCGCCGACGCCGGACGGCACGAAGACGAAGAGTGCGTCTGGCTTGGCTTCCGAGACGCGCTGGAGGAAGGGTGCAAAATCCGGGTTGCGAAGCGGAACGCGCACGCTTTCCACCGTGCCGCCCGCGGCCTTGAACTTGCCGGCGAAAGAGGTTTCGGCGTCGATGCCCGGGCCGAAATCGGTAACGACGGTGAAGACTTTCTTGATCCCGTTCGCCGCCGCCCATTCGGCCATCGGCTCGGAGGCCTGCGGCAGGGTGAAGGAGGTGCGCACGATATAGGGCGAGGCCTCGGTGATCGAGGCGGTCGCCGCGGCCATGACGATCTCCGGCACCTTGGCCTGCGTCGCGATCTGGGCCGTCGCCATGGCAAGGGGCGTCAGGCCGAAGCCCGCGAGCACCGAGACCTTGTCGTTGACGACGAGTTCCTGCGCGAGGCGCCGTGTCGCATCGGCATTGCCGGCGTCATCCTTGAGGATCACTTCGAGCTTGCGACCGCCATGGGTAGCGCCTTCCCTGGCAAGGAAGAGCTTCACCGCGGCATCGATCTGCTTGCCGGTCGAGGCGAAGGGCCCCGTCATCGGCAGGATCAGGCCGATCTTCACCGCCTCCTGCGCCTGCGCGTACCCGCTCGTCGAGACGGCGAATGCCAGCCCGAGCATGCCACCGAGAATCGTCCTGCGCACCGTCATATCCGTTCCCTTCCCCTGAATTGGCTCTCTGCGAAGCCGTTCTTCGTCTCGATCGTCGTCGCGATGGACGCGGTCCGCTTTGGTGGGACCTTTGCGCATAGCCTACATCTCTCGCCCTCGTTCGCCAGCCGTCAATCGTCTAGGCTATTCGTCTTCGTTGGCTTCACACGCATGGTCGGCCGTCGCGCCTCCCGGTGCGGATGACGACGGGGTTCATGCCAGCGCCTCCAGAGCTTCCGGGAAAAGCCGCTGATAGGCTTCGCCATAGGTCATGGCCTTACCGGAGTTGCGGCCGCCCTGCATGCCGCGATTCAGCGCGACACGGGTGTAGTACTCCCAGAGGTGCTTCTGCGCGGCGAGGATCTCGAACGCCTTACGCTTCTGCTCCCAGACCTCGTCGATGTTGAGGATCACGTTCGGCTTGAAATTGCACTGCTCGGGCTGGTGAGGCTCGAACAGGAAGACCGGCGGCGCCGCATAGGCGCGGCTGGGATCGGGTTTGTGCCCAGCCGCCTGCGCGATGATGCGCGCCTCCTGGGCGAAACGCGCCGCCTCGGGATGGTCGCCATTGTAGGGGTCTTCGAGCGCATGCGTCAGCACGAAGCTTGGGGTGAGCTCGTGGAAGATGTCGATGGCACGGTCGAGCATCTCCGGCCTGATGCGCAGCGGATAATCGCCGGCATCCATGAATTCGATCTCGGCACCGAGCAGCTCGGCCGCGGCCTGCGCCTCCTCGCGGCGCTGTGCCTTGACGTCCTCCATCCGAACGCCCTCCTTCTTCCAGGCGAACTGGCTTTCGCCGCGCTCGCCATAGGAGAGGCAGAGAATCTTCACCCGTATTCCGCGTTTCGCATGCAGTGCGATGGCCCCGCCCGCGCGCCAGACGAAATCGCCCGGATGGGCCGTGATCACCAGACCGGTCTTCTGCAGGTTCGCCATCGGAATTCAGCCCTCTCTTTTCACGGCGCTCGGCACAGATGACCGAATCACGCTCGCCGGCACGAAGGAGCGGCCCTCCATCAGGATGCGCGCGGTGCGCAGGAGCCCCGCCCGTTCGACGACTGGCTTCTGCGCCGTACCACCGACCGTCAGCGTCACGGTGAACTCGCCCGTCGGGTGTTCGACGGAGAGCAGGCGCTCGCGGCCCTGCGGCATCTCCGCGACGGAAGCCGCCGGCGAACCCGGCAGGACAGCGGCCGTCCCGACCGTCACGGCGGCGAAGACGCCGATCGAGGCGTGGCATTCATGCGGGATAAAGCTGCGCGTGCAGATGGCGCCGCCGGCCCGGGGCCGTGCGACCAGCGCGATCTTCGGCACGACCTTGTTCGAGACATCGCCCAGATTCATCAGCGGCCCGGCGGCCAGCCGGATACGCTCGATGCGGGCTTTCAGCTCGGTATCCTTGGCGAGCTCGTCTCGCGGCTCGTAGCCGGTACGCCCCACATCGGCGGCGCGCAGCACGATGACCGGCATGCCGTTGTCGATTAGCGTGCAGGGCACGCCGTCGACCATGTCCACGACGTCGCCAGTCGGCAGCAACCCGCCGCAGACCGAGCCCTCGGCATCGAGAAAGCCGATGTCAATGGGCGCCGAGGTGCCGGGCACACCATCGATGCGGGCGCTGCCCTCGGCGCTGGCCTCACCGTCTGGCGTCTCCATGGTCAGGTCGGCGATTGTGCCGGTGTTGATCGTCCGGACACGAACGGTGGTACGTGCGCCGCTCGCCTTGACGAGCCCACGTGCCAGCGCAAAGGGCCCGATGCCGGCGAGGATGTTGCCGCAATTCGGCGTCGTATCGACCTGCGCCTTATCCACGCCGACCTGGGCGAAGAGAAAATCGATGTCGCAACCCGGCTCGCTCGACCGGGAAACGATCGCGACCTTGCTGGTAAGCGGATGAGCGCCGCCGAGCCCGTCGACCTGACGCTTGTCGGGCGAGCCCATCACGGCAAGCAGGAAGGCATCGCGCGCGGCAGCGTCGACAGGCAGATCGTCGCGCAGGAAATAGGCGCCCTTGGAGGTGCCACCGCGGATCAGCATGCAGGGAACGGCGATCTGGCTCATCGCTCAGCCGCCCTTCGCGGATCGGGACCGCGCGCCGCGTTGCTGGCTCTGGGCGATGGCGCTCGCCAACCCTGGCTCCAGCCCGGCGGCGGCAAGCATTTCCGCTGCCTCGCGCATCTCCGCCGCCCTGCGGATGCCGTGGGTCGCGACGCGCTCACGCATGTCGGTGGCGAGCGCGTGGAAATCGATCGACGGAAACGTCGCGTGCAAGCTGGCGAAGACCTGGTCCTTGACGTCCCAGGCCTCGCAGGCGGCGGCACAGTCCACCATCAACGCCTCCAGACCCTTGATGACGATGCTGCGGCAAAGCTTCATCGCCGAGGCCCGGCCGAACGCCTCGGAAACCGGTGTCAAATTCATGCCGAGCCCGTTCAGCCTCTCGGCCACGGCCTGCGCTTTCGGGCCGCCAGCGAGAATCGCAACCTTGAGACCAGGCTGCAGCACCGGTGCCATCACCGCTGCCTCGACATAATCGGCACCGCTGGCCTCGACCGCCTGCGCCGCTCTCTGCTTGGTCGAAGGTGCTGCCGAATTCACGTCGACGAAAATCTGGCCGGGCTTCAGCCAGCTCGCCGCTTCGACGGCCACCGCCTCTGCGCGGTCGGCCGTCACGGCCGAAAATACATAGAGCGCCCGGGAGCAGGCGTCAGACGCCGATGCGCTGCAGCTCACCCCGATCCGCTGCGCTGCATCCTCCAGCGGGCGCCCGGCTTCGCAGCCGAAGAGCAGGTCGTAGGCGCGGATCCCTACCCTACCGTTGGCCAGCAGACCACGCGAAAAGGTTTGCCCGACTTCGCCGAAGCCGATGAACGCGATCGTTGCCGGATCTGATCCAGCCATCGTCTCCACCCCCCTGCGCGTTTCTCCCGGCGATGAGGGTGGGGCAGCTTCATTCTTCCATCAAATGATAAGAATGCAGCGATTGAGCCATTTTATTCATCGGCCGGGGTTTGCGACGCTATGCTTAAGCTGATCGCTCAGGAGAGACAGCAGGTCGCGCGCGGCGGGGCGCAACGGTACGCTCTTGCGGGAGACGATGCCGAGCGTGCGCGTGATCGAGGGCGAGCGTAACGGAATAGCAACCAGCCCGCCGGCATCGACCACATCGAGCGCGAGTTGCGGGACGATCGCATAGCCGATCTGCGAGCGCACGAGGCTGACGGCCGTCACGACCCGTTGCACCTCGTAGCGCCAGATCAAGGCCTCGCGCCGCGGGCCGAGCGCATCGTCAATCAGGATACGGTTGCCGGTTTCGGCGCTGACGCGGACCAGCGGTTCGCCCTGTAGCTGGGCCCAGGTCAAGGATGCCGCCTGTGCGAGAGGCATATCGCGATGGCTGACGAGCACGAAGGGCTCCTTCACCACCGGTTTGAGCTCCAGATCCCAGCGATTCGCGGCGACGATGGTCACCCCGAACTCGGCTTCGCCCAACTGCACCTTGTCGGCGATCTCGGAAGCGGAGTTGTCATGGACCCTGACGCCAATCCCCGGATGGCGTTTAGCGAAGGCGGCGATGACCGCCGGCATGCAATGCACTGCGACTGTCGGTAGGCAACCGACGGAGACCTGCTCGTCGGCATCGCACAGATCGGCCCGCACCTCGTCGAGCGCCTGACCGAGATCCTCGAAAACGCGCCGCGCGCGCGGCAGCAAGGTGGTTCCGGCAGCCGTCAGAGAGACCTGTCGGGTCGTTCGCAGGAAGAGCGGCGTGCCCAGCGATTCCTCAAGCTTGCGGATGCGATGGCTCAGCGCGGTTTGCGACAGATTGAGATGGGACGCGGCAGCTCGAAAGCTCCCGCGGTCGGCGATACTGATAAAGGCCTGAAGGCCCAGGAAGTCGGCGCGCATGCAAATTGCTAGCGATGCCCGGCGTCAAAAGCGACAGGTTTTGACGCCGGGCATCGCTCCCCGTACGGCGAGGCTGCTTCTGGGCGAGCTTCGAATCTCTGCTCCCAGCCCCCTCGCTCCATCCTGCGAAAAGTGAGGCGCTATGGAGTACTCTGCCCCAAATCGCCGCGGATCGGCCAAGGCTCGGATTTAGAGCGCCGCCTGCTCGGCAGCGCGTCTTGCCGAACGGTGGCTCGAAATCGCATGCTCCACGATGAAGTTGAGAGGAACCTGCGTCATGTCGAACGAACCAAAAGAGCGCCTCGACCGTCGTGACTTTCTTGCTGCTTCAATTGTAATGGCGGGCGCGTCCACGGCCCTCGCCGCGGCGCCTGCGAATGCGCAGGCTCCTATATCGCCGCCCGCCGCGCAAACGGCAGGCACCGTCTATACCGGCGATACGATCCACGGGAAGCGCGTCGTCAGCGCGCTCAATGTCAATGACCTCGAGCCTGGCAAGAAGCACCTGCTGTACTTTCAGGGTGCGCAGATGCCCAGCGGACAGTACTGGTACGTCTCCGTGATAGTGGCCAGAGGTGCCAAGCCGGGCAAGCGCGTCGTCCTCACCAGCGGTGTCCATGGCGACGAAATGAGCTCTATCCATACGGTTCACTCCGTCATGAATCAGCTCGATCCCACCCAGATGTCAGGCACGGTGATCGCCGTCACGGACATCTCAAGACATGCACTGGAGGGCATGCAGCGCAGATGGCCCAATTCCGGCCGAGGTATCGACCTGATCGACATGAATAGGGAATGGCCCGGCAACGAGAATGGCCTCACCGTTCCCAGCCGAC
>JARYGW010000011.1:0-37883 GCA_033792295.1 Allobosea sp.
ACCTCCTGCCGCGAGAGGGCGACGCGCTCATTGGCCAGGCAGGTGATGCACCAGGCCGCCGTGAAATTCACGAAGACCGGCTTGCCTTGTGCCTGCAGCGCCGCGACGCGCTCGGGCGACCAGGCCTGGACATCGCCGGCGCGCGCCTCGGTATTGGCGCCCGGCACCGCGTTCTCAACGGTGAACCAGCCGGCGCCGAGCGCTACCAGCACCGCCAGCACCGTGCCGAAGGCGCGCCGCGACAGCGAGCCGCGCGTGACGCCGACGAGCCAGACGATGAAGCCCGCGGCCAGCACCGCGACCAGCGCCGCCAGCACGCCCTGTGGGCCGGTCTGGACCGAGGCGACCCAGATCAGCCAGATCGCGGTCGCGAACATCGGAAAGGCGAAGGCCTGCTTCAGCACCAGCATCCAGCGACCGGGCTTGGGCAGGAGCCTGAGCAGGCCGGGCGCGAAGGACAATGCCACCACGGGCAGAGCAAAACCGACCGCCAGCGCCATGAAGACGGAGAGCGCGATCGCCGGGGGTTGCGTCACCGCATAGCCCATTGCCGCGCCCATGAAGGGCGCCGTGCAAGGGGTGGCGACGATGACGGCGAGCACGCCAGTCATGAAGGCGCCGAAGCGCCCGCCCCGGCTGGCGAGACCATCACCGACTCCGACCACCGATCCGCCAATCTCGAAGGCGCCGATCAGGCTGAGCCCGATCAGCACCATCACCACCGCGAGCGCGATGACGAGCGGCGGCGACTGAAGCTGGAAGCCCCAGCCCACGCTGCTGCCAAGGCTCCCTAACGCGATGACGGCACCGGCCAGCACCAGGAAGGTCAGCAGCACGCCGCAGAGGAAGATGAGGCCCTGCTCGCGCGTCTCGGCCCGGCTGCGATGCGCCGTCTGGGCAAAGCCGAGTGCCTTGATGAACAGCACCGGCAACACGCAGGGCATCAGGTTGAGGATCAAGCCGCCGGCAAAGGCGAAGGCGAGCGCGGCGACGAGCGTCAGGTCGGCGCCTTCCGCCGGGACGGGAATCCGTACCACGGCCGGGCGGAAGGCGGCGGAACCGGCATCGTCAGCGGCCTTCGAGACCAGCGCCGGGTCGGCATCCGCCACCAGCGTCAGCGCACGCGCCGCGCCGTCCTGCTGGAAGGTGAGGACACCGGAGATTTCGGGCTGCTCGAGCTTGAAGGCGCTGGAGCGCGTCAGCGTCAGGCTGGGAGCGTCGCCGGCCTTCGCGGGCTGGTCGGCGGCATGCTCGATCAGCGTGTCGGAGAGCGGGAAGAAGCGCAGGTCGGCGGCACCGGCCGGCAGGCCGGGCAAAGCGAGCGCGAGCTTGTCGCCATCGGCCGCGAGCCTGCCGCGGAAGCCGGCCGGCTTCGGCAGGGCGGCGAGCGCGGCGTCGATGCGCTGCTGCGCGGCAACCTCGGTCACGCCCGCGGCGGCGACGGGCAGGTCGAGCTGGAAGGTGCCTTCCTCGGGAATGCAGATCTTCTCGCAGACCAGCCAGGTCGCTTCCGCCTTGAGCGAGAAGGTCTCGCCCGGCTTGGCCTCGGCCGGGACGGTGATCTCGACCGGCAGCAGGACCTGCCCCTCGAAGCCGAAATTCACCAGCGGATCGACCCGGATCGCACGCGGCGCCGGCCAAGCGATCTCGCCGGCCTTGGCGCCTGCCGGAAGCGTCCAGTGAATCTGGGTCGGCTCGCCGGAATCGCCGGGGTTCAGCCAATAGGTATGCCAGTGCGGGGCCAGCTTCTGGACGAGCGCGACATGGAAACGCTCGCCCGGCGCGACGCTGTCGCGGCCCGAGAGCAGGGTCGCGCTGACGCGCTGGGAGATGACGGGCGCCGATTCGGCAGCAGAGACGAGATTCGGCGAGGCCAGTCCGCACGCCAGCAGCGCAACTGCCAGAAGCCGGCGGGCCGCGCCCGGTCCCGGCCCGGATTGGCGCATCATCGTTCCGCTCGCATCCTTGGTCATGACTGCCAGATGCCTCAAACGGCGCCCCGATGCCAATGACAAGCCGGTGAGGCGGAATGGCGCGGCTTCAGATCGCCGCGCCGTCCGTGACCGTGTCGGCGCCGAGTCCCAGCCGGACCGCGCGGACGATCTCGGCCTCCGCCGCCGCGCCGCGCCGGCGCGGGCGGGCTGCGTCGATGCGGTGCTCGGCGATGATCCGGCCGGGCACGCCCGACAGGATCACGACCCGGTCGGCCAGATAGGCGGCCTCGTCGATGTCGTGCGTGACGAAGATCACGGTCTTGCCGGTGCGCTGCCAGACGCGGATCAATTCGTCCTGCAGGTTTTCGCGGGTCAGTGCGTCGAGCGCCGAGAAGGGCTCGTCCATCAGCAGGATCTCCGGCTCGACCGCAAGCGCACGCGCCAGCGAGACGCGCTGGCGCTGGCCGCCGGAGAGCTGATGCGGCCAGCGTTGCGCCAGCCCGCCGAGGCCCACGAGATCGAGCGTCTCCTGCGCCTTCTTCAGCCGCTCGCCGCGCGGGACGCGGCCTTCGAGGCCGAAGCCGACGTTGGAGATCACCTTGCGCCAGGGCAGGAGCCGCGAATCCTGGAAGACCAGCGCGACGGGGCGGCGCGTGGTGTCCCTGGCATGGATGACGACCTCGCCGCCGCTCGGCTTCGCCAGCCCGGCGATGACGCGCAGCAGGGTCGACTTGCCGACACCGGATGGGCCAACGATGGCCAGGAATTCGCCGCGCCCGACCGAGAGATCGAGCTTGTGCAGCACTTCGGTCGCTTCGCCGTCACGGGTGAAGGTCAGCGACAGACCCTTGATGTCGATCACGCTTTCCAACGCAGCACCCATGTCTGGAAGGCGACGAAGGCCGTGTCGAGCAGCCCATAGAGCGCCGCCATCGTCAGCATGTAGACGACGACGATGTCGGTCGCGAGCAGGCTCGAAGCCTGCATCATGCGTTGACCGACACCGGCGACGCCGAAGATCTCGGCTGCGACCACCGCCATCCAGGCCTGGCCCAAAGCCGTGCGGAAGCCGACGAGGATGCCCGGCATCGCCGCCGGCAGCAGGATCTTGAGCAGTCGCTGCCAGGGAGAGCGGAAGCCGAAGGCGTCCGCCACCTCGACGAGATCGCGGTCGACGCCGCGGATCGCCCCCTGCGCCGCGAAGAAGCTGATCCAGAATACGCCGACCGCGATGATGAACACCGCGGCGCCCGGCGTGACACCGAACCAGATGATAGCGAAGGGCACCCAGGCGAGGCCCGGCACCGGCCGCAGCACGCGCACGACCCAGGCCGTCGCCTCCTCGGCGATCCGCGACATGCCGATCAGCACGCCGAGCGCGATGCCGAGGCCCGCCCCGACGAAGAGGCCGACGAAATAATGCCAGAGCGACCCGAGGATCGCGGCGAGCCAGGCACCGGAGGAGAGTTCACGCATGAACGCCTTCGGCAGCGCGCTCGGCGGCGGCAGGAAGGCGGGATTGACCCAACCGAAATAGGGCACCGCCTCCCAGATCAGCAGGAAGGCGGCGAGGCCAAGAAAGGCAAGGGCCGGAGCCCGCAGTCTCTTCACGATATCAGCCGCCCGCCTTGACCGCGCGCTCGTAGTACTGCGTCTCGAACAGCCCGTCGAAGGGCGCTTCCTTGTCGAGCGAACCGAGCTTGACCTGATAGGCCTGCATGGCGCGGGCCGGCTCGATGATCTTGCGCGGGTCGATCTCGAAGCGGCTCGCCGGCGAGACCAGCGCCTTGCGAATCAGCTCGGGGTCGACGATGCCCTTGCCGAGCGCGGCGGCGACGTGAGGCGCGGCCTTGTCGGGATCGGCCTTGATCAAGGCGGCCGCCTTGACGAGACCATTGACCACCGTCTGCACGGCATCGGGGTTTTTGGTGGCGAAGGCGCCGGAAACAGCCACCACCGTGCCGGGCTGGCCGGGGAAGACCTCCTCGCCGCCGGCGACGAGCTTGATCTGCGGATTGCGCGTCTGAAGGATGCTCAGGGCCGGCTCACGCACCGTGCCGCCATCGACCGCGCCGGCGAGAATCGCCTGCTGGGTCGCATCGATGCCCATCGGCACGATCGTGACATCGGCCTTGTCGACCTTGGCGACCTCCCAGAGCCAGTATTCCAGCACGGTGTCGGGCACCGAGCCCGGCGGCTGGGTGGCGAGGCGGGCCGGCTTGCCGGTCGCGGTGCGGAACGCCTTGAAGGCGGCGGCAGGGGCGACGCCGTCGGTGAAGAACTTCGTCAGCGACGGCGCGGTGACGACGACGTTCTCGCCCACGGCCGTCGAGGCGACGACGCGGATATCGACGCCGCGCGAGCGGGCGACGGCGAGCGGAGCGACGCCCGCGACATAGATGTCGATCGTGCCCGAGGCCAGCGCCTGGATCATGTTCGGGCCGGATTCGAAGACGGTCACGGCCGTCTCGATGCCGCCCTGCTTCAGCCAGCCCTCGCCATTGGCGACGAAGAAGGGCGCGGTGCCGACAATCGGGATGTAACCCACCCGCGCCGCGACGGTTTGCGCGCGAGCCGCACCGGCGAGCGGGGTCGCCGCCGCAAGGGTCGCACCCGCAATGAGAAACTGGCGGCGATCCATCGTTCAAATCCTCTCTCGAAACGGCGTCGAACAGCCGACCATTGACAGATTGAGAAAAGGATTTTCTACATAGATGCAAGAGATCGGCGCTAAAAAGATATATTTTCTCTTTTTATACGATCTTGCGAAGCAAATTTCTCCCCACGACGGATTTCAGAGAATGGACGCCATAGACCGCAAGATTCTTACTGTGCTGCAGACCGACGCCAACATCTCGATCGCCGATCTTGCCGATCGCGTCGGGCTGTCGCAGACCCCGTGCTGGAAGCGCATCCAGAAGCTCGAGCAGGCGGGCGTGATCCTGAAGCGCGTCGCGCTGGTCTCGCCGGAAAAGATCGGCCTCGGCCTCACCGTCTTCGTGCAGATCGAGACGGCGGACCATTCCGGTCCCTGGCTCGACAAGTTCGCGCAGACCGTCGCGGCCATGCCCGAGGTGATGGAATTCTACCGGATGGCCGGCGATGTCGATTACATGCTGCGCGTCGTCGTCGCCGACATGGCCGCCTATGACGGCTTCTACAAGAAGCTGATCGAGACGATCCCGCTCAAGAACGTCACCTCGCGCTTCGCCATGGAGCGGATCAAGGCGACGACGGCCTACAAGGTGCCCGACCCGCCGCGCGATTGAGGAACGCGACTTTTGCGTGGCGCATGACAGCGCCGCGCCGCGGATGCTAGGAAGCGGTCAGTCCGACGCCTGACTTGCCCCGAGGAGCCGCCTTGTCCGCTTCCCGCTCCGTTCTCCTGATCATCGGCGGCGGCATCGCCGCCTATAAGGTGCTCGAAGTCATCCGCCGGCTGAAGGACCGCGGCATTGCATCGCGTTGCATCCTGACCAGGGCCGGCGAGCAGTTCGTGACGCCGCTCTCGGTCTCGTCGCTGGCGGGCGAGCGCTGCTTCACCGACCTGTTCTCGCTGACCGACGAGGCCGATATCGGCCATATCCAGCTCTCGCGCTCGACCGATCTCGTGGTGGTGGCACCGGCGACCGCCGACCTGATCGCCAAGATGGCGAACGGCCATGCCGACGACCTTGCCTCGACCGCGCTGCTCGCCACCGACAAGCGCGTGCTGATCGCGCCCGCGATGAACCCGCGCATGTGGCAGCATCCGGCGACGCGGCGGAACATGGCGCAGCTCGAAAAGGACGGCATCCTCGTCATCGGCCCCAATAGCGGCGCCATGGCCGAGCGCGGCGAGAGCGGGCCGGGCCGCATGGCCGAGCCGCAGGAAATCCTCGCCGCGATCGAGCTCGCACTGGCCGGCGAAAAGCCCTCGACACGCGCCATCGGCTTCCTCGGGCGTTTGCCGGGCAGCAACCATGCCGCGACCGGCAGCCCGCTGGCCGGCAAGCATGTCCTCATCACCTCCGGGCCGACGCATGAGCCGATCGACCCGGTGCGCTACATCGCCAATCGCTCCTCCGGGAAGCAGGGCCACGCCATCGCAACCGCAGCCGCTGCGGCTGGCGCCCGCGTGACGCTGGTCAGCGGCCCGGTCAACCTGCCCGACCCGACCGGCGTCGAGACCGTCCATGTCGAATCGGCGCGCGAGATGTTGACGGCGGTCGAGGCAGCGCTGCCGGCCGATCTCGCCATCTTCGCCGCCGCCGTCGCCGACTGGCGCGTGGCCGATGCCGCACCGGAGAAGATGAAGAAGGATGGTGGCAAGCTGCCGCCGCTCTCGCTCGTCGAGAACCCGGACATCCTCGCCACCGTCGCGCATCGCAAGGCCGGGCGGCCGGGCTTTGTCGTCGGCTTCGCAGCCGAGACGCAGAACGTCATCGCCTATGCCGAGGCCAAGCTCGCCAAGAAGGGCTGCGACCTGATCGTCGCCAACGATGTCGGCGGCACGGGCGTGATGGGCGGGGACACCAATACCGTGCATCTCGTCACGGGCGACGGCGTCGAGACCTGGCCGACCCTGCCGAAGGAGGAGGTCGCAAGCCGCCTCGTCGCGTATCTGGCGCGGCAACTCGCGGCCAAGGAAGCTTGAGCGCGATGGCGACCACCGGGCTCCGCTCAGACCGTCGCCTTGCCCTGGATGTCCGAGAAGGCCGCGAGCGTGTTGCGGAACGCGTTGAAGGCCGGCGTTGAAAATCCTGGCCGGCAGGCGAGATGAGTATCGACCCGCATCAGCGCCTGCGTCTCGACGGCACCGGAGTGGCCCATCAGATCGAGCACGGTGCGAGGCATGACGCTGAAGCACGAGCCCGCGGCCGTGCAGGCAAACATGGCGTGATAAGAGCGCACTTCCTGGACGGCAAAGCGCCCTTTGAGCGTGCCGAAGCCCGTCAGCCATTCTTCCGCAAGCATGCGGTAGGTGCATCCGGGCGCAAAGGCGGCCAGCGATTTAGGCCTGATATCCTCCGCATGGCGCACCTCGGAATGGCCGGGCGGCAGCAAGAGAACGAGGTCTTCCCGGAAGACCGGAACCCTGTCGAGCTCATGCGGCCCCAGCCACCACTCTCCCGATGGAACAGCGATCAGCGCGCAGTCGATGCGATGCGCAAAGAGCGAGTCGATCAGCTGCCTGGTGGGAGCCGTCGAAAGGTCGATCGTGACCTGCGGCCATTGCGCATTGAAACGAGCGAGTGGGATCGGCAGGCGGCTCGCGGCGGCGCACTCCATCGAACCGATGCGGAGCACCCCGGCAGGCCCGGCAGGATTGACGACCTGAACGGCCTCGTCCGCAAGGTTGAGGATCCGGTCGGCGTAATCGAGATAGGTCCGCCCCGCATCGGTCAGCGTCATCCCCTTCCGCTCGCGCAGGAAAAGCGGCACGCCGAGCTCTTCTTCGATCTGCTGGATTCGGGTCGTGACGTTCGACGGCACGCGGCCAAGCAGCTCGGCTGCGCGCGTGATGCTCTGCTCCCTCGCGACGGTCCGGAAAACCGCAAGCGCAGCGAAATCCACTTAAATTCTCCAAAAAAGAATATTATTGACTATCAATTCTCTATTTGTGAATTTTGGTCAATAAGTTTCGCTTGGGGAGACCGCGATGTTGGGCAAGCTGCGGATAGACGTGCCGATCGTGCAGGCTCCGATGGCGGGTGTTTCGACCCCCGCTCTCGCGGCGGCCGTGTCCAATGCCGGGGGGCTGGGTTCGATCGGCGTCGGCGCGACGGATGCCGCCGGCGCCAGGGCGATGATCGCGGACCTGAAATCGCGCACCGATCGCGCCTTCAATGTC
Source organism: Allobosea sp. (assembly GCA_033792295.1). Lineage (GTDB taxonomy): Bacteria > Pseudomonadota > Alphaproteobacteria > Rhizobiales > Beijerinckiaceae > Allobosea. Next base: position 7,768 of record JARYGW010000011.1, read on the forward strand.
AACCTGTTCGTTCACGGCCCGGCAAAGGCCGATGCGGCGCGCGAGACGGCCTGGCTGGAATGGCTTTCGCCCATATTTGCCCAATTCGGCGCCGAGCCTCCGAAGGCGCTGAAGACGATCTACAAGAGCTTCGCCGACGACGAAGAGATGCTGGCGATGCTCGTCGAGACGAAGCCCCCGGTCGTCAGCTTTCACTTCGGCGTTCCGTCCTCCGAAATCATTCGGACGTTGAAGCACATCGGCACGACGCTGCTCGCAACCGCGACGAACCTCGAGGAAGCCCGCAGGGTCGAAGCCGCCGGGATCGACGCGATTGTGGCTCAAGGCATCGAAGCGGGCGGACATCGCGGCGTGTTCGATCCATCCGCTCCGGATGACGGGCTGGGGACGATCGCGCTGACGCGCCTCCTGGTGCAGAAGACCGGACTTCCGGTCATCGCCGCGGGCGGCATCATGGATGGCGCAGGCATCGCTGCCGTGCTCGACCTCGGCGCGAGCGCCGCCCAGCTGGGCACGGCATTCATAGCCTGCCCGGAATCGGCGGCCGATGAGGCATATCGGGCGGCCTTGACGGGCCCTGGTGCGTATCACACCCGGCTGACGTCACTCATCTCGGGTCGGCCGGCACGGGCCCTCGCCAATCGCTTTACAGAGCTCCACAAAAGCGTGGCTGGCCGCATGCCCCCCGACTACCCCATCGCCTACGACGCTGGAAAAGCGCTCCATGCCGCGGCGAAGCTGAAAGGCGAGCATGGCTTCGGCGCGCAATGGGCCGGCCAGGGGGCTCCGCTGGCACGCGCCATGCCCGCAGCCGAACTCATCGCCACCTTGGTTCGGGAGTGCGACACAGCACCTTCCACGCCCGGCCGGAGCCCGTGGCAGGCGGCGAAGGCGCCGATGAAGATGGTCAACGGCGTTCGGCGCGCGGGTCGAGCCAATCACGCAGCCAATCGCCCAGGAGATTGACGCTCAGCACCGTCAACATCAGCGCCAGGCCAGGGAGGGTGATGATCCACCAGGCACTGGCGATGTAAGTGCGTCCGTCCGCGAGCATCCGGCCCCAGCTCGGCGAGGGCGGCTGGATGCCGAGGCCGAGGAAGCTCAGGCCAGCTTCGAGGACGATGGTGCGCGCGAGCTCCAGCGTCGCGACGACGAAGACCGGCGTCAGAACATTGGGCAGGATATGGCGCAAGAGCAGGCGCGCATGGCCCGCGCCCATGGCGAGCGCCGCCTGGACGAATTCCCGCTCCCGGACCGTCAGAACCTGAGCCCGGACGATGCGGGCGTAGCGGACCCAGCTCGTCAGCGCGAGCACGGCGATCAAATTGTGCAGGCTGGGGCCGAGCGCGGCAACGACCAACAGCGCCAGCAGCATCAGCGGAAAAGCGAGCTGGATGTCGACGAGGCGCATCAGGATGCGGTCGTACCAGCCACCGAAATAGCCGGCGACGAGGCCCAGCAACACGCCGACGATGCCGCCGAGGATCACGGCCGAGCCCGCAATCGTCAGGGTGACGCGGCTGCCTGCGATGATGCGGCTCAAGATATCGCGGCCGAGTTGGTCGGTGCCGAAGGGATGGGCGCCGAGCCCGAACCAGGAGATCGTCGGGGCGAGCATGCGGGCGCGCAGATCTCCTCGCGTCGGATCAGGCAGGCCGAGCCAGGGGCCTGCAAGTGCCAGCGCCAGCAGCAGGATCAGCAGCCCGGCGCCGAGCAGGCCGAGCCAGTTCGCGCGCTGGCGATGCAGGAACGAGAGAAGCCTCATGATTCCTGCCGGATGCGCGGGTCGATCAAGGTGTAGAGCAGGTCGACCAGGAGATTGACCGCGACGAAGATGGTCGCGACCACGGCGACGCCGGCCTGCACGACCGGGAAATCCTTGGTCTCGATCGCCTGTACGATCAGCCGCCCGACGCCCGGCCAGGCGAAGACGGTCTCGGTTACGGCGGCACCGCCGAGAAGCTCGCCCGCCAGGATGCCGGTCATGGTCACGACCGGGATCAGCGAATTCCGGCCGACATGCCAGATATAGACGCGGCGTGGCGCGAGGCCCTTCGCATAGGCCGTGCGGACATAGTCGTCCCGCATCACGTCGAGCATGGAGGAGCGCAGCAGGCGCGCGATGCTGGCCGTCGTGAAGCAGGCCAATGTCACCGAAGGCAGGACAAGGTTCTGCCATTCGCCGTAGCCGCCCGTCGGAAACCAGCCGAGCTGCACCGCGAAGAAAAGGATCAGCATGATGCCGAGCCAGAAGGAGGGCGTCGCCTGGCCGAGCAGCGCCACCAGCAGCACGAGCCCCTCGATCGCCGAACCGCGATAGATCGCGGCGAGCGCTCCGGCCAGACCGCCGATCAGGACGCCGATCGTCAGCGCGCAGCCGGCCAGCAGCGCCGTCGCGGGAAGCCGTTCGAGCACGACGTCGAGCGCCGGGCGCGCGAACTGGAAGGATTGGCCGAAATCGCCCTTCACCGCATGCAGGAGGAAGGTCAGGTATTGTCGCAGCAGCGGCTGGTCGAGCCCGAGCTGCGTGCGCAGCTCCTGCAGTTGCGCCTCCGTCGCGCCGATCGGCAGCAGCAGCACCGCGGGGTCGCCGAGCAGCCGCGAGACGACGAAGACGATCGTGACCACACCCCAGATCGCGATGAGGCCCTCACCGAGGCGGGAGGTCAGGTGGCGCGGCATCCGTCGGCCTCCATCGTCACCACGCTCCTCAGAGCTTCAGCCCGTAGATCTCCACGGCCGCCTGCCGCGAGATGCGTTCCTCGCGCAGGTCGCGCTCGACCAGCGCGCGATCGCGCTTTTTCGGGTCGCCGAAACCGCCGCCACCGGCCGCCACCATACCAACCCACTCACCCGGCTGCAGAATGCCGGCACGGCGGTCCAGCGGCTTGGCGCCGGGCGAAAGCTCGACGCGGGCGGTGAGGCCGTCCTGGCCGCCCTTGAGACCGAAGGGAGGCACGATGCTGTTGGTGCCGCCGGCCGAGATGCGAGCGGTATGGTCGAGCATCTCGACCCGCCGCCGCAGGGTCATGCCGCCGCGATATTGCCCCGCGCCGCCGGAATCCTGCACCAGCTCGTAGCATTTCACCATGACCGGATGCTCGATCTCAAGCGCCTCGATCGGCAGGTTGGCCGTGTTGGTCGTGTTCACCTGCACGCCGTCGAGCCCGTCCTTGTCGGCACGCGCGCCCATGCCGCCGCCATGCATCTCGTTATAGACGTAGAAGCGGCCGGTGCGAGGGTGGATTCCACTGGTCGTCAGCAGCGTGCCACCGGTGGAGGCGGCGGCGATACGCTCCGGCACGACATCGGCGAGCGCGGCAAAGATCATGTCGACGAGGCGTTGGCCGATATCGGTGCGGCTGTAGACGGCCGCCGGCGGTGTGGAATTCAGCACCGAGCCGAGCGGCGCCGAGACATGGATCGGCCGGTGGAAACCGGCATTGGCGGGCAGGTCGGGGTCGACCACCGCCTTCACCGCGAAATAGACCGTTGCCAGCAGCGCCGTGTAGACCATGTTGATCGGAGCGCGGACCTGTTCCGGCGCATCGGGGAAGTCGACGAAGATCTCGTCGCCCTTGACCTCGATCACGACCTTCAGGTCCATCACGCCGTCGACCAGGTTGCTGTCGAAGTCATGGCGGAAGCTGTAGGTGCCGTCCGGGATCTGCGCGATGCCGGCGCGGGTGCGCCGCTCGGTGTAGTCGAGCACCTGCGCACCGGCGGCGCGCACCGTCTCGGCGCCATATTTGTCGCAGAGTGCCTGATAGCGCTGTACGCCTAGGCGGTTGGCCGCCATCTGGGCGCGAAAGTCGTTGATGCGCTCGCGGGGAACCTGGCAGTTCAGCAGGATGAGCTGCATCAGGTCTTCCTGCAGGACGCCCTCGCGATAGAGCCGGACCGGCGGAATGCGCAGGCCTTCCTGAAAGATATGGGCGTGGCCGCGATCGACGAAGTCGGAATGGTGGGCGAGGTTCGTCACCCAGGCGACGAGCTTGCCGCCGTGGAAGATCGGCTCCAGGAAGACGATATCGTTGAGATGCGTGCCGCCGCCGGTATAGGCGTCGTTGCCGACGAAGACGTCACCAGGGCGCACGGTCGAGAGATCGTGGTTCTTGAAGACGTGCTCGGCGATGCCGAGCAGCGAACCGAGATGGACCGGAATGTGCTCGGCCTGGGCGATGGTGCGCCCCTCGGCGTCGAACAGCGCGGTCGAGCAGTCCTGCCGTTCCTTGATGTTGGTCGAATACGCCGCTCGGATGATCGCCTTGCCCATCTCCTCGACGATGGTGGTGAGCGCGCTGCCGATGACCTCGACGGTGATCGGATCGAGCTGCGTCTTGGCTTTGTCCAGCATGATCAGCCCTCGATGATGAGGTTGAGATGGGCGTCGACGGTCGCGACCTGTCCGGGCAGGACGAGCGTGGTCGAATCCATCTGGTCGATGATGGCGGGGCCGGTGATCTCGTGGCCCGGGCCGAGCAGGGCACGGTCGTAGATCGGGCAATTGGTGAAGCCGCCGGTTTCCGGCAGCCAGACCTCGCGATGGGCGGTGACGGCCGCATCGACCGGGCCGGTCGCCGGCGGATGAGCCTTGAGATCGGCCTTCGGCACGAGGCCGACCGCCTCGATGCGAAGCGTCGTGACCTGCACCGGCTCCTCCGCTGCGACATAGCCATAGACCTGCTTGTGGATGCGCTCGAATTCCTCGCGCAGCTTCACAAGGGCGGCCCCGTCGATCGGGCCCGCAGGACAGGGCACGGTGAGCTCATAGCCCTGGCCGCCATAGCGCATGTCGATCGAGCGGATCAGCGAGCGGCGTTCTTCGGGAATCGCCTCCTGGGCGAACCAGTCCTGTGCACGCTCCTCGAGCCCGGCAAAGCCGCTCTCCATACCCGGCGCACCATCCGCGCTCAGGGGCAGGAGTCGCGTCAGCGAGAGATTGGTCCGCAGGTCGGTCAGCAGCAGGCCGAGCGCGCACATGATGCCCGGATATTTCGGGATGACGAGACGTGGAATTTCCAGCTCGCGTGCGAGCCGCGCAGCATGGATCGGGCCGGCGCCACCGAAGCCGAGCATGACATAGTCGCGCGGATCGTAGCCGCGCTCGACCGAGATCACGCGGATGGCCTTCGCCATGTTGGCGATGACGACGCTGATGATGCCCTGCGCCGTCTCCATGACGCCGAGCCCGAGCTGATCGGCGAGGCGCCCGATGGCGGCCTTGGCGCGGGCCTGGTCGATCTTCATGCGCCCGTTGAGCAGATGTGTCGGGTTCAACACCTGCAGCACGACATTCGCGTCGGTGACCGTCGGCTCCTCGTTGCCGCGCCCATAGCAGACCGGACCCGGATCGGCCGCGGCCGAGCGCGGGCCGACCTTGAGCAGCCCGCCGGCATCGATATGGGCGATCGAGCCGCCGCCGGCACCGACCGTGTGAATGTCGAGCATCGGCAGCTTCAGCGGATAGCCATGGACGACGGCGTCGTTCGACATCTGCGGCCGGCCACGGTCGATCAGCGAGACGTCGGTGGAGGTGCCGCCCATGTCGAAGGTGATGACGTTGTCGAAGCCGGCTAGACCGCCGACCGAGAGCGCGCCGATGACCCCGGCGGCGGGGCCGGAGAGCACGGTGCGCGCCGGGAAGTTCTGCGCCACTTCCGACGAGATTACGCCGCCGTTCGACTGCGTCAGATGCGGATGGGCGTCGATACCGATCTCAGCCAGCCGCGGCTGAAGCTTCGAGAGATAGGACTTCATGATCGGGCCAAGATAGGCGTTCACGACCGTGGTCGAGAGCCGCTCGTATTCGCGGAATTCGGGCGCGACCTCGTGCGAGATCGAGACAAAGGCGCCCGGCATCTCCTCGGCCAGGATCTCCTTGACGCGCTTCTCATGCGCCGGCTCGACGAAGGAGAACAGGAAGCAGACCGCCACCGTGGTGATGCCGTCCGCCTTCAGCTTGCGGGCCGCGGCGCGCACCTCCTCCTCGTCGAGGGCGGTGTGGATGCTGCCGTCGAAGCGCACGCGCTCGCTGACCTCTAGACGCTTGTCGCGCGTCACCAGGATGCGCGGCTTCTGCGTCTGGATATCGTAGAGGGAATCGCGCTTCTGCCGGCGCAGTTCCAGCACGTCGCGAAAACCCTTGGTGGTGATCAGCCCCGTCTCGGCGCCGCGCCCGACGATCAGCGCATTGGTCGCGACCGTCGTGCCATGGCCGAAATAGACGACATCAACCTTCTGCCCCGTCGCCTTGGCGACCTCGGCCACGCCCTGCTCGATGCCACCGGCGATGCCGAGCGACGGATCCTGCGGTGTGCTCGACACTTTCCAGACATGGATCTCGCCATGTGTCTCGTCGAACATGCAGACATCGGTGAAGGTGCCGCCGGAATCGACGCCGACGCGCAGCTTCAGGGTGGTTTCGTCTTGAGCGGTCATGACTATGTCGCGATCCGGTTGATCGGAAATTCAGGCAAGGCTGCCCGATCGGCGAGGCGCCGGAACATCGGACTTGCCCGAAAAGTGGAACCCACCTTTCGACCCGATGCCCTGAAGCCCGCCGCTCAGGTCGTTTCGGTTCCTGTCAGCGCGTCTTGATATCGATCGCGCGGACCCAGTCGTCACCGCGCGCGCGCCAGTCGATGCCCTTGGACTGGGCGTAGGTGATCGGCGTGAAGAACATGAAGATCGAGGGCGAATCCTCGCAGAGCTGCTTGGTGAGCTTGCGATAGAGCCCCAGGCGCCTGATCGGATTATTGGTCGAACGGGCCGCTTTTGCGTCTTCGTTGAAGCTCTCGTTCTCCCAGTATGACTGGGGGTTTTCCTTCTCCCAGAAATTCAGGAGCCCGCCCGCGTCGAGCGTCGGCCAGCCGAGGCCGAAATAGGCGGAGTCGCCGAGATTCTTGCCGACGATGTACTTGTTCATGAAGGCGCCGAATTCCATCTCGCGCAGCTTCACGGTGACGCCGATCTCGCCGAGCTGGGAAGCGACGACCTGGGCGATGTCGGAGGCCTGGATATAGCGCCCGGTCGGCACCTCGAGATCCATGGTCAGGCCGTTGGCGAAACCGGCCTCGGCCAGCAATTTCTTGGCCTGCGCCGGGTCGTAGGGCATCGGCTTAAGATCGGCATTATAGCCGAAATAGACCGGCGAAAGCGGCTGGCAGGCACTGAGCTGGGCCAACCCGTCGAGCAGCCCGTCATTGATCGCCTTGCGGTCGATGCCGAGGTTGAGCGCCTGCCAGAGCTTGGGGTTGTCCTTGAACGGCGCCTTCAGCGCGTTGAGCTTGATGAACATGCCGCGCGTACCGGCAACCGAGCTGGCGTCGGCCTTGCCGCTCGCCTTGATGCGCGCGATCTCGGAAGTGGGGAAGCCGGTGATGAGGTCGACATCGCCGGCCTGGAGCGCAGCGATCCGCGAGGAATCCTCCGGAATGATACGGAAGGTGACGTTGTCGAAGGCCGGCTTCTCACCCCAATAGTCCTTGCGCGCCTTCAGCTCGATGCGATCGCCACTGGCGAAACGAACGAGTTCGTAGGGACCACTGCCGAGCGCCGCCACGGAGGGGTTGTTCTGCTGCGTCCATTTCGGCGGCATCAGCAGGAACATCGACATCTGGTCGGGCAGGTCGGGATAGGCACCCTTGGTGACGAACTCGACCACGGTCGGGGAAATGACCCTGACTTCGCTGATCGCCGCGAACCAGGGCTTGTTGCGCGCGCCTGTCTTGGGATCGAGGACACGCTCGACATTCCATTTGACGGCCTCCGCATCGAGCTTCTCGCCATTCGAGAAGGTCACGCCCTCGCGCAGGGTGAATTGCCAGGCGGTGTCGCCGATCGCCTGCCATTTGGTGGCGAGGCCGGGCCGCAGCTTCAGGTCGGGGCCGCGATCGACCAGGGGTGTGTAGATGTGCGCGGCGACGCTGAGGTCCGTACCCACCGTCGTCGACTTGTCGGGGTCCAACGTGTTGACGTTGCTCGACAGCGCGATGGTCAGGTCGCGCGCCTCGGCGCTGGCGAGAAGAGCAGCGGAACTCATCCCGAAGGCGAGGGCGGCGGCGAGGCGACGGAAGCAGGCCTGGTTGCGCATGACGATCCCCTGTATTTGACTTTGGCGCCAATCTTGAGTTCAAGATTGGCTTCTGTCAATCGCCGGCCTATAGATGGTTTTGCTCAATCGGAGTGCATATGCGGAGGTCTTCATCTCCGCGTGCGCCATTGGGCTCCTCCCGCATCAATTGCAGTTCGGCGGCAAAGCGGGTGATGATGGAAGAGATAGGCTCGGATTCGCCTGGGAACACGGTGTTGATGGCTCTGGAGACGCAGCAGGACGGCAAGACGGATGGCGAGACGCGCGGCAAGCGCGCTGCCGGCGGCAGCGCGTCCCGCGCGCGCGAACTTGCGAAGCTCATCGAGAAAGACATCAGCATCGGTCGATTGAGTGCCGGTTCCTGGCTGAAGCAGGTCGATCTCGAAGCCCAGTATGGTGCCTCGCGCCTCGACATCCGGCAGGCGCTGGATCGGCTTGAGGAAAAGGGCTTCGTCAAGCTGGAGGCCAACCGTGGCTACCGTGTCGAGACCTTCGACAAGGCGCGTTTCCGCAATGTCGTGACGATCCGCGCGATCCTGGAGGTCGCAGCCTCCGCCGAGGTGCTGAAACATATCGACGAGGCGGGCCTGGAGCGCTTGCGACTGCGGGCCGATGCCTTCGCCGAGGCCGTCAGCGCCGGCACGGTGCTGGCGCAGGAAGAAGCGAACTACGCCTTCCATGCCGCCATGCTCGAATTCTGCCCCAACGGCGATCTCGTCTCGATGATCTTCGACTTGCGCAGCCGCGTCCCCGTCACGCTGACGCGGGAGAAGAACACCGCCGCCATTCTCGCCAACACCGTGCGCGAGCATTACGAGATCGTCGAGCGCCTGCGCGAACGCGACAGGGCGGCCCTCGAGGCTGTCGTCCACAAGCATGTCCTCGGCGGCCTCGAAACCGTCTGACTCCATGAAAAGGATCTGAAGCCATGCGCGTCGCCATCACCGGCTTCGGCGGGATCGGGCGCGGCTACACCGCCTATCTGACCAGCCAGGGACATGAGCCCGTGATCTGGTCGCCCAGCGGCGCGGCCTTGGAGGATTTCGCCGGCGACGCGCCGCTCGCCGTTACCGGCAAGCTCGAAACCATCGTGCCGCTGCGCATCGCGCGCGACTGCGCCGAGGCCGTCACGGGAGCTGAGACGATCATCGTCACCGTGCAGGCCAATGGCTTCAGGACGGTACTCGACGCCGTCGCCCCGCATCTCGCCATGGGGCAGACCGTCATCATCAGCGCCCATAGCTCCTTCGCCGCGCTTTATCTGCACCGCCTGCTGCAGGAGCGCGGCGTCGACATTCCGATCGCGGCCTGGGCGACGACCGCGCTCACCGCACGCAAGAGCGGGCCGCGCAGCGTCCATATTTCCGGCATCCGGGCGAAGCTCGACGTCGCGACCTTGCCGGTTCGCCATGCCGCGGCGGGCCTCGCGGCATGCCGCGCGCTCTTCGGCGACCGCTTCGAGCTTCGCGACGACGTGCTGGCGATCATGCTCAGCAATCTCAACCCGCCCGCCCATGTCGCCAACATGCTCGGCAACCTGACCCGCGCCGAGCGCGGCGAGGATTGGCCGAACTACGGCTCGATCACCCAGGGGGTCGGCCGCATCGTCGACGCCATGGATGTCGAGCGTCTGGCGCTGGCCAAGGCCTTCGGCCTTTCGGTCCGCAGCGTGCAGGACCACTATGTCCATTCCTTCGGCGTGGCGCCGGGGCCCGTCGGCGAGATGGCTGCGGCCGTCTACAAGAACCGCCCGGAACTGCTCGGTCCCAAGACCCTCGACACCCGCTTCATCACCGAGGACGTCCCCTTCGGTCTGGTGCCGCTCGAAGCGCTGGGGCGGGTGACCGGCGTGGCCCTGCCCCTCCACCAGGCCGGCATTGCCCTATTCGATGCGATCTGCGCGCGAAATTTCCGCGCCGAGAACGACCTTCTGCAATGCCTCGATCTGGATCGCCTCACGGCAGCGGAGCTTCATCGGGAATTGCGGGGCGGATGAGCGGGAGGGCCCGCATCGGGCGCTCCATGTCGTGAATGAGCGGCAAGTCGGGTCACGGCTTCATCGACGCTGTGAAAAATCCGGCCCTCGCCAATTGCGCTGACGATGCCGAAGCGATCCATCGCTTCGCGGGCCCGGTCGGATTCCACGCGCGCGATCGCGAAGGTTGCTCCCTGCGCTTCACAGGCCTTGGCGACGGCGAGCAGTGATTGCGCTGCCGTATAGTCGATGGCGGCAATGCCGCTCGCCTCCAATATCAGCAGTTTCGGCGTTTGCCTCGCGAGCCGATCGAGCAACTCCTGCTGAAACCCCGATGCGTTCGCGAACAGCAGAGGAGCGGGAAAGCTGACGACGAGAACGCCCGGGAGCGTCGCCAGCGGCTCCTCCTGTCCCGGTGGCCACCACACCGTCGTGCCCGGGATACGGCCGAATTCGACCAGATGGCTGCGGGTCGTCATCCAGATCCCGTGCAACAGCGAAAGGGCGATGCCGATGGCGACGCCACTCTCGATCGGCAGCACGGCAACGGCCAGGGCGGTCAGCAGGACCAGCGCGAATTCGGGCATGCTCTGACGTGCGATCTGGACGATCAGACCCGTCCTCAGGATGCGCCCGGCCACGAAGAGGAGAACACCGGCGAAGGCGGCGTCGGGAACATGGGCGAGAATTCCGGTGCCGAAAAGCGCCAGTCCCAGAACCAGCGCCGCAGCGACGAGGCCGGCGACCGGATTGCGTCCCCCGCTCTCGACCACGATCGCCGTGCGAGGCGGGCTGGCATTGACGGGAAAGGTGCCGGCGAGGCCAGCGAACAGGTTCGCCCCCGCCAGTCCGAGATAGTCACGCCCGACATCAGGCTCGCGGCCATCCGGATCGCGAAAGGACCGGCTGACCGTCGCCGTCTGCATCATCACGATGAGCGCGATGATCAGGGCCAGCGGGATGAGCGAGCGCAGATCGGTCCATGAGATCTCGAAGCCGGGCCATGGCGGCAATCCCTTCGGCAATGGCCCCAGCACAGCGACCCCTCGGCTCTCCAATCCGAAAACCACGACTGCCGCCGTCGCCAGGGCGAAGGCGATCAGGGCGCCGGGCAGCCACGCCGCCAGCCTTTCGCACAGGACGATGACGGCGAGCACGCCGAGCCCCAACAGAGCGGAGTACGGGTTGCTGGCTGCCCGCTCCGCCCAGATTTCCTGCAGCCTCGGCAGCAAGGTGCTCGCCTGCACGTTCAACCCCAGCAGGCTCGGGAGCTGGGAGGCGACGATATGGGCCGCGATACCGGCCAGGAAACCGACAACCACCGGCGTCGACAGGAAATCGGCGATCCAGCCGAACCGCAGGAGCCCCGCTCCCACCAGCAGGGCGCCGACCAGCACGGCCAAGGTCGGCGCGGCCGCCGGAGCGACGAGGCCGCCTGCCGCCAGCGCGGCGAGCGCGCCCGCAAAGATGGGGGTAATGGTCGAATCGGCACCGACGGTAAGAACCCGGCTTGCCCCCAGCAGCAGAAATCCAAGCGTTGCCGCCACGAAGGCGAACAAGCCCGCCTGGACAGGAAACCCGCCAAGCCGCGCGGTTGCCATCTGCTCCGGAATGGTGATCGCCGCCAGCGTCAAGCCCGCGAGCAGATTGCGCCCCAGGCCTGCAGGAAGCGAAAGGCTCTCCGGAGAACGTCCCGATCCGGTCAGAGGTGCGTTGCTGGACATGACCGGCCACCATCATTGCATGCGCTCCAACGGTATATCAGTTTGCGAGTCTTCGTGCTGATGCGTTTCGGCCAGCCGAACGGCAAGTGAAGGGCTCGGCGGCCAGGGATGAAGACGCTCATCGATTCCACCAATGCGCTGATCGGCGGGCTGGCGGCGATACGCCAGCAGTTCAATGTGCCGGACCGATTTCCGCCCGAGGTTCTCGCGGCGGCGGAAACCGCGGCCGGACGAGCGCCGACAGAGCATATCGACCGCACCGATCGACCTTTCGTCACGCTCGATCCCGCGACATCGACGGATCTCGACCAGGCCTTCACGATCGAGCGCAGCGGCAGCGACCTGCTGCTCCACTACGCCATCGCCGACATCGCCTGGTTTGTCGACGATGGCGACATGATCGACCGGGAAGCCTGGCGGCGCGGTACGACGCTCTATCTTCCGGATGGCAAGGCCGGGCTGTACCCGCCGGTCCTTGGCGAAGGAGCCGCGAGCCTGCTTCCCGCCGTTCCAAGGCCAGCCGTCATCTTCACGACGCGGATCAACGCCGACGGCAATGTCCGGCTCGAGGCTGCCGAGCGAGCCATCATTCGCAGTACAGCCAAGCTCGCCTATGACGAGGTTCGTGCATCCGACCTGCCGCCCGATTTCGAGGAATTGGCCCGCCGGATCCAGGCCGCAGAGAACAGGCGCGGCGCAGCACGCGTGGACCCGCCCGAGCAGGAGGTCGCCGCTCTGGGCGACGGGCGCTATCAGTTGCTGTTCCGCCCGCGCCTGCCGGCCGAAGACCGGAACGCCGCCCTGTCGCTGGCCAGCAACCTCGCCATTGCCGAAGCTCTACTGGCGGCTCGCACAGGCTTGTTCCGGGTCATGCCGGAGCCCGACCAGCAGGCCGTTCAGCGTCTGCGCCAGACCGCGTGGGCATTGGGACTGCAATGGCCGGCGATGGAGCCGCTCGTCCAGTTCGAGAAGACTCTGGACCCTGCCGACAGCAGCCAGGCCGCCTTCATGCTGGCCGTGCGACGGGCCAGCGGCGGCGCGAGCTACGTTCCCTATCGCGAAGGCGTCGTGCCCTGGCACGCGCCGATGGCGGCAAGCTACGTGCACGCCACCGCACCGCTGCGTCGCCTCGCCGACCGCTATGTGGTGCGTGCCGCCCTGGCCGTCGCCAACGGGCAGCGCGTGCCCGCGGCCGTAGCGACCGCATTCGAGGAGCTGCCTGCCGTGATGGCGCGGGCCGACGCGCGTGATGGACAAGTCGAGCGGGCTGTGATCAGCCTAGCCGAGGCCCTCATGCTTCAGGGCCGCGAAGGGGCGTCTTTCGCAGCGGTCGTCACCGACATGGATGAGCATGGCCTCCGGATTCAGCTCTGCGATTTGCCGGTGGTCGCGCGGGTTCGCGGGCTAGGCGGCAAACCGGGTGACCTCATCCGCGTGAGACTCACGTCCACCGATTCCCTGCAGCATACGATCAGCTTCGAGCGAACAGGGTGAGAGTCATGACGTTACGAGACCCCGTCCTGCAGCCGGTGCGCATCGCCGAGCTGCGCCCGACCCAGATGACCGTCGGTTTCAGGGAGGTCGCGGAAAAACGCCGGGACTGGCGTGAGCGAAAGGGCGATGAGGCGCAGGATTTCCTCGGCCGACATATGATCCCGGTGATCAAGGGCCCCAAAGACCGGCTTTACATCATCGATCACCATCATCTGGTGCGCGCGCTTCATGACGAGGGAGAAGACAAGGTGCTCGTGAACGTGATCGCCGATATTTCCCTGCTGACGCAGGCATCGTTCTGGACCGTATGCGAGCATCGAAACTGGGTGCACCCCTATGACGACAAGGGGCGGCGTTGCCCTCCCGACAAAATCCCGAAGAGAATCGGAGATCTGGCCGACGACCCCTATCGCTCGCTGGCCGGAGAATTACGCCGCTGCGGCGGCTTCGCGAAGGATACGACGCCCTATTCCGAATTCCTGTGGGCTGATTTTCTCAGGCAGCGCCTGCCCCGTCAGCGGGTCGATTCCGATTTCGAGAAAGCGCTCAAAAAGGCGTTGAAGCTCTCGCACAGCCATGATGCGGACTATCTTCCCGGCTGGTGCGGGCCCGTGGAAGCCTGACCGGCTTCCATCGCAGGGGCGGGCGCTTCCGCCTACCCGGTCCAGCTCTGCTTTGGGAGCGCGGCGCAGCTGGCGTTGCCCCGCGCCCCGATCTCAGCGACAGAACGGCTGATTGGGCTCGCAACGCCGATGTTGTGGCTGCGGACCGCGCATTGGCTGTGGTGCGCGCGGATGAGCCATGATCTGGTTTCGCTGCTGTGCCTGCATCGCAGCCCGCTGCTGGGCGGCTTGAACCGCACGCTGCTGTTGAAGCTGAGCCTGCATGGCGGCTCGCTGTTGCGCCTGTTGCTGCGCAGCCATCCGGGCCTGCATGCCGGCACGCTGCTGGGCCGCCTGGGCTGCGCGCTGCTGCTGCGCCTGAAGCATGCGGGCCTGCTGCTGTGCTGCCGCCCGCCGCGCATTGTCGGCCGGAGACACCTGCGGAGCTTGAGCGGGCCGGGGCATGGCCACCCGGGGGGCTGCCGTCGGTGAACGGGCGCCAGCCGCGACCGGTGGCAGGATCGGGCGGCTCGGCTGAGACACCTTCGGCGGCGGAGTCAAGCGCGGCGCGGAGGTGACGCTGCCGGGCCCCGCGGGTGATGCGCCCGGGACCGGCAGAGGCTTCGCCCCGGCGGGAACGGTCGCTACGGGCGGTACCGGCGGCATGCCGGACCGAAGCGCCGGCGTGGCCGCGTTGGGGGCATGTGGAGGCTGTGCCTGCTGCTGCCGCGCCCGCAACGCGACTGCGGCAGGAAGTGCCGCGGCCGCTGCGGCGATCGCGGCAGAGGCCACCGGGTGCGCCTGTATCGACTGCTGCACGCCCGTTGGAATACCGGGTTGTCCGGGCTGGGGGATGTGAGGGGCTGGTGCCTGAGGGCCTCCCATCAGGGCCGGCGGCAGTGCTGGTTCGGGCCGGCCTTGCGGGTTCGTCACGACGACGGTCTGCGCGGCGGGGTTCACCACGACCGTATTGTGGATGTTGACGTTGATGACATTGATCGGGGGCGGGACGACATAGGCCGGACGTTCCACCCAGACGGGAACAGGGTGATAGATCGGGATCGGCAGCACGAAGGCGGCAATGGGCGGAGGCGGCGGCGCCAGATCCACATAATAGGCGGGCTGCGGCGGCAGAAACACGACCGGGACCGGTGGCGGTGGCGGCAACTCGTAGACCGGGTCTGCGAAATAGACGACCGGTCGTTCGACATAGACGATCTCGTCGGGCAGCGGCGGCGGCACGTCGTAGGAGAGCGCAGCAAAGGCCGCCGGCGGCTCGAAGGCCACAGTGAAATGGGTGAGTCGGCGATGGGCATCACCGGCATGAGGGCCGCGCGGATAGCGTCTCAGATAGGACCAGTAGGCCTCCGGGGTGTCCGCGACGGCGCTTTCGCGCCAGACGATGGCCTCGCGCCGCGCCGCGAGGATAGCGCGCACGCGCTTCGCCAGCGGATCGCCCGGATAGGCCGCCAGGAAGTCCTCGTAGCCGCGCATGGTGTCGCGAGTCAGCGCTGCGAGATAGGCATCACGTGCGTCGAACTCACGAACCGGCTTGTTACGCAGATCGAGGAAGCGGGCCTGCGCGGGCGGAGCGGCGCTCGTGCGCTCGAAAAACAGGAAAGCTGTCTGGATTTTCGAGGCGGACCACGGCACCGCGGCGCCGCCGGTCAGTTCACTGGCACGCAGCCTTACGCGCTCGAACAGTTCGTCGAGCGGCAGTCCGCCCTCCTTGATCATCTCCGACAGCGCAGTGGCATAGGCACTGTAATCCTTGCCTTCGGGAGCGATGGTGCCGGGCGCGGCATTGAAGGCGATCAGCGAGCCGGAGTCGGGCTGCATCAGCGCCAGCCCCCCGGCGAGCGGCTGACCCGAGTGGGCAAAAGGATTGGCGCGCGCCGCATCGAGCACGACGATCCGTGCCTTGAGCGGCAGTGCTGCCAGCGGCTTCACGAGATCGGTCAGTCGGATGGCGGCGAGAGGCGCGTCTGTATCGAGCGCAATGCGGGCGTCTACGGGAACGAGGTAATTCTCGCCCTCGAACTGAAGCCCGTGTCCGGCATAATAGACGAAGGCGACGGTGTCCGGACCCGATGCCGATGCCTTGTCGAGGAACTCGCGAAAGGTCGAGCGCAAGGTGGTGCTGTCGAGATCACGCGCTCCGATGACATCGAAACCCGCGGCCTGGAGCGTCTGGGCAATCAGGCCGGCATCATTTGCCGGCGTCGCCAGGGCGCCGTCCGGATAGGCACTGTTGCCAATGACAAGCGCAATCCGTTTCTCGGATGATTGTGCCTGTACGGGCTGAGCGTTCAGCAGGATGGCGGCAAGGAACAGACCGCAGACGACGCGCCAGAGCGACATGGAAGCCTCCTGCAAAAGGATCGCTTCACCGAAGGCTCGGCCTTCCAGGCTGAACAGGGCTTGAATGAAGCATGGCGACGCCGTGGCCGGACCGGGCCGCCAAACTGAAACCTTCTGCAGATGGATGCTCGCTCGGGTCCATTCTTGACATCGCACCAACAGGCTGCTTCATTCGTCTAAAGCATCAACTCCATAAGTTGATGCATAAAGGGGATGACCATGACGGCAACTGGCTTTGAGGCATCACCCTGGCGGGGAGCCCTCGCGGAAGTCGCGGCGCAGACGCGCAGCGATATTGTCGAGATGAGCCGCAAGGCGGAGGAAGCCGTCACCGCTCCACGTGATCCCGGCGCCTTCCCAACCGAATGGCGCCTTGCCATGGCGGCCCGCATCGCCGCGCTGAACGGGCTCGACAACCTCGCCGAGCACTATCGGGCGAAGATCGCGGAGCCTGCGCTGCGCGCGCTTGCGGTACCCGGTGCGCCCGGCCGCGTGGCACGCGAGCAGGCTGTGCTCGCCTTCATGGACAAGGTCGCGGCCGAAACGCGCACCGTCGCCGCCGAGGATATCGAAGGCCTGAAGGCGGCCGGCGTCGCCGATGCCGATATCGTCCGCCTCTGCGAGCTGAACGCATTCATGAGCTATCAGGCGCGGGTCCTTGCCGGGCTCGCCATCCTGAAGGGAGCCTCCGCATGAGTCGGGTCGTGCATCGCTTTACGCGCACCGTGCCGGAATGGCGGCCGCGGGTGACGCCGGTCGACCTTGCTCAGGCCACACCCGAGCAGCGGGAGGCGCTCAAGATCACCCCCTCGAACACCAAGGTCTCGGACTATGTGCTCGTGCTGGCGCACGATCCCGAGACGCTGGCGATCCGCTCGCCGCTGTTCAACGCGATCATGTACGATCCGGGCGGCATGAGCCGGGCCGAGCGCGAGCTGGGCGCCATCGGCGCCTCGATCGTCAATCGCTGCATCTATTGCGCCGCGGTCCATGCCGCGCGCCATGCCCAGCTCGCCAAGGACACCGCTGTCACGGATGAATTGTTCATCCGCGGCGAGAAGGCCGCACTGCCGCCACGCGAGCAGGCGATCTTCGACTTTTCGGTCAAGCTCTCGCAGTCTCCATCGGCGGTGACGGAGGCGGATGCCGCGCGCCTGCGCGAAGCGGGGCTCTCCGAGGCCGAAATCGTCGACCTCATCCTCTCGACGGCCTTGTTCGGCTGGGCCAACCGGCTGATGCACGTGCTCGGCGATCCCGTCCGCAACGACGGGTGAGATGAGCCGTCTCAAGATCCTGGAAGCCTATCTGCAAGTCGCCTCGCTCGGCAGCGTCACGGCGGCGGCGAAGCACCTCGGTGTCTCGCAGCCCTCGGTGAGCCGCATGATCCAGGAGCTGGAGCGCGACCTCGGCCAGCCGCTCTTCGAGCGCGTCGGCCAGCGGCTGGTCCTGACGCCGAAGGGCATGGTGCTTCGCGACGATGTCGAGCTGGCATTGGCCGGCTTCGTCAATCTCTGGGAGCGGGCTCGCGAGGTCGTGGGCGAGGCGGAGCCGCCGATCCGGATCGCCTCGGTTTCCGCCCTGGCCTTCGGCCTCCTGACCGATGCCTGGAAGGCGATGGGAGGCGAAGCCGATGCGCCGCGGCTGACCGTCGAGGTGGAAAGCCCCGACCGCGTGCAGAATGCCGTGATCTCCGGTCATGCACAGATCGGCGCCACCAGTGCGCCGCTGCTGCATCGCGATCTCGCCGTCGAATGGCTCGGCACCGCGCCTTGCGTCCTTGCCGTGCCGGAAGGCGATCCGCTCGCGGGCACGGCCGGGCCCGTGGAGCTGCAGGCGCTCGCCGGCCGAAGCCTCGTCGGCATGTCGCTGCGCCGCGGCGTGCCCGCACGGATCCGCGCCGCGCTCAGCGCGGCGGGCGTCGACATCCATGTCGGGGTCCGCACTACGTCCACGGTCAACGTCCTGTCCTTCGTCCGGGCCGGAGCCGGCATCGCCATCATCGAACCGTTGACGCTGACGGGCAGCCCGATGCCCGGAATCCGCATCCTGCCGCTGGCGAGCGCCATTCCCTATTGTTTCGGGGTGGTGACGGCGCGTGGCGCCACCGTGCCGGACAAGGCCCGCGCGCTGATCGCTGCCATGCAGAAGGTGGCCGAACGCCATCTCGACGATTTCACCCTGATACCGCCGGAAGAGCATCACGACATTCTGGCGTCCTTGACCAAGCAGGAGACACGGCTTTGACGGCCGATCTGATCGAACATCTACAGGGGCTGGAGGCGCTGAACCGCCGCGTGGCCCGAGAGCTCGAATTGTTGACCCTGCCGGCGGCGCCCTGGGTGCCGGAACGCGAGATCGCGGGCCAAAAGCTGCTCGACGTCGCCATCATCGGCGCCGGCATGGCCGGGCTTGCCGCGGCGGCCGCCCTGCGCAATATCGGCCTGAAGGTCGCCAACTATGATCGCCGGCCGCAGGGCTACGAGGGCCCCTGGGCGACGACGGCGCGGATGGAGACGCTGCGATCGCCCAAGACGTTGACGGGACCTGCGCTCGGCATCCCTTCGCTCACCTTCCGCGCCTGGTTCGAGGCGCAGTTCGGCTCAGGAGCCTGGGGCGAGCTCGACAAGATCCCGCGGCTGATGTGGATGGATTATCTGCGCTGGTTCCGCTCCGTGCTCCGGCTCGACATCCACAACGATCATGACATCGCCGCGATCCATCTCGGAGCGGACCATGCGACGCTCGAGATCGACGCCCCGGCCGGCCGGCAGCATGTGCTGGCGCGCCACGTCGTGCTGGCGACCGGGCGCGACGGACTCGGCGGGCCTTATGTGCCTCCGATCGCCCAAAGCCTGCCGCGCGAGCGCTGGGCGCATTCCTCCGACGAGAACGACTATGCCGCCCTGCGCGGCAAGCGCGTCGCCGTCGTCGGTGCCGGCGCCTCGGCCATGGACAGCGCCGGCACGGCGCTGGAGGCAGGTGCGGCCCGTGTCGACCTGCTGATCCGCCGCCGCGACATTCCGCGCATCAACCGCGGCAAGGGCATGGGAAATCCCGGCTCGGTCGCCGGCTATCGCCACCTGCCGGACGACTGGAAATGGCGGATCAACAGCTACATCGCCCGCGAGCAGGTGCCGCCACCGCGCGCCTCCGTCCTGCGCGTTTCGCGGCACCCCAATGCCTTCTTCCGGCAGGGCACCGCGCTGCTTTCCGCCCGAATGGATGGCGACGAGATCGTGGTCGAGACCAGTGCCGGCACGATGCGCTTCGACTTCATCGTCTTCTCGACCGGCTTCAAGGTCGACTGGGACAACCGCCCCTTCCTGGCCGAGATCGCAGCCGGGGCCCGATTCTGGAGCGACCGCGACATGCCCGGCGATGCCGAGCCGAGCCTCGGTGCCATGCCCGATCTCGGACCCGCCTTCGAGTTCCTGCCAAAAGTCCCCGGTTCCTGCCCGGGGCTCGAGCGCGTACATTGCTTCTGCTATCCGGCGATGATGTCTCATGGAACGGTCTCGGGCGATATTCCGGCGATCAGCGACGGCGCCGAACGGCTGTCGCAGGCGATTGCGGGGCGGCTCTTCGTCGAGGATGTCGAGACGCATTTCGAGCGTGGCCAAGCTTATGCGGAGCCCGAGATCTTCGGCGATGAATGGGTGCCGATCCTGCCTGAGGAAGATGCCGGGAATAATGCCGACCCCATTCCCTCTTGAGAATTTACATGACGGCGTCTTGCCCGCAAATTCTACTGCGCTGAAACGGCGAGATCGACATTGAACACGCTTTCCGAAACTCCCGAATTCGAACTCAAGGTCCTCGACAAGCGCGTGTTCGATTGGGGCATCCCCAAATACCAGACAGAGCTTTCGGCCGGTATCGATCTGTTTGCTTGCATTGAATCCCCGCTCGAAATCCAGCCTCAAGCTCCAGCCACGCTCATTCCATCTGGAATTGCGATCCAGATGAATCACCCCAATGTCGTGGCTTTCCTGCTCGCGAGATCAGGGCTTGGGCATAAAAAGGGGCTGATCCTTGGGCAAAGCGTCGGAACAATCGACGCCGACTATACCAACGAGATATTCATAAGCGCTTGGCTTCGAACAACGCCGGGCAGCGATCCGATCACCATTTTGCCCGGCGACCGAATTGCGCAGCTCGTTTTTTTGCCGATACTTCGTCCGACCTTTAAGGTCGTGGAGAATTTCTCCGCAGCGACCAAACGAGGCGGCGGATTCGGATCCACCGGCGTTTAGGATGCGCCTTGCGCCGATTTGACACGAACACCTTGCACAGCTCTTCCTCGATAGAACGTCGAGAATGGAGCAGCGCGTGGATGACATTCTGCAGAGCCGTCGGATAAAAGCAGCTGACTTCACCCTTGCGAAGACGGTGATACTATCAGATGGCCCGCGCAGCCTTGTCTTCACCCACCTCCCTGTCATGAACGGTGATTACCGCGACGAGATCGAGCTGCCGCCGATGAATCACGGCCGCGCGCCCGTATCGCTTCAACGCGACGACCGCATCGCCCAGCTCCCGGTCACGGCGCCGAGCGACATTGCGCAGGGTCCCGACGGCATCGACGCGGCAGGCGTCACCGGCAGGACCGTCTCGGGAGACACGCCATGATGCTGCTCTCCCGTCGTAGCCTGCTCGGCATCGCCGCCGTAGTCGACGTCGCCTTGCATGCGCGGCCACAGCCGGTCGCCGCGAAACTGCTCGCCGCGCGCCATGCCCTGCCGCCGCGCCACCTCGAAACACTGCTGCAGGCGCTGGTGCGCGCCGGCATCCTGAAGGGCGTGCGTGGCCCGCGCGGCGGTTATGAGCTTGCCCGCGAACGACGCCGGATCACCGCCGGGGACATCGTGCGAGCCGCCATGCAGGACGGCTCCGAGGACACGCTCGGACCGATGCCGCATTCGCCGTTGATCGACGGCGTGATCGCGCCGGAAGTCGAAACCGCCTCCACCGCCTTCCTCTCGACACTGGACGGCATCACCGTGGAGGAGCTCTGCCGCCGCGCGACCGAGAAGGCAGCGGCCCATGACGATGGTTCCAATCCCAATTTCACAATATAAAGATGTGATTTATCTCTTTCTTCGACAAATTGCGTGAATTACATTAGCTTCACGAATGCCGGATCCGACCCAAGGAGTTTGCCATGGCTGAAGCAGCACAGAAGTCCGCAACGACCGCCGCCAAGGCACCCGGTCGCGGCCGCGTCTACAATTCGATCACCGACACGATCGGCGATACGCCGCTCGTCAGGCTGAACCGCCTGCCGGCCGAGCGCGGCGTCAAGGCGACGATCCTCGCCAAGCTCGAGTTCTTCAACCCGATCGCGAGCGTGAAGGACCGCATCGGCGTGAACATGATCGACGCGCTCGAAGCCTCCGGAGCGCTCAAGCCCGGCGGCACCCTGATCGAGCCGACCTCCGGCAATACCGGTATCGCGCTCGCCTTCGCCGCAGCCGCGCGCGGCTACCGCCTGATCCTGGTGATGCCGGAGACGATGTCGCTCGAGCGGCGCAAGATGCTCGTCCTGCTCGGTGCCGAGCTGGTGCTGACCCCCGGCCCCGGCGGCATGCGCGGCGCGATCACCCGGGCCGAGGAACTCAAGAACGAGATTCCGGGCGCGATCATCCCACAGCAGTTCGAGAATCCGCACAACCCCGAGATCCACCGCAAGACGACGGCCGAGGAGATCTGGAACGATACGCAGGGCGGGGTCGACATCGTCGTCTCCGGCGTCGGCACCGGCGGCACCATCACCGGCGTCGGCCAGGTGCTGAAGGCGCGCAAGCCCAGCGTGAAAATGATCGCGGTCGAGCCGGAAGATTCGCCTGTGCTGTCGGGCGGCCAGCCCGGTCCGCACAAGATTCAGGGCATCGGCGCCGGCTTCGTGCCGGGCGTGCTCGATCGTTCGATCATCGACGAGGTGGTGACCATCGGCAATCAGACCGCCTTCGAGACGGCACGCGCGCTCGCCAAGAGCGAAGGCATTCCGGGCGGCATCTCTTCGGGCGCGGCCGTCGCCGCAGCGTTTGAAGTCGGGGCACGACCGGAGAATGCCGGCAAGACCATCGTGGTCATCATCCCCTCCTTCGCCGAGCGCTACATCTCGAGTGCCCTGTTCGAGGGTCTGTGAGCGAAACGAGCGTCCAGATCGTCCGGCTGGTCGACCACCTGCCGGACGATTTCGAGGCGTTGCGCAGCGAGGCGAGCGCCGAGAGCTTCGCCTTCATCGAGTGCTTGCGCGAGGAATGGCTCGCCGGACGCTATGACGGCAGCGACGATCGCTTCGCCATTTTCGCGGCTTTCCACGAGGGGGAGCTTGCGGGCATCGGCGCAGTGACGCCCGACCCTTACGACCCCGCGCCCGATCTCCTGCGGGTCCGGCATGTCTATGTCCGGCCGCTTCACCGGGCGGCCGGTATCGGGCGGGTGCTGGCCGCCGCGCTGATCCAGCAAGGGCTCGCCCTGGCGCCCCGGCTTTCGCTGCGCGCCGCCGATCAACGCGCCGCAGCCTTCTGGGAAGCGAACGGCTTTACCGCTGACAGCGGCGGCACGCGCCGCTCGCATCTCCTGACGCGCTGAACCGGTTCAGCGAACCAGAACGAGCCGGTTTCTCCAAGGGTCGGCGATGGACGGCGCCCCATCGGTCTCTTCGCCACCCGCCGCCAGAATCCGCTCCCGCATCGCCGCGAAGTCGGCGGCATCCTGTGCGACAATCTCGAAGCTGTCGAGCCCCGCCTCACCGGCACCGCGCGGGCCAGCGCCCCGGCTGCCCCAGATATTACCCGCGATGTGATGGTGATAGCCGCCGCTGGCGAGGAAGCTCGCGCCGGGATAGCGCACCATCAGGTCGAAGCCGAGGAGATCGCGATAGAAGGCCTCGGCCGCTGCCGTATCCCCGACACGCAGATGGACATGGCCCATGCCGGTCCCCTCCGGCATGCCGACATAGGTGCCGCCATCGGCCTCGGAGAGCAGGCGATCCAGGTCGAGACGCTCGGTCGCCATGGCGATGCCACCATCGGGGCGGCGCGGCCATTCGGGCCGTGTGCGGTCGCGGTAGATCTCGATGCCGTTGCCTTCAGGATCGGAGAGATAGAGCGCCTCGCTGACGAGGTGATCGGAGGCCCCCTCGAGTCGAATGCCCGTTTCCGCCGCATGACGCAGCCAGTTGGCGAGGTCGTGCCGCGACGGCAGCAGGATGGCGAGATGGAAAAGCCCCGCAGCCGATGTCGGCCGAGCGGCGCCCTCGACGAGACGGACCAGCACGGTCCCTCCAGCGCCCAGCTCGGAGACGCCCGGCGCCTCGCGCAGGAGTTTCAGGCCAATGGCATCACGGTAATAGGCCGTGAGCTTCGGCAGGTCGCGCACCCGCAAGGTCACCGCGCCGATGTGATAGGGCGCGTCGTGAGCTTCCAGCCGTACGCTCTTCGTCTTGTCCTGAACCAAAGTCATGATGATGTCCTTTCAGGGCGCAGCTCGGCTGCATCCCAAGGATAAAATGGCGCTTCAGTGGTGGCTTGTCGCCACCTCGCGCGGCAAGGGCGAGATTGCAGCGGCGCAACGTTCAATGCCTGCCGGCGACAGCGATCAACCCGGACGAGGCCGGTCGACGGCGAAATGCCGAAACCAATGTTCCTCGCCTCCGCGCAGCAGCCGGCCGAGCAGTCTGGCGGCCAGGAAGCTGAAGGTGATGCCATTGCCACCATAGCCATAGGCGGCGAGCAGGCGAGGCCGGCCGGGCACCCGGCCGATCAACGGCAAGCCGTCTGCCGTCTGTCCGAAAGCGCCGGACCAGGCGCGATCGAGGTCGAGCCGAACGTGAGGAAACAGCGCTTGGAGCCGGGCGCGCAATGCCTCCGTCTTCGCCGGAGCGAGCTTCTCGCGCCGATCGGGATCGGAAAAACCCTCGTCCTCTCCCCCGAAGACGATGCGCCCCTCCGGCGTCGTGCGGCAGTAGCAATAGTCGCGGGATGCCTCCCAGACGAGCGCTCCGCCCGGCCAAAGCACCTGTGGCGACTGCGGAACGGTCGCGATCGCCCAGCTCGACGAGGTGCTATGCAGGTCGTCGCTGACGCAATCGGGCATGACATAGCCCGTCGCGAGCACGATATGCGCGGCCTCGACCGTGGCGCCGCCCGAAAGCGCGACGGCGGCCGACCGACCAGCGTCATCATAAGCGACAGCCTCGTCGCGGATCAGCCTGGCACCGCGCCGAGCAGCCGCCAGAAGCAGGCCATGACAGAGGCTAAGCGGATCGGCCTCCGCCGAGCGGGGCGAAACGATTGCGGCGGCACGGTCCAAGCCGAAGGCGGCCATGAGCGCGGCGTGCTCGACGAATTCGCCCGGCAGCCCTGCCCTCTGGCGCAGCCCAGCCTCATCGAGCAATTCGCGAGGGCCGACCTCGCCCGCCGCCAGATAGACCGTCTCACGCCGGGCAAAGGCACAGGACAAAGCCAATTCCCGGACGAGGGCACTCAGGCCCTCAACCGCCTGAAAACTCAGCCTGAAGATCTCCGCGGCCCGCTCGAAGCCGTAGAGCGCGACGAGTTCGCGCAGAGACAGGTCAATCTCCCATTGCAGCATCGCCGTCGAGGCGGCCGTGCTGCCGAAGCCCTCGCGCTCGCGATCGATCACTACGACATCGAAGCCGAGCGCCGTCAGATGCTCTGCGAGGAAGGCGCCGGTGATGCCTGCGCCGACGATGGCGACATCACAACGCGTATCGCGTTCGAGCGCGCGGCCGGGCGGGCGCGGCGAGCCGTGACGCCACGGACCGGCGCCACTGCGCAGATCCTCGTGACGAGTGGTCCCGGCGTCCAGCATGGATCACCCGGCCCGCGGCGGGCCGATACGGTCGGCCAGCGTCGCGCCGCGCGCGCCGAGCGGCTTCGGTCGGCCCGTTGTGGTGTCATGCGCCGTCTGGTGCTCCAGCTCGGCGTTGAGCTCGGCACCGGCCAGCACGATCGTCGCCGAGAGCCAGAGCCAGGTCATGAAGACAACGACGGTTGCGAGCGAGCCATAAACCGCCGTGTAGTTGCCGAGCGTGCTGACATACCAGGAGAAGGCGTAAGACGTAGCCGCCCAGAGTAGCGCAGCGGCGATGGCACCCGGTATGACCCAGACAAACCGCATGCGCTCCCGGCTCGGACCGATCCAGTACAGGCAGGCGATGGAGAGCGTCGCGATGACGAGGAAAATCGGCCAGCGCACCAGCCTGATAAGCCGCTCCAGCTCGAAATGGAACGGGAAGAGCGCCGTGACCACCGGCAGGCTCGCAATGATGATCAGCACCAGCGTGAGCAGAACGATGCCGCTGACCGTGGTGAGTAGCGAGACGGCGTTGAGCTTGAGAAGGCTGCGCTTTTCCTGCTCGCGGTAGATGATGTTGAGTGCATCGAAGATCGCCTTCACCGCCGCATTGGCCGACCAGGTCGCAACGAGGAGGCTGACCGCGAAAGTCAGCGACAGCGAGAAACCGGCATTGCTCGACAGCCGCAGCGCCTGCTCATGGATGAGTTCACGCGCAGCTTCGGGAAACACGGCCGTCACCGCATCGAGCTGGCTTGCGATGGTCGCCGGATCGGTGAAGTAGCGGTAGATCGAGACGAGCAGCGAAAGCGCCGGCACCAGCGACAGCAGCGTGAAGAAGGCGACGGCGCCGGCGAGCGAGGTCAGGCGGTTGTCGACGACATTGCCGGCGAAGCGCAGCAGCACATCCTTCCAGCCGAGCCAGGTCATCTGCAGCGGCGTGCGTGCATGCCGGCCACGCGCCGCCTCCCGCTTGCGGCGGCCGTTCCGGCCAGAGACGATCCCCGAGAGATAGCCGAGCGCAACGCCTATCCCCGCAGCGCCGGTCATCCGCTTCAAGAAAGCCATTTCGGGGTTCGGTCTCCGTTGCCGATCGCAGCTTGTGGGCAACAGGCCCGGACTGCAATTGTTCCTGTAACAGCCAGCCTCCGGCCGAGCTTAGCCGATTGTTAACCTTAATGCTTCGTTATCGGCCTGCGCCGCCATCTTGGCCGGCGCAGTGTTTCAACGGAAAGCCGATGACGAAGCTGCTCAAAGCCGGCCTGACGAGCCTCGCGATCCTGCTGTCGGGCGCGGCCGGCGCGGCCGATCCGCGCGGCGTCGCGCTGCCGCCGGCGCCGGAATTGCCGGCTCTCTATTCCTGGACCGGTCTCTATGCCGGCGTGCAGGGCGGGTATTCCTGGGGCAGCAACCGCGTCCGCATCGGCGCGCCCACCGGCCCCTACGCGCCGATGAGCTTCCGCGCCGACGACGATTCCGCCTTCGGCGGTGCCCATGCCGGCTTCAACTATCAGTTCGGCAGCATCGTGCTCGGCATCGAAGGCGATATAGAAGCCGTCAACAGCCGCAGCCGCTTCGACGGTGCCGGCATCGCTGCCCGCGTCAGCCAGGACTGGCAGGGTTCGGCACGGGCCCGCATCGGCTACGCCTTCGACCGGCTGATGATCTACGCAACCGGCGGCGCCTCCTTCACCGAGTTCGAGCGCCGCGCCTTCGATCCGGCCGGCTTCGGCGAAAGATTGACCAGCACACGGACCGGCTGGAACATCGGCGGCGGCGTCAACTTCGCCTTCACCGACCATCTGATCTTCGGCGCCGAATACCGCTACACCGATTTCGGAAAGAACCGCTTCGCGACCTCGGGCGTCTTCCCGGGCCTCACCGGCGAGCAGGAGCTGACGTCGCACAGCGCCCGCGCGAGCATCGCCTACAAGTTCTGAGATTCAGAAGCCGGTGCGCTGGCGGATCGCGGCGGCCAGCGTGCCGTCGTCGAGATAGTCGAGTTCGCCACCGACCGGCACGCCATGGGCGAGCTTCGTCACCTTGACCTGCAGATGTGCCAGCAGGTCTGTGATGAAATGCGCCGTGGTCTGGCCATCGACCGTGGCGTTGAGCGCGAGGATGACCTCCTTCACCTGCGGATCGGAGGCGCGCGCCACCAGCGCATCGAGCGAGAGATGCTCGGGCCGCACGCCGTCGAGCGCCGAGAGTACGCCGCCGAGGACGTGATAGCGCCCCGAGACCGCTCCGGAACGCTCCAGCGCCCAGAGATCGGAGATATCGGCGACGACGACGATCAGGCTGTCGTCGCGGCGCGGATCGGTGCAGAGCCCGCAAGGGTCGCTGGTGTCGACATTGCCGCAGGTCGAGCAGACGACGATGCGCTCGCGTGCCACCGCCATGGCCTCGGAAAGCGGGCCGAGAAGCTGCTCGCGCTTCTTGACCAGATGCAGCGCGGCGCGCCGGGCCGAGCGCGGCCCGAGCCCCGGCAGCTTGGCCAGGAGCTGGATCAGCCTCTCGATCTCCGGGCCGGCGACGGTGCGGGACATTCTGCGCTCGAAGCCAGTCTCAGAACAGCTTCATGCCGGGCGGAATCGGGAGGCCCTTGGTGACCTCGGCCATGCGCTCCTGCATGACGCGTTCGGCGCGGCTACGGGCGTCGCTGGCGGCAGCGACGATCAGGTCCTCGAGGATCTCGCGCTCGTCCGGCACCATCAGGCTGGGGTCGATCTTCACGCTCTTGAGCGCCCCCTTGGCCGTCATCGTCAGCGTGACCATGCCGCCGCCGGCCGTACCCTCGACCTCGATGGTCTCGAGCTCGGCCTGCATGTCGGCCATCTTCTGCTGCATCTGCTGAGCCTGCTTCATCAGACCCATCATGTCGCGCATGGGAAATCCTCCTCGGAACGGGTTGTAACGGTCGGTATCAGAAATCGATGCCGTCGAAATCCGGCTCGGCATCGTCGAAAAGAGGCTCGTCGCCATCCGGCAGATAATCGCCCTCGGCCCCCGACGTGGCAGCATTCTCGGCCGCCTCGACGGCACGCGGATCGCGGACGTCGACGATGCGCGCGCCCGGGAAGCGTTCCAGCACCGCCTTGACGGATGGGTGCGCAGCGGCATCGCTCTCGCGCTGATCCTTGGCGGCGGCGGCCTGCTCGCGCATCGTCGCGCCACCCTCGGCGTTGACGACCGCGACCATCCAGGTCTGGCCGGTCCATTCCTTGAGCTTGCGCGACAAATCCTGCGCCAAGGTGCGCGAGGCGCCCTCGACCAACGAGAACTCGATGCGGCCGGGCTCGAAGCGCACCGGGCGGACATCGCGTTCCAGCGCGATCTTCAAGGTGATCTCGCGGTGCTGGGAGGCGAGCGCGATCACATCCTCGATCGAGGCCACGATCGCCTGCGGCGCGACGACCGCGCGCGGCGCGGCAACCGGCGCGGGATTGGCACTGGCAAGGATCGGCCGGGCGGCGAGCGCGGTATTGCCACCACCGGAGGGCAGGCGCGGCGCACCGCCGCCATTGCCATTTCCCTGGCCATTGCCGCTCGCGATGGCGCCCGCGCCGTCGCGCAGCATTTTAAGTGCTTCATCCGGCGTCGGCAGGTCGGCGGCATGGGCGAGGCGCACCAGCACCATCTCCGCCGCCATCACCGGCCGGTCCGCCTGCTTCACCTCACTGATGCCCTTGAGCAGCATCTGCCAGGTGCGGGCGAGCACGCGGACCGAGAGGCGCTGGGCGAAATCGCCGCCGCGCACGCGCTCGGCCTGGGCCAGCGTCGCATCCTTCACCGCCTCGGGCACGAGCTTGAGGCGGGTCACCAGATGGGTGAATTCGGCGAGGTCGTTCAGCACCACGACCGGGTCGGCGCCAGCATCGTATTGCGCGCGCAGTTCGCCCAGTGCCGAGGCGATATCGCCCTTCATCACCGCTTCGAACAGATCGATGATGCGAGCCCGGTCGGCGAGGCCGAGCATGGAGCGGATGTCGTCGAGCGTGATCCGGCCTGCCGCATGGGCGATGGCCTGATCGAGGATCGAGAGCGAATCGCGCACCGAGCCCTCGGCGGCGCGCGCGACGGCGGCCAGCGCCTCATCCTCGGCCTCGACGCTCTCGGTACGGCAGATGCCGGAGAGATGGTTCACCAGCACGTCGGATTCGACACGGCGGAGGTCGAAGCGCTGGCAGCGCGACAGCACGGTGATCGGCACCTTGCGGATCTCGGTGGTCGCGAAGATGAACTTGGCGTGGGCCGGTGGCTCTTCCAGCGTCTTCAGCAGCGCGTTGAACGCCGCCGTCGACATCATGTGAACCTCGTCGATGATGTAGACCTTGTAGCGGCCGGAGACCGGCGCGTACTGGATACCCTCGATGAGCTGGCGGACGTTCTCGACGCCGTTGTTCGAGGCTGCGTCGAGCTCCATCACGTCGATATGCCGACCCTCGATGATGTCGCGGCAGTGGATGCCGAATTCGCGCAGATCGGTGGTCGGCGCGCCACCGCCATCGGCCGTCTGATAATTGAGGGCGCGGGCGAGAATGCGGGCCGTCGTGGTCTTGCCGACGCCGCGGACACCGGTGAGCATCCAGGCCTGTGGAATGCGCCCCGCCGCGAAAGCGTTGGTCAGGGTGCGCACCATCGCATCCTGGCCGATCAGGTCGCCGAAATGAGCCGGGCGGTATTTGCGCGCGAGCACGCGATAGGGCGTCGGCGCGGCGACGGCCGGCGCCGGCGCGGGGTCGAAGCCGGCAAAGCCCGGCTCGTCTGCGGTAGCGGCGTCGATAGGATCGGTCATGAAAACTGGTTTCGCCAATCGAGGGGCGAGGGTCAATGCCGCCGCCGGCCGATCAGGCCATTTACGTGCGGCTGGCATCGGGTGGGAGGCTGGACGAAGACCCGTTCGGTCTCGTTAGGGCTGCTTCCTTCCGGACCTGACCCGGTTGGCGAGTGAGACGTCCCTCGCCAACCTCCCACCCGCTATATCGGGGATGTCGCCCGGAATCGCAAGCCGGCAGAAAAAGGCCGCGAAACCTTGC
>JARYGW010000120.1:0-14381 GCA_033792295.1 Allobosea sp.
TAGAATTTTGATGACCGTGAAGGGCCTGAGCGAGCGTGAGGCGTGCAAGCGTCTTGTGGGCGCGGCTGTAAGACAAAACCGGGAGACCCTTGAGGTCGCTGACGCCGTGGTGCGAGCGATGGGCCCATTCGATGAGTAAGTCTCATGCCTCGCTCAATGTTGACAGCGTCGGCATTGAACGGATCGATCGAAAAGGGCGCCGCGAAACCTATTGCCCGATTCCGCGGACCTAACGGTTCGCGGGTTCAACAAGGACGGAGGTGAGCTTTACCAGGCAAATATGGAGGTCTGATCAGAAAAAGACGAGAGAGCGGTGGTCCTCGTTCGACGAGCAGCGTGCCGTCGCGCTGATGCTCCGAGGATGACGACCAGGAGGAATTCACGTTGGGCGGGCAGTTACAGGGGCTGATTGATGCTGTCGATGTAGCACGCGACGAGCGCTCCATTCGGAACGCGCTTCGGAACTTTGCAGTCGCCTCCGGTTTCGAACGCTATGCCTACGTTCATATTCACGGCGACGACATCGTTGCTTTCACTGATTATCCTGCCGAGTGGCAGGACCTTTATTTTCAGAACCATTATACGACCATCGATCCCGTCGTGACGACCGCGAAGCGCCGGATGCGCCTGTTCTCATGGTCGGCGGAGGATCGCAGTGTGCTCAGAAGCTCGCGCGAGATCAAACGGTTCTATTCGCAGGCCATTGACTTCGGTATCCGCTCCGGCGTCTCTGTCCCGATCAGGACAAGCTATGGTCGCACTGCGATGGTTACGCTCGCGTCAGATCGGCCACAGGCCGAGGTCCCGCCGTCATGGGATCCGATGGAGGCCGCTCTCGCGCTTGCCTACATCCACATTCATCTCAGCCTAGCAGCGAGGTCGTCCCTCAAGGCGGGCGATGTGACGTTGTCGACGCAAGAGGCAACGTCGCTCAGTTGGTCGTCGCACGGAAAGTCGATGAACGTCATAGCGGACCTGCTCGGAATCAAGCCGCGCACGGTGCAGTTCTATCTCGACAACGCGCGCGACAAGCTCGGCGCGAGCAACCTGCAGCAGGCGGTTCGGATTGCGATGGAAAAGAAGTTGATCTAGATGGGCGCGCGCTGAGGACTTTCTGACTAAGGAAGCCGTCAGGATGCAACGGCCCTTGCCGATTTGAAAAAGCGCCCGGAGAGTCCGCGAAAGCGATCGGCGGCAGCGCGCATGCTGTCAACTCGCATATTGTCGCTTGTGGCTCCGTGGTGGGCGGATTTGCTGACCGCTCTGCAGGGCGAAAGCGGCTACCCGGAAGGAACCTTAGGCACGTATCCGAGGCGATCGATGAGGTTGTTCAAGACAAGCTGACGCGCCCGATGATCAGCTTCGGCGTTTTCATGGATTTTCTGAAGCTCAGCGCGGCGCTGGGGACAGCTATTCCCGTCGACTTCTGCGGCGACACGTACCAGCCGCGCCGCCTCGGCGATCGCCACGCTGGCGCGGTAGTCGCGGATTGCATCGATGGTGAGGCGCTCGAGCTCGAGCTTCGGCAATCGCCCGAAGATTTGCTCAAGGCCGCGGTCAAGCCCGACGCCGGACGATTCGTCATCGCTGTTCGAGGCCACAGTTCTCACACACGCTGGGTCTGCGGTGCGCCCCCGCCGACGTTAATCCCTTGAGCCCAAGCCGGGGGTTGGAAGCTGTGTCTAGACAGCCCTGTGACCTTTAGCACCGAGGCACCTGGACATACGTCACAGGCCCCCGGCCGTTAGGTCAGAGGATCCTGGCGCCGTCACGGCCGGCACCAACCGCTAGACAGAGGCTTCCACACCTCCAGGCAGCGCGTACTGCCCTGCGAATCCTTATAGATGGAACAAGGGCTTGGCGCTAGCCGAAGGGGCCATGGCAAATTTGGCCGGAATGGTTCAGTCTCAGCATCCATTGTCCCGCGACATGGGAGGTGCGCCGGTGATCGCAGACGTCCGACACCTGCTGCTGGAAATCGAGGCCGAGAACGAGGGTCTGGAACGCGAACTCCGGTCACCCAGCATCGCGCGGCTGACCGAATATGTGATCGCACACCAGAGCGAGGACGCGACGCTCCGTAGCCTTGGAATGGTCGCGGAGCGTCTGCACCTGGGTGTCGGCGAAATGACCGGGAACGAGGGCATCCTGCCGCGATGGCAGTAATTGGATGGCCAGGGGCTCGTCTTCGCTTACGACGCTGACGTCATTCTGCCGATCCAGATGCCGGCGATGTCGGCGACGACACGCGGGGCCATGTGCTCACCCAGCCAGCCGTTCGGGTTCGACCTTCAGATGAACAGCCTCGCGCCGGTTGAGCTCGCGCAACACCGCCGACAGGTTGGTGAGGCGTGGATTGCCCCGCGGTCCGAACATGCGCATGAGGTTCTTGGGATCGATCGCGACGGCTTCGCCGAGTCGATCGAAGCCGATCGTGGCGTTGATGTAGTCGCGGATCAGCGCCTTCCCCGTCTCGGCGTCGCCGGCCGCGAACGCCTCGACTGCCTCGCCGAGCAGGGCCGCCCGAAACGCCGGATCACGCGCGGCGCGCGCCTTCACGGTCTCCTTGAAACTGCGCGACAGGGCCATCGCTCTCACTCCTTTGCCGCTTTCTTGCGGCGCCTGTAGTCGGTCCAGCGCTCGATCGCCCGGGCGATGTCGGCCTGCTGGCGGCTCTTCGTTCCGCCGCCGAGCAGGATAATCAGCCTCGTCCCGTCGAACGCGAGGTAGATTCTGATGCCGGGCCCCCAGTCGATGCGCCATTCCGATACGCCATGGCCAACCGCTTTCAGGCCCGACTGTCCGCCAGCGCCGAGCCGCGTGACCGCGGCGGTGACTTTGGCGGCATGGGCCGGAGGAAGCCCATCGAACCAGACGTCGAACGGCCGCACCCCGTTCTCGTCCTCATAGACTTCGACTTCGACGCTCATATGGTATCGTATATGACACTTTCAAGCCAGCGGTAGAATGCGATCTTAGCATCGTGCCGCCGGGTTATCTCGGCTTGCCCACGCCTATGCCACTCAGATCTATCCGAATGCCCGCCTTGTTCGGGTCGTCCGGCTCTTTGACCTGAGCAGCGCCGTTCTCCGGACTTGCTGCGGCGGTCGCCGCGTCATCGCCGTTCACGGGCTTGCCCTCCTGGTCCGGGTCAGCCTTGCGTGCCGGCGTGTTGCCCGGATCGGGCTGGTCGAAGACGTATTTTCCCTCGAAATACCCCGTCGACCAAGCGTCGATCGCATCGCGGAACGCTTCCTCGGCCGGCGTCCCGTACCACTTCACGACAATCCGATAGACCTTGCCGAACAGGGCCGTACCCATCCTGATGTTGGCGCAGGCGTCGACGAGATCGGGTTTGAGCTGAGTGACGTCAGTGACGCCAAGCCCGGCCGGATACTGGGTCACGCCGACCCGGACCATGGCCTGGCCGACGTAGCGGCGAACCAGCTCCATCGCGTCGTCCGGTGTCTTCGGGGGGGTCACGAGGATGACGCGGTTGCCGGCGCGGATCGTCACCGCCAGGGGGTCGGGCGCGCCGGCCGCGTGAATGAACTTCTCGACGATCGCTGGCTTCAGGCCCGGATCGGCGCATTGCTGTATGGTGGCTGCATCGACCATGGCGATCTCCTTCAGCTGTTGAACGACAGCACGAGCGGCAGTCCGAACAGGCGTGCCCAGGCCTGAGCGCTGGTCTGTTGGATGGCGAGGATGCTGGTGCCCGCGGTCCACCAGTCATTGCCGATGGCGACGACGACGTCGGGCGAATACAGCATCGATTGCAGAACCGGCCAGACCAGCAGCTGCTCGTAACAGATCAGCGGCGCGACGCGTCGGCCGGCGAATTCGACGACAGCGTCACCGAAGAACGCGGCTGTGGCGCCGCCGCCCTGCCCGGTCCAGGCAAGCCAAGGCTGCCACATGGAGACCGGGACCGGCATGCGCTCGCCGTAAAGGAGGCGCGCACGGCTGCGGTCGATATCCATCATGACGTTCGCATAGCCTTCGCGATCGACGATCGCGGCACCGGCGATCACGCTGACGGCCGTTCCGCGCAGACCCTCGATCCAGAAGTTGTCCATGGTCGGTGTCCACAGCCCCGCCGCGCTCTCCGGGAGCACGACGACACGCGCACCGTCCGCGCCGGATTCGCGAACGCGCCGCAGGAGCTCGCGCGATTGAAGGAGATCCGGCGCGCGGCCGAGTGCGCTTCCCATTCTGGTGTCGAGGCCGATCCATCCCTCCGGCGGGGCCGGCAGAGTCCAATGCCAGGCCGACCAGATCCAGAGCCCAGCGGTGAGGATCGCCGCAATCGGCCATTGGCGCGTCGTCATGGTCAGGAAGATCGCCGCGGTCCCAGCCAGGCCGAACCAACCCCATCCCGGAAACAGCACGCCGGCGGCGGTGATGGGCTGGGCCCATCCGACGATTCCGAACGGGGGCAGGCTCATCAGGACCGCCGCAGCGCCAAGGCGGAGCACCCTCCTCCACCCCGGTTGCCTTTGCCATGCGACGGCATGAACGAGGACGAAGGTCGCGGCGGCGCCGAGCCACAAGGCGATACCAACGGCAAGATCGGCGCTATAGAAATTGACAACGCCCTGCGGCAGTCCACGCGACGCCGCAAGGAAATAGGCAGCCGAAACCATGGCCGCTGCGGTTCGAGAGGACGCGACGCTCCATAATAGCGAAAACGCGCAGGCGAGCGGCAGCGCGAGGGCCTGACCGCTCCAAGCGACGCCGCCCACAGCGGCGGCAGCGGCCACCAGCGCTGGCGCGCGCCAGAGGCTACGGCCCGAACGTAAGGACGGGCCGCGCGCGGCCGAGCACGCCCGATGCCGGGATCGGGCCGAAGTAGCGGGAGTCATAGGAGCCTGCGAAATCCGAGTGGAGAAAGAGCTCGCCGGCGGGAACGATGCCGCCGGCAAAGCGCTCGAGAGGCCGGCCGGCGGCGTCCGTGCGCCGAACCGCGGAATCGGCAAGTGGATGGCCGTCGATCGTCACCTCGTTGGCGATGTCGACTCGGTCGCCGCCGACGGCGACAACCGTCTTGATGAGCGGGCTTAACCCCCCTGGGCAGAGGCCGCGCTGGATGTAGCCGCGCTGAAACGCGCGCTCGAACTCAGCCGTGTCCGGCGGGCAGATGAAGACGAGATCGCCGACCGCGACCGTCCGATCGAGTGCCTCGATCCGCCATAGCCC
Source organism: Allobosea sp. (assembly GCA_033792295.1). Lineage (GTDB taxonomy): Bacteria > Pseudomonadota > Alphaproteobacteria > Rhizobiales > Beijerinckiaceae > Allobosea. Next base: position 5,200 of record JARYGW010000120.1, read on the forward strand.
GCGCGGGTAACTCGGCGTCATGTTGACGCGCAATCCGGTCCGGCACCCGGCGATCAGAATGGCCGCGACCATTGCCATGCCGGCCGTGAGGATGATGATCGGAGAGCGCCGCGTCATTTCAGGGTCTGTCCTTGGCGCTGTGTCTGACGTTGCGCCTCGGCCTGCTTGAGCGCCTGGGAGGTGCGCTCCTGCGCGGCGAGCTGCTGCGCGCCGCGCATCGCCGGCCAGGCCTCTTTCAATTGCTCGCGGCGGGTGGTGTCCATGCCGGCTGCGACCTTGTCGAAGGCCGGCCCGTTCGGCTCGCGAGCGCCGGTCGTCAGGAATGTGCGATCGCCGAAGCGTTCCGCGATCGCCTTGTTGAAGCCGTCGATCTCCGCCTTCACCATCCGGTCGGCCAGCGCGAACTCGAGCGCGCTCGGCAGGTCGTTGCGGTCGATGGCATCGCGCACCCGCTCCAGCACCCGGCGTGCGTCGCGCGATAGAGCGGGAATGTCGATGGACACCCGATGCCGGATCGCCCGCTCCTCGGCCTCATGCTTGTGTTCGGCCTCGGCTCGCAGGCGGAGATAGCGTTCGATGTCGCGCTTCAGCGCCGGCACATTGGCCTGGGCGCGCTCCCGCTCGCGCTTATCCGACTTGGTGGCGAGCAGGCCGGTCTTGCCGCGCAGGGCGCCGAATGATTCAGGCTTTGCGCCGAGCCGCTCGAGCGTGGTGGCAGCCGCCGCCGAATCCTTCAGCATGGCGTCCATGGCGGTTGCCTTGAACGCGGCTTCGGGGTCGGCGAAGACGAGCCGGAACCGCGTTGAGACGTCCTCCCATTGCTTCTTCAAGCCGGGATCGGCGAGGATCCTGTCCTCGACCGTCTCGGGGACGGATTTCGGGAATGTGGTGACGCCGGCGACCATCGGCGGGGCCTCCTTCTTGGTGGCGTTGACGGTTGACATGCGGGGCTCGACAAGGCCGAGCTTCACGCCGGCGGCGCGCAGGCGCTGCGCGAGGCCAGCCAGCTTTTCCTTCTGGCGAAGGGTCCAGCGAACGCGGTCGCGAACGAGCGTGCGGGCGACCTGGACGATGTGAAGGCCGCGGTTCGAGGCGAAGCGCAGTGCCTCGCGGTAAAAGCGGCCGCCGGCGTAGTCGAGCGTGGTTTCCTTCGCGTTGCGCCGCGAGAGAACGGTGGTCAGGCCGCCGTTGAAGGCGAAGGAGCGCCGGCCGTAATAGAGCGCGACGTCCTCGCGATGCCGGGTCATGGCGACATAGGCCAGGTGACGATCGAGGGAGAGCGTCGCCAGCACCTTCACCTGGTCGACCGTCGCGCCCTGCGCCTTGTGAATGGTGGTGGCGTAGCCGTGGTCGACATTGCAGTAGAAGCGCTGATCGACCTCGACGCGCTGGCGATCGGCGCCCTCGCCAATCTCGGCCACGAAGCGCCGCGGCGCCGCTTCCACGACCTTGCCGATCATGCCGTTCTTGACGCCGAGCGAGGTCTCGTTGCGGAGGAAAACGATCTGGTCGCCGACGGCAAAACGTCGCTCGCCATCGGCGGTTCGGAAAGCGTGTCCGTCCGCCAGCAGACCGCGTTCCATCAGCTTGGCGCGCGCCATGTCATTGAGGGCACGCACGTCGCGGCGCAGGTGCGCCAGGATCAGCGACGACTTGCTGGGATCGTAGTCGCGGCTCCAGTCCGCGATGAGATTTTCGAGCGCCTGGGCCTTGAGTTCGGACCCCAGGACGCGCCCATGGCCGCGATAGGCTGACAGCGCTTCGCCGATGCGGCCGCGCGCGAAATCGAGCGAGGCGTCGCGCATCCATTGCGCACGCTGCCGGTAGATCGTCTCGAGCTCGGCATAGCCGATGCGCTCGACGATGGCACGAAACGCCGCGCCCGCCTCGATCGGCTGGAGCTGGTCCGGATCACCGACCAGGACGAGCTTGGCGCCGGCTCGCGAGGCCGCTTCCACGAAGGTCGCCATCTGGCGCGAGGCGACCATGCCAGCCTCGTCGATCACCATCACGGTGTTGGCGTCAAGCCCATCGCGGCCGTTCTGCCAGCGCAGCTCCCAGGACGAGAGCGTGCGGGAAGTGATGCCGGCTTCCTTCTCCAAGCCCTCGGCCGCCTTGCCGGCGAGCGCAGCCCCGACAACCTGATAACCCGCCGCCTCCCAAACCTCGCGGGCGGCGCGCATCATCGTGGTCTTGCCGGCGCCGGCGCGTCCGACCACTGCCGCGATCCGCGCCGGAGTCGTGATGTGCTCGAGCGCCGCACGCTGCTCCGCCGAGAGCTGCGCGTGCCGCGCCAGCACCACCTCCGCGGCCCCTTCCCGAACGCCGAAACCGCGGGCCGTGGCGAGATGGATCGCGCGGCGGGCCATTTCGGCTTCCAGGCCGATCAGCTCGCGCGTTGTATGCCGGGCCGGCGCCCGCGCACCGGTCGCGAAGTCGATTCCCTCGGCTTGCAGCCGCACCACTTGCGGGCTTTGCAGGATGCGGTTCAAAAGGTTCTGGAATGTGCCGGGATCGTCGACATAGCGATGCAGCACCTTGGCGATGTCGCGCTCGTCGAAGACGCTTTTCTCGCGGGTAACGATGTCGAGCACGATCTCGGGCCGACGCTCGATGCGCCTCGCATTCTCGGCGCGGTTCTCTTCAAAGACCGCTAGCCGATCGAGCGCTTGAGGGTTGCCCTGACGTTTGGCCTTGCGATCGATCGCCTTGGTCGCGACGCCGATATGAGTGGTCGGCACGACATCGATGCCACGCTCGGCGTAGGAGCGGCCATCGACCCGGATATCGAGGCCGGCCAGCGCGAGATGATGGTTCTGCAGGTCGATCCATCGCGCCCGTTGTGCCAGGAACTCGTCCTTGTCACCGGCCCAGAGCGCGTAGCGGATCTTGCCTTGTTTGGTCCGCAGCGGCTGCCCGTCGTCGCCGACGACGGCGACCTTCTTGCCGCCGAATCCGTTCTCGGTCAGCGGGCGCAGTGTCGTCATCAGATGGACGTGCGGATTACCGGGCTCGTCGTGATAGGCCCAGTCCGCGACCTGTCCGCGCGACAGAATTTCCTGCGTCACGAACTGGCGCATGAGCGCGATGTTCTGCTCGGTCGTCAGCTCCATCGGCAGGGCAATGATCGCCTCGCGGGCGAACTGCGCGTCGGAGCGCTTCTCGAACGCCTCGACCTTGTTCCAGAAGGCTTCCGCCGCGCCCGAAACCGATCGGTCAGCGATCAGGGTACGCGCCCAGGCCGGAGCGTCGGGCGGCAGTACAAACTCCTCATGCGCGAGATTGCGCTTGTTGGAGTAGTCGATGGTGCGCGCCTCGACCTCGTGCTCCATCCGCGCGCAATGGCGATAGGCCGCCGATACAACGGCGCTGCCGCCGGTGCCGCGGCTGATGATCTGGACGGTGAAGTGCGTGATGGCCACGATCGGCGCAATCCCGGTTGAGCGAACATGGTGTTCGTCGGGATCGGCCCGCCCATTCGGGGCGGGAAGCAGGACGTCGCGTCAGCGACGTATAACTGCGCCCTTGGAGCCGCTCCTTCGGAACGGCGGGATGATCTTCCAAAGCGTCGGCTTCGCCGACCCCGTTAATTACCGGGGTCGCGCTTTGCGCTCTCCCCGGCTTTCCTTGTCGGACGCTTCGCTGAAAGCCGACAGGAAAGGTCGTTCGGAATGAAAAAGCCCTCGCGGCAGATCAGGGACGAGATCGCTCGGCTCCAGGAGCAGCTAAAGCAGGCTGAGACACGCGAGGCCGAACGCATCGGCCGCATCGCGCTGAAAGCCGGACTGGGCGAGATCGAGATCGAGGAAGGGGCGCTGCTCTCGGCTTTGGAGGAGATGGTCGGGCGGTTTCGCAAGGGCGGGAGCAAAGCCGCAAAGGCGGCCTCGACCGTCGCGGCTGGCGCGCCTGCGGGCGCGACTGACCAGGGCTGAGCGCATGCGCCGGTCCGACGCCAGTGACGCCCGCAAGAAGGATACGAGGGAGAAGATCGAGTTGGGCGGCCTGATCGTCAAGGCGGGGCTGCGCTACGAGAAGCGTGCGCTGCTGCTGGGCCTGCTGGTCGATGCCGCCGAGCGGATGCGCGCCGATGTGGCGGAACGCGAACGCCTCACGGCGATCGGCGCAAGGGCATTCGGTCATGAAGGCAAATAAGATCGCGTTGGCGATCGCGCCGGCCGTGCTGATGGCGGGGCTTTGCCTCGCCATCAGCGGGGTCGAAACGTGGCTGTCGCGCTTCGGAGCGACACCAAACGCGCGCCTGGCGCTCGGCCGGATCGGCATCGCCCTGCCCTACGTGTTGGCGGCATCTGCCGGCATCGTGTTTCTGTTTGCAGCCGCGGGCGCAAGCGCGATCCGCTTGGCCGGATGGGGGGTCGTCGCCGGCGGATGTCTGGTGGCCGCCATCGCCGCCTCGCGCGAAATCGCGCGGCTACATTCCTTCGTCAACGCCGTGCGGTCCGGAGAGGGTCTTCTCGCCTACACCGACCCCTCGACGGTCATCGGCGCGACGGTCGCGGTCCTCGCGGCCGTGTTCGGGTTGCGTGTGGCGCTGCGGGGGAACGCGGCGTTCGCGGCCGCCGCGCCGCGGCGCATCCGCGGCCGGCGCGCCATCCACGGCGAGTCCGACTGGATGGCGATGACAGAAGCCGCGCGCCTGCTTCCGGAGACAGGCGGGATGGTGATCGGCGAGCGCTATCGTGTCGATCGGGATGCGGTCGCCGACCGTGCCTTCCGTGCTGATGATGCCGAGACATGGGGCGCCGGAGGCCGATCCCCGCTGCTGTGCTTCGACGCGTCCTTCGGTTCGTCGCACGGCATCGCGTTCGCCGGATCGGGCGGCTTCAAGACCACGTCGGTCACGATCCCGACCGCGCTGAAATGGGGCGGCGGACTGGTCGTCCTCGATCCCTCGAACGAGGTCGCGCCGATGGTCACGGCGCATCGGCAGGATGCCGGGAGGCAGGTTTTCGTTCTCGATCCACGCTCGGCGGCGATCGGGTTCAATGTTCTCGACTGGGTCGGTCAGCACGGGGCGACGAAGGAAGAGGACATCGCCGCGGTCGCGTCATGGATCATGACCGACAACCCGCGGCAGGGATCGGCACGGGACGACTTCTTTCGCGCCTCGGCGCTGCAGCTCCTGACGGCATTGGTCGCTGACGTCTGCCTGTCCGGTCATACGGAAAAGAAGGACCAGCATTTGCGCCAGGTGCGCGCCAACCTGTCCGAACCCGAGCCGAAGCTTCGCCAGCGGCTGCAGACGATCTACGACAATTCGGCATCGGACTTCGTGAAGGAAAACGTCGCGCCGTTCATCGCGATGACGCCGGAGACATTCAGCGGCGTCTACGCGAATGCGGCGAAGGAAACCCACTGGCTTTCCTATACGAACTATGCCGCTCTGGTGTCAGGTTCCAGCTTCACCACGGCTGAGATTGCCGACGGGGCAACCGACGTCTTCATCAATCTCGATCTGAAGACGCTTGAGAACCATGCCGGGCTCGCCCGCGTCATCATCGGTTCGCTCCTCAACGCCATCTACAATCGGAATGGAGAGGTCACCGGGCACACCCTGTTCCTGCTCGATGAGGTCGCCCGGCTGGGCTATCTGCGGATTCTCGAAACCGCCCGCGACGCCGGCCGCAAATACGGCATCACCCTGCTGATGCTTTATCAATCGATCGGTCAGATGCGCGAGGCCTATGGCGGGCGTGACGCCACCAGCAAGTGGTTCGAGAGCGCGTCGTGGATCTCGTTTGCCGCGATCAACGACCCGGAGACCGCTGATTACATCTCAAGGCGTTGCGGCGACACGACGGTCGAGGTCGACCAGCTCAGCCGCTCTTCGCAAATGTCGGGATCGTCGCGGACCCGGTCCAAGCAGCTCGCGCGTCGGCCGCTCATCATGCCGCACGAGGTCCTGCGCATGCGGACCGATGAGCAGATCATCTTCACGGCCGGCAATCGCCCGCTGCGCTGCGGGCGTGCCATCTGGTTCCGGCGCGCCGACATGGCGGCGTGCGTCGGCACGAACCGATTCCAGCCGAAGGAGAAGGCATGACGAACTTGGCAAGGCTTGGCCTGCGAGAGGATCGTCACCCGAAGGGCGGAGACCGCTTGCGGGCTCCGGGAGCGGCGCCGTGGCGGCGCGAGTAGAGCCGTCCCCGCCAGGGGCTCGCCCAAATTCTCCTGCGGAAGACAGCGACCCTCTCCAGCTTTCGAAGGACGACCGTAACCTCTCGACAGTCATACCCATTCAGGAATTCCAGCGAGGACAAATCTGATTTGTACCGGAGTGACAGGCCGCTGTTGAAGGAGCCGCTACGAGGAAAAGCGAAAGGCCGTTACCGGCGATTGCCGGGACCTTTGCTGGCGGTGCTGCTCGCGATCATCGTGATGGCGATGTCCCTGGGTTTCAGCGGCATGGGGATGCCCGATCGGTCGATGCATGGTGCGACAGGGTCGCAGAACGACATGCTCGCTGCGACATTCCCAATCTGCGGCGTCGGACGTCGCATCACCTGTGTTGTCGACGGGGATACGTTCTGGCTGGATGGTGTGAAGATCAGGATTGCGGACATCGACGCGCCGGAACTCAGCCCACCTCGGTGCGAGGCAGAGCGGATTAAGGGGGAGGCCGCGAAATCCCGGTTGCAACAATTGCTCAACGCTGAAGCGTTCTCGCTGGTGAGCGGCTACCGGGACGAAGACCGTTATGGTCGCAAGCTCAGGACGGTGACACGCAGCGGCCGCTCGATCGGGGAAACGCTGGTCGAGGAAGGACTGGTGCGGCGATGGGACGGCTCGCGTCATCCATGGTGCAACTGACCTATCGGAAAAATGAATCAGTAGGGCCGACGCGATTCATTAATCTAATTGGACACCGAATCCGGAAGGCGCGAGACTCGGTGTATGCCTCAACGTGAACCGGATCCGCTTCATCTCCGTCGCATCGATGCCACCCGCAATATGCGCCGGTTCTACCTGCTGTCGATCCAGCCGACGCTGTTCGGCGGCGCGGCGCTGGTGCGCAACTGGGGCCGGATCGGCACAAGCGGCCAGACGATGATGCAGACATTCGACGATGGCACGAAAGCCGGCGAAGCGTTCGCGAAGCTTGAGCGGACGAAGCGGCGCCGGGGCTATGCTCCCGCGGTGGAAGTCTGACCGGCTGGCGGCTCGTCGTCGCCAGGCGTGAATTCTCCGTTGCCCCGACGGAGAAGATCGGCCAGTTCGGTTTCCAGCGCCCTGCGCTCGGCGGGGGTGAACAGGCAGTCGCGGAGCTCGGCGTGGAGTTCCTCGACGGTATGGACGGTCGTAAGCGGGACCTCCGTCCGAAAAAGAAGAAGGCCCCGCCTCGCGGCGGAGCCCTCTTGAGGGAGCTCAGTCCCGGTTCGGCCGGGACCAGATGAGCTGGAGGCCTTCCTCGCCTTCCACCTCGATCAGGGTGGCGTAGATCGGCGCGGGGAAGCTCGGGTCGTCCAGCTTGACCGAGCAGTAGTCGCGCTCGGTGTCCTTGGCGACCTTCTGCCAGGCGGCGCCCAGCTCGACGTTGCCGGAGTAGATGCGGAAGTGCGGACCCTTTTCGGAGGGGTTCTCGACGCGGACGAACTTGGCCTTGACGTTGAGGTTGAGGGTCTTGATGGCGCCGGAGAAGCCGTTGCCCGTGGAGGTGAAGGTGCCGATGGTAGCCATTGCCTCATTTCCTTGGTTTTCTCGGGCCGCGTCCATCGCGACCTCGATGGCGGTCGTGAGACCGGAGGCGATCGACCCGCACCCGCAGGGCCGAAACGAAGTGGAGGGCGGCCGGCAGCGACTTTCTTGAACCGCGAGGAATGGCGCGCAGCGCCAGGGGAAGAAAGTCGAGGACGGGCGTTGCGGGGACAAGATCGAGAGCCCGCGCAGCGGGATCGTCCTTCGGTCAGACCAGCCGTAATCGAGGACGCAAATGGGCGTGCCCGTCGTGAAAAGCATCCGGAATGAAAGACAGGCGCCCCTGGCCCTTGGCGTCCCGTGGCGACGAGCGGGCGGGGTGCGAGACGCGAGCGTCCTCGACCAGGCCCGCGTTAAGACCGCGTACTCCCGCGCGACGGGTCTGCTGCTATCCTATCTCGAGGCGTCCGGCGAGGCCGCCGCCGAAGGGTCGACAAGGCGCATGCCGATAAGGTTGGCACGCGCAGACCCCCTGCTTCCGCTACATCCATGCCGCCGATCGCCGGCAGAAGGTGAGGAAGGTCCCCGCGATCCGGCCCAGGCAAGTCGCAGATGAGAGCCCACAGTGGCTCCGCCGCGAGGCTGGGTTTTCGGCGTGGCCTGAAAGAGCCTGTGACCGACGACGCCGAGGGACGGGGAAGCCACGACGGGCGGATGACCGGCCAAGACAGCTAGGCCGATGGCGAGATTTCCGGGAAGTTGGCGCGCAGATACTCGGTCGCCGCTTCTGCTGTCGGGAACGAAGCGAGCTCGACTACCTCCTCGTCGGGCCGCTGAGGCTGGCGGATCACCGTGACGCGGCCTTCGTCGAGACACGTGCAGGGCCGCTCCCGGAATTTCAGCCATTCCATTTGTTTTGCTTCGGCCAGTGCGCAGGCTGCATCGTAGTCATCCGCAATGCCGAGGTGGGTGGAGCGATCCCAGGCCCCGCCGTTCAGGCATCGGACCTCGATGCGACCATCGGGGCGGGTGAGGCCATAGGGACGATCCCACCATTGATCGAGCTGCGCTTTGCTGCGCCGTTCGTTCGGGGTGGCGTCGAAAGTCTTGGGCAATTTGGGGTCGAGCGGAATTCGGTTCGGCATAGGCATCCTCTGATCGGGGACAAAATTGCCAGAGTGCGAGCCGAATTGGGAGCCCAAATTCGGCCGATGACGGGGGTCCAGGCACCGCCGGCAAAGCCCGGCGCCGCCGGAGGCGCTGCGCCACGTGGACCAAGGGCCCTCACTGAGGAGGGTCCTGCGCCCAGGCCGCGAGGGCCGCGTCGCGCTCGGCGATGGCCGCCGCCAACTCGGCTTCGATCTTGCGCCGCTCGCCGCGATACACGGCGTTCCGCAGCTCGGCGCGCAGTTCCTCGATGTGCTGATCGATCGTCATCGTCGTCTCCGTCAAGTTTGTGAAAGACGCCGACCCCGGGCATGGCGGTGCGGAGGGGTCAGGGACCGCGAAGCGGCCGCGCAGCGGCGGGT
>JARYGW010000121.1:0-14356 GCA_033792295.1 Allobosea sp.
CGGCAGGGTCGCCAGAAGCTGGACATGGCGGAAGCCGGCCTTCGCCAGCGCCTCGAAGGTGGCTTCGGCGCTGTCCTGCCAGACGAAGCCGAAGGTATGGGCGGCAGCCTTCATCGAATCAGAGCGTCCCGTCGCGATAGAAGGAGAACGTCCGCGCGATACCCTCGCGCAGCGGCGTGAACGGCACGTCGGGCAGAACCTCCCGCAGCGGCCCTTCCGCGATCTCCGGGGCAGACGGCATCGGCGCGCCACCGGGACGTATGTCGCAATCCGGCGCGAGCTCGCGCAACAGAGCGATGACATTCTCGGGCGTCGCCTGCTCCCCGATCATGTTGAAGACATGCGCCCCGGGCGCATCGTGCCGCAGCGCACTTTCATAGGCAGCGGCGACGTCGTCGACATAGACGAGTCCGGCCGCGCCTTCATAGGGAAAGTCATAAGTTTCGCCATGCGCCGCTGCGCGGCAGGCCAATGTCGGTCCCGCGCTCAGGCCGCTTTCGCGGCCCGGCCCGTAGACGACATAGGGCCTGAAGCCGATGCTGGAGAGCCCGTGATCGGCGAAATAGGCGCGCGCGCTGCCCTCGCAGGCGAGCTTGAAGGCACCATAATGCGAAACGGGAACCGGCAACGCGCCGCTCTGCGGCCCATAGACGCCGGCGCTGCTGGTGTAGATGACCTTGCCGATGCCGTGGCGCAGCGCAGCCTCGAACACGTTCAACGTCCCGATCAGGTTGATCGCAGCGCCGCGGGCGGGATTTTCCTGGCAGGCCCAGGTGAGAACCCCGGCAAGGTGGATGATCGCGTCGCAACCGCTCGCGGCTGTGGCCACCGCTTCGGCATCGGTGATGTCGCCAATGACCCATTCGCAAGCCGCGGCAGCGGGCGCTCCGGCAATGGCCGCGATGATGTTCCTGTTCTCGGCCCGGTCGAAGATCCGGATCCGGTCGCCCCGCTGTGACAGACGGCGGCAAATCCAGGCGCCCAGGAATCCGGCGCCTCCCGTCAACAGAACCTGCAATGAAACCTCCCTCGGCGCAGCCGGGCTGTCGATCATCTCGCGCCGGCGCTTTTGAAATGGCCTACGCGAAGAAGGGATCTCGCGACCGCTTGGGCGAAAGGCCCGGGCTCGCCCCCATCGCAAGGGTGAGCTCGCGGGCGGCGCTCAACAGCAGCGGGGACAGCGAAAGCATCTTCTCTTCGGTGAGCCGGATATGCGGGCCGGCGATCACGACGGCGCCGACCACCTCATGCGTCTGCGGATTGCGGATCGGCGCAGCCGCTGCATTCATCCAGGGCGAATAGGTCTGGACGACGAGGCTGAAGCCGCGCTTGCGCGCCTGGCGCAGATATTTGAGCAGAGCGGCCTGGGTTTGCGGCGCCTTCGGGCCGAACTCTTCGCGCGAGCCGTAGCCCTGCCGCTCGACCAGGGCGATGGCCTCCTCTTCGGGCAGGCAGGACAGCCAGGCATGTCCGCTGGCCGAGCAGGAAAGCCGGCCCGCCTGCCCCATATCGGGGTCGTAGCGCAGCCCGAAGGGCGATCCCTGCGACTTGGCCACCCAGACGAGCTCGCGCCCATCGATCAGCGCGAGACGGACGAGTTCTGCGGATTCCTGTGCGAGCCGATCGAGAATCGGCTGGGCGAGGTCGGTGATCCCCGCCCCCGCCAGGAAGCTGAAGGCGAGCGAGGCGATCTTGGCCGTCAGCTCATAGGTGCCGTGATGGCGTTCCTGCCGGACATAGCCGTGCTCGACCAGGCTCGAAAGCACGCGGTGCGTCGCGCTGCGAGGAATCTTCAGACGTTCCGCAATCTCGAACAATGGCAGCCCGCGCGCATTCAGCGCGAGCAATTCGAGAACGCCTAGCGTGCGCTCCAGCAGGCCGCTCGGCGCCGCATCCGCCTCTTCCAGCTGGCTCTCGTCCTCGATCCTCTTCGCCATCGCCTTATCCAAAATGCATCTCCAGACGCTGTCTTTGGCGTGCCGCCTCCTGCACGGCAAGCGTCACCTTGAGCGTGCGGGTGGCGTCGGCCGCATCGATCAGCGGTTGTGCACCATGACGTGTGACATCGCGGAGGTGTTGGAGCTGGCGCAGATACGGGCTCTCCGGCTGGACGGAGACCACGTCCTGCGTAAGATCGGCGAACCAGCTCTTCTCGCCGTCATAACGCCAATGCTCCAGCCCCGGCAGCGCAAGCGAGCCTTCAGTGCCGGAGATGAAGTGCGAATTCACCGGCTTCGCCTGCTTGGGATAGTTCGGCAGTTCGCCGGAAGTCAGGTCCCAGCTCCAGGGTGTAACGGCGGTGTCCGACAGGCTGATCGTGACGAGCCCGCCATTCTCGAGCTCGAGCAGGACCGCCGCCGTATCCTCGACCGGCAGCCCACGGACGTTGCCCGAAGTCACGGCCTGCACGGCGGCAACCTCGCCGCAGACGAAGCGGATCAGGTCGATCTCGTGGATCAGGTTGATCAGCACCGGTCCGCCGCCGGGCTCGCGGCGCCAGGCGAGGTCGAAATAGGCATCGTGCTTGTAGAAGGTGTAGAGCACCGTCGCGTTGGTCAGCCGCCCGAGCGCCCCGCCCCGGACCATTTCGCGCGCCTTGGCGATGATGGGGTTGTGCCGACGGTGGTGCCCCACCAGCACCGGCACGCCGGCGCTCGCCGAAGCCACGGAAAGCGTCTCGCCTTCGGCTACGGTGACGGTCACCGGCTTCTCGATCAGGACCGGAATGCCGCGCGCGATGGCGGACAGCCCGATCTCCAGATGAGTCTGGTTGGGCGTGGCGACGATCAGCGCCTCGACCCCGCCCGCATCGAGCAGGGCCCCGTGATCGGGATACCAGGCCAAGCGGTACTCCCGGCAATATTGACGCCCCGCATCCGTCGGATCGGCGACGCCGGAGACCGCCGCGAAATCGCTGCGGGCGATCACATCCGCATGCATGCGGCCGATGGCCCCGGCCCCGACGAGCCCGATCGAAAGCGGTTTCATGGTCTTCCTCCCGTGCCGTTTATGTCGCGCGCTTCCGGCTTGCGTCAAGCAAAACCGGAATCGGATTCCATTTTTGAATTTTAGAGTGGAATTCGATTCCAGTTGTGCTACAGCCCTCGATGCCGGTCGGCCCGCCGCAACGGACGGGAAACAAGAAATCGGCTCCGGCAAGGGAACGCCACAGCAGGGAGGACGTCGTGACCGACGCTCGCAAACCAATCATCAATCGTTCGATCGGGCGCCGCAGCCTGCTTCTCGGCGCAGGCTCGCTCGGCGCCGCCGGGCTGATCGCCCCCAAGCTCGGCATGCCGTATATCGGCAACGCCGCCGCCGCCGAGCCGATCAAGATCGGCATGATCTGGGCCAAGACCGGCAATATCGTCGACCAGGCGGAATATCTCGCCCAAGGCGGCATGCTGGCGCTGGAGCAACGCAACAACACCCTTCTGGGCCGGCCGGCGGAGATCGTCTGGCTCGACGAGCCCAATCCGCAAGGCGCCCAGCAGAACGCCGAACGCCTCGTCGGCGAGCACAAGGTCGCCGGCATCGTCGGCGGCGCGCTGAGCTCCTTTGCACTGGCGATCTCCTCCGTCGCCAACAAGGCGAAGGTCCCCTACGTCGCGGCGAACGCGGCCGCGGGCGAGATCACCGGCAAGTCGTGCAACAGATACACCTTCCGGCTGCAGCCGCCGGTCGATGTGCACACCCGCGTCCTGGCACCCTACTGCAAGGATGTCGGCAAGAAGTGGTATCTGCTGACCGCCGCCTATGCCTTCGGCCAGGACATCAAGCGCTCCTTCGAGGAGTATGCGAAGGCTAACGGCATCACCATCGTCGGTGCCGACGAAGTGCCGGTCGGCACCCCCGACTACTCGTCCTTCATCCTGAAGATTCGCGCGGCCAAGCCCGACGTGGTCATCGGAGGCATCTCGGCGAGCGATCTCACCACCTTCCTGAAGCAGTGGAACGAGCTCGGCATGCGCGGGAAGATTCCCTTCGCCGAGATCTCGGTCGGCAACACCGATATCTGGGGCGTCGGCCCGGAGGCCGCGGACGGGCTCTACACCATCACCTGGTACTACAAGAACCCGAACAACCCGCCCGAAGAGCAGGCCATGGCGGCGGCCTACGAGAAGAAATACAACCGCCCGGCCGCCGACAAGGCCTGGATGGGCTGGCTTGGCATGAAGTCCCTGCTCGATTCGATCGAGGCTGCCAATTCCACGGATTCCGCGGCCGTCGTCTCGGCGCTGGAGAAGTGGCACGTCAAGCGCGGCGATCTCGATTCCGGCTACCGCTCCTTCGATCATCAGCTGGTGAGCCGGCTTCTGATCGCCAGCATCAAGCCGAAGATCACCGACAAATGGGATTATTTCGACATCAAGGCGGAGCTCCCGAAGAGCCAGGCCGACATCGATGCGGCCTTCGGCAGCCAGGCCGACAGCGCCTGTAAGATGGCCGGCTGACGCAGCCGCTCGCCAGTCGGGGCCCGTCGCGGGTCCCGGCCTCCTTCCTTCGCGCCTTTGCGGGAGCGTCCGCCATGCTGGACATGATCCTGTCCCAGACCGTCAACGGTCTGGTTCTCGGCTTCCTTTACGTTCTGATCGCGGTCGGGCTGTCGATCATCTTCGGCCTGCTCGGCATCGTGAATTTCGCCCATGGCGCCTTCTTCGCGCTCGGCGCCTATTTCGCCCTGGTCCTCGCCCGCGAGTTCGGCTGGTGGGCGGCGCTCCTGGCGCCGCTCCTGACCGGCGTGGTCGGTATGATCGTCGAGGCCGTGCTGATCCGGCATCTCTATGGCAAGGAGCCGCTGCTCGGTCTGATCCTGACCTTCGCGCTGGCTTTGCTGGTCGAGGCGATCCTGCGCATGGCCTTCGGGGGCGCGCCCCTGCCCTTCAGCGCGCCGCGCTTCCTCTCCGGCTTCGTCGAATACGGGCCGATCCTGCTGACCAAGTACAGGCTCTTCGTGCTGGGGGTCACGGTCGCCGCGCTCGTCGCCTTCTGGGTCTTCCTGACCTATACGCCCTTCGGCCGCATCATCCGCGCCGGCTCGCGCGACGCGGAGATGGTGGGCCTGCTCGGCATCAACCTGCCGGTCGTGTTCAGCTTCGTCTTCGGCATCGGCTGCCTGCTCGCCGGACTCGCCGGGCTGCTCGCCGCGCCGCTCTGGACCGTGACGCCCTCCATGGCCGCGAGCGCGATCATGCCGGCCTTCGTCATCGTCACCATCGGCGGGCTGGGCTCCTACGCCGGTGCCATCATCGCCGGCCTGCTCGTCGGCATCACCACCGCCATGACTATCCAGTTCCAGCCGGAATGGGCGGGCGCGGCCATGTATGTGCTCATGGCGGCGATCCTGCTCGTGCGTCCCCGTGGCCTCTTCGGTGAAAAATGGGAGCGCTTCGAATGAGCCTTCGCGCCCTGCTCACGCATCCGGTCCTCTGGGTCGGCCTCGTCCTCTGCGGCCTGACGGCGCTCTGGCTCGCCCTCGGCGCCCCGGTCGGCCTCATCACCCAGATCGCGATCTACACGCTCTACGGCATGGGGGTGAACCTGCTCGTCGGCTATACCGGGCTCGTTCCTTTCGGCGCCTCCGTCTTCTTCGGCTGCGCCAGCTACGCCGCCGCCTTCTTCGTGCTGGGGCGGATTTCCGCCGATCTCGGCAGTCTCGTCCTGTCGACCTTGTTCTCGCTGGCGCTCGGCCTCGTGCTCGGCGCGCTGATCCTGCGCCGCAAGGGGCTTTACTTCTCGCTCCTGACGCTGGCCTGTTCGCAGATCGCCTTCGAGATCGCGTTCAAATGGACCGCCGTGACCGGCGGCGAGAACGGGCTGCAAGGCGTCGCGCGCCCGACCTTCCCGAGCGACCTCGGCTTCCACGGCTTCGTCATCGCCTGTGTCCTCGCCAGCGTCTGGCTGCTCTGGCGCATCATGCATGCGCCCTTCGGCCGGGCCTTGCAGGCCGTGCGCGACAATGAGCAGCGCGCCCGCAGCCTCGGCTTCAATGTCTATCTGCTGCGGCTCGGCGCCTTCGTGCTGATGGCGGGATTCGTCGGCTTCGCCGGTGCGCTGCTCACCTTCCTGCTGCAAGGCGTCTACGCCAACAATCTGAGCTGGCAGCATGCGGGCGACGCCCTGCTGATGACCGTGCTCGGCGGCGTGCACCACTTCCTCGGTCCGCTCTGGGGCGCGATCAGCTTCATCATCCTGGAGAACCGGCTCTCGGCCGTCACCGAGAACTGGTGGCTGATCTTCGCGCCGATTTTGATCCTGTTCGCGCTGCTCTCGCCGGAGGGCATCACCGGGCTGGTGCAGCGCGTTTTCGGACGCCAGCGCTGGACGCTGACGCGCAACACGATTCCCCCGCGCCCGGCGGTGATCGAGCCCTATGTCAGCGCCGCGCAGGCTATCGACCCGGACAAGCCGATCCTGGAGACGCGCAAGCTCTCCAAGCATTTCGGCAGCCTTGTCACCGCCAAGGAGATCGACCTCCAGGTACGGCCCTTCGTATTGCACTCGATCATCGGCCCCAACGGCGCCGGCAAGACGACCTTCTACAACATGCTCACCGGCGTGCTGCCACCAAGCGCAGGGCAGGTCTTCTTCGAAGGACAGGACATCACCAAGCTGCCGATGCATGCCCGCGCCCGGCTCGGCATCGCCCGCTCCTTCCAGATCCTATCGATCTTCCCGAACCTGACCGTGTTCGAGAATGTCCGGATCGCGGTGCAGGCCCAGCGCCGCGGCGCCCGTGGCCTGCTGCGCGACGCCCATGCCGATGCGGAGGTCAACGCCCGCACCTGGTCGCTGCTCGACGCGGTCGGCCTCGTCGACCATGCGGCCGATCCGAGCCAGGACCTGCCGCACGGCGCCAAGCGCCTGCTCGAGATCGCGGTTACGCTGGCGATCGAGTCGAAGCTGCTCCTGCTCGACGAGCCGCTCGCCGGCCTCGCCGAGGCCGATCGCATCGTGGTCGCCGACCTCATCCAGCGGCTGGCGCAGCGCCATGCGGTGCTGCTGATCGAGCACGACATCGACCGGGTTCTCGCGATCTCCGACCGCATCTCCGTGCTGCATCAGGGCCGGATGATCGCGGATGGCAAGCCCGCCGATGTCGCGCGCAATCCCGAGGTCATCGCCGCCTATCTCGGCGCCGCCAAGGATGGCGAGCGGGCGACGGCTCCCGCCGTCGATCGCTCCGGGGTCAAGGCCGACGCCGTGCTGCTGGAGGCGAAAGGCATCGCCGTCGGCTATAGCGGCAGCACCGTCCTCTCCGGCGTCGATATCACGATCCGCGAAGGCGAGGCCGTCGCCCTGCTGGGCCGCAACGGCGTCGGCAAGACGACGCTGCTGCGTGCGCTGACCGGCAGCCTTCCGCTCGACAACGGTTCGATCCGCTTCGCCGGAACCGATCTGCGCAAGCTCAAACCCTTCGAGATCAACCGGCTCGGCATCTCGCTGGTGCCGGAGGGGCGGCGCCTGTTCCCGAACCTGACCGTGACCGAGAACCTGCTGCTCGCCCAGCGCCCCGGCGGCATCAGCCTGGAAGAGGCCTTCACCCTGTTCCCGCGCCTCAAGACACGCCAGGCAGCAAAGGCGGAGAACCTCTCGGGCGGCGAACGCCAGATGGTCGCGATCGCCCGCGCGCTGATGGTTCCCAGCAAGCTCGTTCTGCTCGACGAGCCGTTCGAGGGGCTGGCACCGGCCGTCGTCAACGAGGTGATGGAAGCCCTGGTCAAGCTGCGTGGTCGCGTCGCCATGGTCATCGTCGAGCATCACGCCGAGCTCGTGCTGCCGATCACCGACCGCGCCTATGTGCTGGTCAACGGCCAGGTCGCCTTCGAAGGCGACGCAACCGAGTTGGAGCATGACGAAGCGACGCAGGCCCGCCTGCTCGGCGTCGTCGAAACCGCACCGCAATGCGCCGCCTGAACGGCCGCGCGTCAGGACCCGAGGAAAACGCCATGGACTTCAAGATCACCGGGGCGACCCGCCTCAACGTCATCGTCGGCGAGCCGATCGCACAGGTGAAGTCGCCGGGGGGCATGACCGCGGCCTTCGCCGAGCGCGGCCATGACGGCATCGTCGCGCCGGTACGGGTCGCGCCCGAACATCTCGACGCCTTCCTCAAGGCCGCCGACCACGTGCCGAATCTCGACGGCATCATCGTCACGGTACCGCACAAGTTCGCCTGCCACCGGCACTGCGCCAGCGCGACCGAGCGCGGCGACTTCCTCGGCGCCGTCAATATCATGCGCCGCCGCAAGGATGGCGCCTGGCACGGCGAGATGGTCGACGGGCTCGGCTTCGTCGGCGCGGTCAAGGCCAATGGCGGTGAGCCCGAGGGCAAGCGTGCGCTGCTGATCGGCGCCGGCGGCGCGGGCTCGGCCATCGCGCTCGCCCTCGTCGACGCCGGGGTCAGCGAGCTCGCGATCCATGATGCGGATACCGTCCGTCGTGACAGCCTGATCGAGCGGCTGAACCGCAAGGGCAAGGCGAAGGTCTTCGCCGGCTCGCCCGACCCGACCGGGTTCGGCATCGTCGCCAATGCCACGCCTGCCGGCATGAAGCCGGGTGACGCGCTGCCGGTCGAGGTCGACAAGCTCTCGCCGGACACCTTCGTCGGCTGCGTCATCACCGTTCCGGCGATCTCGCCGCTGATCGAGGCGGCCCGCGCTCGCGGCTGCCGCACCTCGACGGGCACGCAGATGTATCAGGCACTGCAGAACGCGATGGTCGAGTTCCTGCTCGCCGGCGAGCGCATCGGCTGAGGCAGATCATGTTCACGACGCTGAAGGCCCTGCCGGAGCAGCCGGAATACGATCTCGTCGTCGTCGGCTCAGGCGCCGCCGGCCTGTCCGCCGCGGTCTTCGCCGCAATCGAGGGACGCTCCGTCCTGGTGATCGAGCGGACGGACCATGTCGGCGGGACGAGCGCGCTCTCCGCCGCGACGACCTGGGTCCCGAATTCGATGCATGCGGAGAAGGTCGCGACCGGCGACAGTGTCGAGAAGGCCGCCCGCTTTCTCGACGGCGTCGTCGGCAACCGCACCTCGTCCCGTCTGCGTGATGCCTTCCTGCGCGCCGGCCCCGAGGCGATCGCGACGCTCGAAAGCCGCACGGACGCGCATTTCCGGCCCTATCCGACGCATCCCGACTATGAATCGGATGTCGAAGGCTCGACCCTGCGCGGGCGAGCGCTGGAGCCCGTGGCCTTCGACGGCCGGCAACTCGGCGCCGATATCGACCGGATTCGTCCGCCGATCCCGGAATTCACACTGTTCGGCGGCATGATGATCGATCGCACCGATATCGGCCACCTGCTCAACCTGCGCAAATCCTGGGCCTCGTTCCGGCATGCCGCGGGCATCATCGGCCGTTACGGCGTCGACCGCCTGCGCAAGCGGCGCGGCACGCGTCTCGTCATGGGCAATGCGCTGATCGGCGGCCTGCTGCTGACCCTCAAGAAGCATGGCGCCACGATCGTGACCGCCTGCTCGGTCGACGAGTTGCTGACGGGACCGGAAGGCGTCGCTGGCGTGAGCGCCGTGCAGGGCGATCTTCGCCGCAAGATCAAGGCCCGGCTCGGCGTCGTGCTCGCAGCCGGCGGCTACAACCGCCATCCGCAGCGGCGCGCCGAGATGCTGAACGAGCCGGTGCCCTCCTTCAGCCCGGCCGCGCCCGGCCATACCGGCGCGATGCAGGATCTGGCGCTCAAGCTCGGCGCGCGCTTCGGCGAGAGCAATCTCGACAATGCCTATTGGGCGCCGGTCTCGACCCGCAAACGCTCCGACGGCACCACCGCCGTCTTCCCGCATTTCGTGCTCGACCGCAGCAAGCCGGGCACCGTCTGCGTCGACCAAAGCGGGAGGCGCTTCGTCAACGAATCGACCTCCTATCACTTGTTCGGCCGGGCGATGTTCGAGGCCCATCGCAGCCGGCCGACCATCCCCTGCTGGATCATCACCGATGCCGACGGATTGCGCCGCTATGGGCTCGGCATGGTCCGCATGGGCACGAAGAACCTGCAGCCCTTCCTCGCCGACGGCTACCTCACCGAGGCGGCGTCGATCGCCGAGCTCGCCGGCAAGATCGGTGCCGATCCGGCGGCGCTGTCCGAGACCATCGCCCATATGAACGACTATGCCCGCACCGGCGTCGATCCGGAATTCGGTCGCGGCACCATCGACTATCATCGCGTCAATGGCGACGCCTCGCGCGGCTTCCCCAATCCGACGCTGGGACCGATCGCGACCGCGCCGTTCTACGCGGTCAAGCTGACGCCCGGCGATATCGGCGCCGCGACCGGGCTCGTCATCGACGAGGACGCCCAGGTGCTGGGTGAAGGCGACCGTCCGATCGGCCGGCTCTATGCCTGCGGCAACGAGGCGAACTCGATCATGGGCGGCACCTATCCGGGGCCCGGTATCACCATCGGCCCGGCGATCACCTTCGCCTTTCGCGCGGTGCGCCATGCGCTCGGCAACCCGGTGCCGTCGCGGACCTCCGCTCCGGAGCGGGCGGCCTGATGAACCAGGCCTTGCCGCAATCCTGCGACCTGCTGGTGATCGGCTCGGGGGCCGGAGGTCTCGCCGCGGCCGTCACCGCGGCGGCGCTCGGCCTCGATGTCGTCGTCATCGAGAAGGAAAGCCGGTTCGGCGGCACGACCGCCTGGTCGGGCGGCTGGATGTGGATTCCGCGCAATCCGCTCGCCCGCGCTGCCGGCATCGAGGAGGATGAGGAAACCATCCGCACCTATCTGCGCCACGAGCTCGGCGCGGATTACGACGAGGCCCTCGTCACGACGCTGCTGGAACAGGGGCCGCGCATGGTCGCCTTCTTCCAGCGCGAGACGGCCGTGGACTTCATCGACGGCAACCAGATCCCGGACTTCCACGGCAAGAGCCCCGGCGCCGGCACCGGCGGCCGCTCGCTCTGCGCCAAGCCGTTCGACGGGCGCGAGCTGGGTCCGCGCCTCAAGGATCTGCGACCGCCGCTCGACGAGGTCGCCCCCTTCGGCATGAATATCGGTTCCGGCGCCGACCTGCGCCATTTCCTCAATGCCACGCGCAAGCTGCCATCCTTCCTGCATGTGCTGCGTCGCCTCGCCCGGCATTTCGCCGATCGCGCGTGGCATGGCCGCGGCCAGCACCTGGTCAACGGCAATGCGCTCGCGGCGCGGCTCCTCAAATCCGCCGACGATCTCGGCATCGTCCTGCAGAACAACACCGCAGCCATCGAGCTGCTGCGCGATGGGGAGCAGATCGCCGGCGCCATCGTCGAGACGGGCGGACGCCGGCAGGCGATCCGCGCCTCGCGCGGCGTCGTGCTCGCCACCGGGGGCTTCCCGCATGACACGGCGCGGAAGGCCGCGCTGTTCCCGCATGCGCCGACAGGGCGTGAGCACTGGTCGGCCGCCCCCTGCTCCAACACCGGCGACGGCATCCGGCTCGGCGAGAGCGTCGGCGGGCATCTCGAAACGGAATTGCCCAATGCCGGAGCCTGGGCGCCGGTCTCGCTCGTGCCGAAACCCGACGGCAACACCGGCCGCTTTCCGCATCTGATCGAGCGCGCCAAGCCCGGCGCGATCATGGTGCGCCAGGACGGGCGCCGCTTCTGCAACGAGGCGGATTCCTATCATGACGTGATGCAGGCGCTCTTCGCCGCCACCCCCTCCGATGTGCCGGCGGAATGCTGGCTGGTCTGTGACGATGCCTTCCTGCGTCGTTACGGGCTCGGCCGGGTCCGTCCGCGCCCCTTCCCGATCGGGCCATGGCTGGGCAACGGCTATCTGCAGCGCGGCGACACGCCCGAGGCGCTGGCCCAGGCCTGCGGCATCGACGCGGCCGGGTTTTCCGCAACGCTCGCCAGCTATAACCGCGACGCCGCGCGAGGGCTCGATACCGCCTTCGGGCGCGGCGACACGCCCTATAACCGGGTGCAGGGCGACCCTGAGCACCGGCCCAACCCCTGCGTCGCGCCGATCGGCCCCGGCCCCTTCTATGCGGTCAAGATCGTCGCCGGCAGCCTCGGCACCTTCGCCGGGCTGAAGACGGATGCCAGCGCCCGCGTGCTCGGGCCGGGCGATGCGCCGATTCCGGGGCTCTATGCGGTGGGCAACGACATGTCGAGCATGATGGCGGGGCGCTATCCCGCCGGCGGCATCACGCTCGGGCCCGCCATGACCTTCGGCTACGTCGCCGCTCATCACGCCAGTGGCGTGCCTCTGACCAACAACCGCTCCTGAACGACGGGAAGACAGACCATGCGCTATGAAATCGCCACCCTCTCCGTCCGCCTCGGCAAGGCCGCCTCGGCCGTCGCCGCCATCGACGCGTCCCTGAAGGAGAGCGGCGCGAAGGGCAAGCTCCTCGGCTGCTGGGCGAGCGAGATCGGCCGCCTCAACCAGATCTCCGTGCTGCGCAGCTTCGCCGACGAGGCCGAGCTCCGGCAGGAACGCGAGCGGATGCTTGCCAGCAGCAATCCTTTCGGCTGCGGCGAGGATATCGACACGCTCGGCTTCGACAGCTATGCGCCCTTCCCCTTCCTGCCGCCGGTCACGACCGGCAAGTTCGGCTCGGTCTACGAGATCCGCACCTATATGCTGAAGCATGGCGGCGTGCCGCCGACCATCGCTGCATGGGAGGCCGCCGTGCCGGCCCGCGTCGCACTCTCGCCGCTCGTCATCGCCATGTATGCGCTCGACGGGCCGGCGCGTTTCACCCATATCTGGCCGTTCGCCAGCCTCGACCAGCGAGCCGCTGTTCGGGCTGATTCCGTGGCCAAGGGCATCTGGCCGCCGAAGGGAGGGCCGCAATGGCTGACCGGCGAGATGTATTCGACGATCGCGCTGCCGACCGCGATCTCTCCCCTGGCTTGATCCGGAGCGCGACGATGCCGACGATCTCACTCGCCTATCTCACCACCGTGCCGTTGCCGCCGCCCGAGGCCATCCGCCTCGCGGCCGAGCTCGGCTATGATGCCGTCGGCCTGCGCTCCTTGCCGGCCGCGCCAGGCGGCGATGCCAGCCCTCTCATAGAGGACGCCGCCTTGAGGGCCGAGACACGCCGGGCGATCGCCTCGGGCGTGCCTGTCTTCGACATGGAGATCGTCCGGCTGGCGGCGGATTTCACGGTGGAGACATTCCAGCCTTTTCTGGAACTCTGCGGCGAACTCGGCGTCCGCGCGATCCTGACCGCCGGCGACGATCCCGACGAAGCCCGGCTGACCGCCTCCTACGCAGCCTTCTGCGAAGCAGCCGCTGCCTACGGTCTGACCGCCGACCTGGAATTCATGCCCTGGACCCGTGTGCCGGATGCACGCGCGGCCCAGCGCATCGTCGAGGCCGCAGGACAGCCGAACGGGCGCGTGCTGGTCGATGCGCTCCATGCCGGGCGCTCGCACACCACGCTTGCGGATATCGCCGCCATTCCGGCCGGCCGGTTGAGCTATGCCCAGATCTGCGACGCGCCCGGCGAAATTCCAGCGACCGATGAAGGCCTGATCCATACGGCTCGCCAAGCGCGGCTGCTGCCAGGCGAAGGCGGCATCGATCTCGTCGGGATATTCAGCCAGCTCCCTGCCGAGCTGCCGATCAGCGTCGAGGTGCCGCATCTCGAACGGGCCTCGCAATTGGGCGTGCGCGAATGGGCACGGCAGGCCCTGGCCGCAACACACCGGATCCTCGCTGCGCGCGATGAGGCCGTCGCTGGCGGCGCCTCTCTGCGGTAGTTCACCGCGCCTCCCGTCAGACACATGCTCGTTTTCCACTGACGCAGATTTTGGTTTGTCGGGCGGTCGCGTTACCTATCGAGCCGCGCCCGACGCGCCGGCTCATGGAGAAACGCGTGCCCAAACTCTGCAAGTTCACCTCCCCGCGCGACGGCAAGCCCGTCTACGTCAATCCCGAGCAGGTCGCCGTAGTCTACACCCACAAGGGCGAGCCGCCGGACACCATCATCGGCTTCCGCAAGGATTTCATGCTCGGCGTGCAGGAGAGCCTCGAAGAGACGGTCCGCATCCTCGAGGAGGCCGGCCGGGCACGAGAAGCTCTCACGCCCTGACCTGCAGAGCGAACCCTGCTCCTATGGGACAGGCGCCTGTGTTCTGCTTGGAAGCCTGATCGGAGCGCCGGAACTACCACCGCCGCCAGCGATACCAGGGGCCGCCGCCGAAACTCGCATCGAACTGATCGAACTGATAGCGGCGCTCGGCCGAACGATCGAGATCGATCTGCAGCAGGCAATTGGCGAAGCCCTCGCTCCCCGCGCGGAAACCGTAGGAGCGGCAGCGCGCCTCATCGGCCGCCCGCCGCTCCTCGAGCGTGACGCAGCCGCTGCACAGAAGCGCCAGCAGGAGGCCGGCAGCGAGTT
>JARYGW010000122.1:0-14326 GCA_033792295.1 Allobosea sp.
CGATGCACAAGATCAAGGAGAACATGGACAAGCAGCTGCGCGAATGCGGCGAGGCGCCGTTCTACACCCTCGGCCCGCTGACCACCGACATCGCGCCGGGCTACGACCACATCACCTCCGGCATCGGCGCCGCGATGATCGGCTGGTATGGCTGCGCCATGCTCTGTTACGTCACGCCGAAAGAGCATCTCGGGCTGCCGAACCGGGACGACGTCAAGACCGGCGTCATCACCTATCGCATCGCGGCGCACGCCGCCGATCTCGCCAAAGGCCATCCTGCCGCGAAAATCCGCGACGATGCGCTGTCGCGTGCCCGTTTCGACTTCCGCTGGGAGGACCAGTTCAACCTGGCGCTCGACCCTGATACGGCGCGGGAGTTCCATGACGAGACCCTGCCGAAGGACGCTCACAAAGTCGCGCATTTCTGCTCGATGTGCGGGCCGAAATTCTGCTCGATGAAGATCACCCAGGATCTGCGCGCCGAGGTGCAGGCGATGAGCGACAACGAGCGCGCCAATCTCGAGGCGATGGCCGCCGAGGGCATGGCGGCCAAGTCGAAGGAATTCCTCGACAAGGGCGGCAGCATCTACCTGCCCGCGGCCGAATGAGCACAGCCACCGGGGGCCTCGACGCGACAAGCGTCGCGGCCGTGCTGAAGCGGGTGGCCGAGCGCCGCCCGCGTGTCCACTGCCTGACCAATACGGTGGCGCAGAACGTCACCGCCAACATGCTGCTCGCCTTGGGGGCCGTCCCTTCGATGGCGAGCCATCCCGACGAGGTCGCTGCCGTCGCAGCCGGGGCCGGCGCGATCCTGATCAATCTCGGCACGATCAATCCGGAGGGCGAGCGCGCCATTCCGAAACTGGTCGATGTCGTCCGCGAGCGTGACATCCCGCTCGTGCTCGATCCGGTCTTCGTCGAGCTTTCGCCGCTCAGGATGCGGCTCGCGCAGGAGATTCTGCGTCTCCCCGGCGTGACGGTGCGTGGCAATGCCGCCGAGATGGCCGCGCTCGATGACACGATGGGGCAGGCGCAGAGTGTCCTGCGCGTCACCACCGGCAAGATCGACCAGATCGAAGGCTCCGGCCAAGCTTACCGCATCGGCCATGGCCACGCGCTGATGACGAAGGTCACGGGGCTCGGCTGCGCCTCAAGCGCACTGGTCGCCGCCTGCCGGACGGTCGAGCCTGATCCGGCGCTCGCCGCCGCCACAGCACTGACGGCCTACGGCATCGCCGGCGAGATCGCGGCCGCACGTGCCGCCGGTCCCGGCAGCTTCGCGATGCACCTGATCGATGCGCTCGCCGGGCTGGACGAGACGGCTCTCGTGGCACGGATGGGCTGAAGCGCCCCTCGGTGCCGCGCTCTACTGCGTCGGCGTCAACGAAAGTGGCGCTGGTTTCGGCGGCGTCGCGCGCGGCCTCGGCTTGGTCGCCTGCTTCGGCTCGGTGTGAAGCCCGAGCCTCGCCCGCAATTCCGCCGCACGCGCCTCCGTGACCCGCGCGGCGCAGAAGCCATACTGACCCTCGCGCTGGAAATCGCGGCAGATCATCTCTCGCTCACCCGAAAAGCCGGCCTGCTCGCGGGCGAGCGTGCGCTGGTCGACGGCGTTCGCCTTGGCCGTCAGCGTACGGTAGCCGTCGCGCAATGCGCGTTCCGCCGCTCCCCGCGCACGTTCAATCACCTTGGCCTGGGCGGCGACGACGCCGAGTTCCGGCCCCCAGAGGCCACGCGGATCGACACGACATTGCGCCGTCTCGACGACGCAGGGCTCGGTCGGCTCGACCACGAGGAAAGCCCCGTCGAGCACGTCGAAGACGATCGGGCAGACCGGCGCTTCCAGCTTGTAGCGCGGGACACCGGCCGGCTTGCCGAGCGGCGTGACCGGGACGGGCGCATCGCCCAGCGAAACCGCGCAGGGCTCGACCAGATTGGCGGATTGATAGCCGTCCAGGCTGAGCTTCAGCCCATAGCCGCTGCCGAGCTTCTCGAAGGTCGCGGCGCCATGATTGCCGTTATGATGCAAGGCCTTGCCGAGGATAGCCTCCTCGCCCGCGATCTTCAGGGCCGGCAGGCTCGCCTGGCGTGGCGTGGCCGGGGCACCTGCCGCAGGCGGGGCTGCCTGGTGGGTTCCCGGTGCGTTGAAAGGCTGAGCGCCCGGCAATTGCAGCGGCTGCGCCCATGCCGGGAGACCGGCGGCTGCCGAAAGCAGCGCTGCAAGGCCGAGGACGATGCGCTGACGTGCTCTCATCGGATCCATGTCAAGCCGTACGGCCCATCTGCATGACCCGGCCATCGGGCGGACGCAAGGACGCAAACGCCACACTCGGCCGGAAAGCGTCGGCAGCGGCATAAGGCGCCGGCTTATTGCGCTGCAAATATGTATTCGCCGATTCTTAATCGGCTCGCCTGTCTTGCAAGGGCAGGAACACCCTCACTATATACGCCGCCAAGGGGCGGTTTAACCACCGTCAAACGTGGAATGCCGGTTCGTTCGCCGCTTCAGCGGGTGCGGGCCGGTCCATGGGCCGGCGGGCGGCGTGAAGGCGTCGCAGGTCGGCGATCTGCTCAATCGAAAGGGATCCCATCCATGGGTAAAGTCATTGGTATCGACCTCGGCACAACCAACAGCTGCGTTGCAGTGATGGAAGGCACCACACCGAAGGTCATCGAGAATTCCGAAGGTGCCCGCACCACGCCGTCGATCGTCGCGATCACGGATGATGGCGAGCGCCTCGTCGGCCAGCCGGCCAAGCGCCAGGCCGTCACCAACCCCGAGCGTACCTTCTTCGCGATCAAGCGCCTCATCGGCCGGACCTACGACGACCCGATGACGCAGAAGGACCTCAAGCTCGTCCCCTACAAGATCACCAAGGCCTCCAACGGCGACGCCTGGGTCTCGGCGGACGGCAAGGATTATTCGCCGTCGCAGATCTCGGCCTTCATCCTGACCAAGATGAAGGAGACGGCGGAATCCTATCTCGGCCAGCCCGTCACCCAGGCCGTCATCACGGTCCCCGCCTATTTCAACGACGCCCAGCGTCAGGCCACCAAGGACGCCGGCAAGATCGCCGGCCTCGAGGTGCTGCGCATCATCAACGAGCCGACCGCGGCCGCCCTTGCGTACGGCCTCGACAAGAAGTCGACCGGCACCATTGCGGTCTATGACCTCGGCGGCGGCACCTTCGACGTCTCGATCCTCGAGATCGGCGACGGCGTGTTCGAGGTGAAGTCGACCAATGGCGACACCTTCCTCGGCGGCGAGGACTTCGACATGCGCCTGGTCGAGTACCTCGCGGAAGAGTTCAAGAAGGAGCAGGGCATCGACCTGAAGAAGGACAAGCTCGCCCTGCAGCGCCTGAAGGAAGCGGCCGAGAAGGCCAAGATCGAGCTGTCGAGCGCGGCCCAGACCGAGATCAACCTGCCCTACATCACGGCGGATGCCTCGGGTCCGAAGCACCTTGCCATCAAGCTCTCGCGCGCCAAATTCGAGAGCCTGGTCGACGACCTGATCCAGCGCACCATCGAGCCCTGCAAGAAGGCACTCAAGGATGCCGGCATCTCGGCGGGCCAGATCGACGAGGTCGTCCTCGTCGGCGGCATGACCCGCATGCCGAAGGTCCAGGAGGTGGTGAAGCAGTTTTTCGGCAAGGAGCCGCATAAGGGCGTCAACCCGGACGAGGTCGTCGCCATCGGCGCCGCGATCCAGGCCGGCGTGCTGCAGGGTGACGTCAAGGACGTGTTGCTGCTCGACGTGACCCCGCTCTCGCTCGGCATCGAGACGCTGGGCGGCGTGTTCACCCGCCTGATCGACCGCAACACCACGATCCCGACCAAGAAGAGCCAGGTCTTCTCCACCGCCGAGGACAACCAGAACGCGGTGACGATCCGGGTCTTCCAGGGCGAGCGCGAGATGGCAGCCGACAACAAGCTGCTCGGCCAGTTCGACCTGATGGGCATTCCGCCGGCCCCGCGCGGCATGCCGCAGATCGAGGTGACCTTCGACATCGACGCCAACGGCATCGTCTCGGTGACGGCGAAGGACAAGGCCACCAACAAGGAGCAGCAGATCAAGATCCAGGCTTCCGGCGGTCTCAGCGAGGCCGACATCCAGAAGATGGTGAAGGACGCCGAGGCCAATGCGGCCGAGGACAAGAAGCGCCGCGAACTGGTCGAAGCCAAGAACCAGGGCGAGAGCCTGGTCCATTCGACCGAGAAGTCGCTGAAGGATTTCGGCGACAAGGTTTCGGAAGCCGACAAGTCGGCGATCGAGACGGCGGCCGAGGCGCTGAAGACCGCGCTGACCGGTGAGGACGCCGAGGCGATCAAGGCTCGTACCAACGAGCTGATGCAGGCCTCGATGAAGCTCGGCGAGGCAATGTATGCCGCCAGCCAGGCCGAAGGTGCCGCCGCCGAAGGCGAGACGACGACCGAGGAAGCCAAGAAGGACGACGTCATCGACGCCGACTTCAAGGACGTCTCGGACGACAAGAAGAAGAGCGCGTAATCCGCGTTCTCCATCCCGCGGGATGAATGGGCCGGGCTTGACCCGGCCCTCTCGTTCAGGGATGGCGTGGGGCAGGATGCAGATGCCTGACGCGCCATGGCCGGGCCCGGAGGTCCGGCCGTCTTGTGTCAAAGGCAGAGGGACAGATCGTTTCGATGTCGAAGCGCGATTATTACGAGATCCTCGGCGTCAGCCGGACCGTGACGGAGGTCGAACTCAAGAGCTCCTTCCGCAAGCTCGCGATGCAGCATCACCCGGACAAGAATCCCGGCGACAAGGAAGCCGAGATCAAGTTCAAGGAAATCAACGAGGCCTACCAGATCCTCTCCGACGGCCAGAAGCGCGCCGCCTATGACCGCTTCGGCCACCAGGCCTTCGAGAATGGCGGCGCTGGCGGCGGCCAGGCCGATTTCTCCGATTTCATGTCGGACATCTTCGATTCCTTCTTCGGCGATGCAAGGCGCGGCGGCCCGCGCAGCAGCAATGGCCGCGAGCGCGGTGCCGATCTGCGCTACAATCTCGAGATCGGGCTGGAAGAAGCCTTCACCGGCAAGAACGCCTCGATCCGCGTACCGACCTCCGTTTCCTGCGAGGCCTGTTCCGGGACGGGCGCCAAGCCCGGCTCGAAGTCGCGGCAGTGCCCGACCTGCGGCGGCCATGGCCGCGTGCGAGCCAATCAGGGCTTCTTCTCGGTGGAGCGGACCTGCCCGACCTGCAACGGGCGCGGCGAAGTCATCGACGACCCGTGCAAGAACTGCCAGGGGGCCGGCCGCGTCACGCGCGAGCGAACGCTCTCGGTCAACATCCCGGCCGGTGTCGAGGACGGCACGCGCATCCGCCTCGCCGGCGAGGGCGAAGCAGGCCTGCGCGGCGGACCGGCGGGCGATCTCTACATCTTCCTGTCACTGAAGCCGCACCCGATCTTCCAGCGCGACGGCGCCGACCTGTTCTGCCGCGTGCCGATCGGGCTGGCCTCGGCCGCGCTCGGCGGCGAAATCGAGGTGCCGACGCTTTCGGGCGAGCAGGCGCGGGTGAAGATCCCGGAAGGCACCCAGACCGGCAAGCAGTTCCGCCTCAAGGGCAAGGGCATGAGCGTGCTGCGCTCGCGCGAGGTCGGCGATCTCTACATCCAGGTCGTGGTCGAGACCCCGCAGAAGCTCACCGCCCGCCAGCGCGAGCTGTTGGAGGAGTTCGAGCGCGAAAGCTCGCAGAATACCCATCCCGAGACCGCCGGCTTCTTCGGGCGGGTCAAAGACTTCCTCGGCGGGCTCGGCGGTACCGCCTGATCGCGCCGCGAGACCGATATGAGAAAGGGCCGCCGAACGGCGGCCCTTTCCATTTGTCGGGGTCAAGTCCCTCAGACCTTGTCGACGGCCTTCTTGACAGCGTCCTTGCCCTTGCCGAGCGCCTGCTGGGCTTCGCCCTTGAGTTCCTGGACCTTACCCTCGGCCTCCCATTCCGGCTTGTTCAGCGCCTTGCCGGCGGCCTGCTTGACGTTGCCGGCGGCCTCGTTGGCCATGCCCTTGATCTTGTCGGTCGTGCTACCCATTGCGCAGGTCCTTTCGGTTCTGACGCCGCTGCCGCGGCTTTCGAATAGGCAACCGGTGCTGCCGCGAAAAGTTCCCCCATCGCTCAGGCCTGCCCCTCCGCTGCCGCGGCGAGCGTCCGGAGAGCCTCGACCGTCGTCTGATCGGCGGGGAAGAAGGTTTCCAGCGCCAGCTCCGACAGGGTCACATCGACCGGCGTGCCGAACGCGGTGGTGGTCGAGATCAGCGACAGCGTCGCATCGCCGAGCCTGAGCCGAAGCGGCACGACGATCGCCGGTTCGTCGGTCGCCACAGGCTTAGCACCGGTCCCGCCATTCGCGTCGGGATAGTTCACGAGCTCTTCCAGCAAGGCCCCCAACTGCACATCCGCCGTCGTCCTGACCTGCTGGCGCAGCCGCACGAGCAAATGCTCCTTCCACTCCACGAAATTGGCGACGAAGGGGGCGAGCCCGCCCGGGTGCAGCGAAAGCCGCAGGACGTTCACCGGCGGCTTCAGCAGTTCGGCATCGGCCACGAGGCCGAGCAGATTCGTGACAGCGCCATTGGCCGCGAGCAGGTTCCAGTGCCGATCGACCGCGAGCGCCGGATAAGGCTCGTGCCCCTTCAGGATGAGGTCGATTGCCTCACGCGCGGCTCGCAAGGACGGATCCTCAAGCGAGCGCTCGCGATAGACCGGCGCATAGCCGGCAGCCAGCAGCAGCGCGTTGCGCTCGCGCAGCGGCACGGACAGATGTTCGGCGAGCAGGAGCACCATCTCACGGCTCGGCCGCGAGCGGCCGCTTTCGATGAAGCTCAGATGCTTCTGCGAGATCTCTGCCTCGAGGGCGAGGTCGAGCTGGCTGAAGCGGCGCAGCTGCCGCCAGTCGCGGAGCAGGGCGCCGACAGGCGGGGCGTGATGGATCGTCATGCCGACATGCTAGCCGGCCGGGGGGCGCCTTCCAATTACCTCCCGCTTAATCGACCCGCCGCCGGGAAGGCGCCAGCATCCTCCCATCGCAACGGCCTTCCGGGCCAGACGAAAAGGAGACCGCCATGTCGACGATCCGTTCTTCCCGCTTCCTGCGCCATGCACTCGCCCTCGATACCGCCGCCTGCGCCGGCATGAGCGCGGTGTTGGTGGCTGGCGCGGGCATTCTTGCCGAACCGCTCGGCTTTCCGTCCGGCTTCCTGCGGGGCGCGGGGCTCATCCTGCTGCCCTGCGCGGCCCTGCTCGCCTGGTTCGCCAGCCGCGAGGCTCTGCCGCGTTGGGCGGTCCACCTCGTCGTCGTCGCCAATCTGCTCTGGATCGCCGACAGCGTCGCAATCCTGCTGATGGGCTGGTTCGCGCCGACTTCGCTCGGCGTCACCGTTGTTCCCGGGCAGGCGCTTGCCGTCGCCATCGTGACGGAGCTGGAGATCATCGGGCTGAAACGCTCCAGCGACGACCAGGTGCCGTTCGCAGCCTGAGGACCGTCACGCGACTGTCGTACAGGCTCACTAGCCGACGGGTTCCCCCATTCTTCAGCCAGCGGACCCGACCCCATGCGCCAGCCCCTCGCCCTCGCGGCTCTCGCTTCGTTGCTCCTCGCCGGCACCGCCGGCGCGGAGCCGCTGTTCAACCGCATCGCCACCTTCTCCGTACCGGACAACCTCCCGGAAGGGCGCGACCGTAGCAAGAAGACCGTGTCCGAGATCATCGCCGCCAGCGAGGACGGCAAGCTGCTCGCCTATACCGACGCCGAGCAAAAGGCGCTGGGCATCGTCGACATCACGATCCCCGAGGCGCCCAAGCCCGCCGGCTTCGTGCAGCTCGAAGGCGAGTCCACCTCGGTCACCATCCTCGGCGACAAGGCCTTCGTCGCGGTCGTCACCTCCGGCGACAACTTCAAGGAGCCGGCCGGCCATCTCGCCACTGTCGACCTCAAGACCAAGCAGGTCGTAGCGAAATGCGACCTCGACGGCCAGCCGGATTCGGTGACGCTCACCAAGGACAAAGGCAAGATCGCGATCGCCATCGAGAACGAGCGCGACGAGAAGCTGAACAAGGGCGCCCTACCCCAGCTCCCCGCCGGCAACCTGACGCTGATCGGCATCAAGGACGGCACCATCGACTGCGCCTCGCGCCAGGTCGTCGACTTCACCGGCCTTGCGGCCGTCGAGCCGACCGATCCGGAGCCTGAATTCGTCGACGTCAATCAGGACGGCCTGGTCGTGGTGACGCTGCAGGAGAACAACCATCTCATCGTCGTCGAAAGCAAGACCGGCAAGGTGGTGACGCATTTCCCGGCCGGGACGGTCGACCTCAAGAACATCGACAAGACGCGCGACGGCAAGATCAGCCCGACCGAGGAGCTCAAGGGCGTCGCCCGCGAGCCCGACGCCGTGCGCTGGCTCGACAACGACCGCTTCGTCACCGCCAATGAGGGCGACTGGAAGGGCGGCTCGCGCGGCTTCTCGATCTTCCGCAAGGACGGCACGGTCGAGTTCGATTCCGGCTCCGACGTCGATCACACCGCCATGCGGCTCGGCCACTACCCCGAGAGGCGCTCGGCCGCGAAGGGCAGCGAGCCGGAGGGCATCGAGGTCGCGACCTATGGCAACGACCGGCTGATCTTCGTCGGGCTGGAGCGCGCCTCGCTGGTGCTGGTCTACAAGGACGAGGGCCCGGGCAAGGCGCCGCGTTACCTGCAGGCGCTGCCGACCGGCATCGGCCCGGAAGGCCTGCTCGCCATCCCGCAGCGCGACCTCTTCGTCTCGGCTTCGGAAACCGATGTCGGCGAGAAGGGCGGGGCGCGTTCGGCGGTGATGATCTATCGCCGCGCCGAGCAGACTGCCGCCTATCCGACGATCCACTCCGCCGACGAGAACGGCCTGCCGATCGGCTGGGGCGCACTGTCCGGCCTCGCGGCCGATCGTACCACGCCCGGCAAGCTGTTCTCGATCACCGACAGCGCCTATACGCCCTCGCGCATCCTCGAGATCGACGCGACCACCAAGCCGGCGAAGATCACCGGCGCGATCACGGTGACGAAGGATGGCAAGCCCGCCGCCTACGATCTCGAAGGCATCGCGACGCGCGCCGATGGCGGCTTCTGGCTCGCTTCCGAGGGCAATCCCGAGAAGAAGGACGCAGCCCTGCCCGACCTGCTGCTGCGCGTCTCGGCCAAGGGCGAGGTCGAGGAGGAGATCCGGCTGCCGGAGGCGCTGTCGAAGCATGCCGTGCGCTTCGGCTTCGAGGGCGTCACCGTGACCGGCGCGGGCGCCGACGAGACGGTCTGGCTCGCCGTGCAGCGCGAATGGAAGGACGACCCGAAGGGCAAGACCAAGATCCTCTCCTACCAGCCCGCGACCAAGGAGTGGGGCGTGCTGCACTACCCGCTGACCCAGCCGGCTGCAGGCTTCTGGATGGGCCTTTCGGAGCTGGTCGCGCTCGGTGACGACCGCTTTGCCGTGCTCGAGCGCGACAACGGCTTCGGCGCCAAGGCCGTGAAGACGATCCAGATCTTCTCGGTGAAGGGGTTGAAGCCGGCCGCCATCGGCGCAGAGGAAATTCCGACCGTGACCAAGACCCAGCTGCGCGACCTGACGCCGGATCTGATGAAGGCCGGCGGCTACGCCCTCGACAAGGTCGAGGGCATGACGGTGGACAAGGCCGGTCATCTCTTCGTCGTGACCGACAATGACGGCGTCGACGACTCGTCCGGCGAGACGCAGTTCTTCGCCTTCGGGCCTTTGCCGCGCTGAGCCAACAACAAAAAAGCCCGGATGCTCACGCATCCGGGCAGGCGCCTGGCCGATGATCGACAGCCAGGTGGGAGGAGTGGGTTACCAGCTCGCGAGAACGGCGCCCTTGAAGCGCTCGGCGATGAAGGCCTTGATCTCGGGCGTGTGATAGGTGTCGACTAGGGTCTTGACCCAGGGCTTGTCCTTGTCGGCTGTGCGGACCGCGATCAGGTTTACGTAGGGACCCTTCGCATCCTCGCGCAGAATGGCCGAGGCCGGATCGATCTTGGCATCGACGGCGTAGTTGGTGTTGATCGCCGCGGCGGCGACATCCGTGAGCGAGCGCGGCGTCTGGGCGGCGTCGAGCTCCAGGATCTTGAGCTTCTTCGGGTTGTCGGTGATGTCCGCGACGGTCGGCTTGAAGCCGACGCCGTCCTTGAGCTTGAGCACGCCCTTGTCCTGCAGCAGCAGCAGGATGCGCCCGCCATTGGTCGGATCGTTCGGGATGGCGATGGTGGCACCGTCCGGAATTTCGGCCCAGCTCTTGTACTTCGACGAGTAGATGCCGATCGGGAAGTTCACGGTCAGGCCGACGCTCTCGATCTTGAAGCCGCGATCCTTCACCTGATTGTCGAGATAGGGCTTGTGCTGGAAGGAGTTGGCCTCCAACTCACCGGCGTCGAGCGCCTGGTTCGGCACGACATAATCGGAAAACTCGATGATCTTGAGATCGATGCCCTGCTTGGCCAGCAGCGGCTTCACCTTCTCGAGGATCTCGGCATGGGGACCGGGCGAGACACCGACGCGGAGGACCTGGTTCTGCTGGGCGAGGGCCGGAACGGCCGTGCCGAGCGTGAGAGCCAGACCGGCGGCAAGGGCGGCGCGGCGGGTGAAGGAAGCCGTCATGGTCGATAGTCCTTTGGGTGAGACGAAAATGGTGGTGATCAGGCGTGGCGCAGGCGCTTGTTGAGGCGCCGGGCGAGACGATCGCCGAAGCTCTGCACGAGCTGGACGAGGACGATGAGCACGGCGACAACGGTCGCCATCACATCGGGCATGAAGCGCTGGTAGCCGTAGCGGATGCCGAGATCGCCCAGGCCCCCGCCGCCGACGGCGCCGACCATGGCCGAGAAGCCGATGAGGCTGACGACGGCGAGAGTGAGCCCGAGCACGATCGCCGGCAGCGCCTCGGGCACCAGCACCTTGCGGACGATCTGGACGGGCGTCGCGCCCATGGCGCGCGCCGCCTCGACCAGTCCCTGGTCGACCTCGCGGATCGCGCCTTCGATCAGGCGGGCGATGAAGGGGATGCAGGCGACCGTCAGCGGCACGATCGCCGCGGCGGTGCCGATCGAGGTGCCGGCGATCAGGCGCGTGAAGGGAATGATCGCCACGACGAGGATGATGAAGGGCGTCGAGCGCGTGGCATTGACCACCACGCCGAGCGCAGCGTTGAGCGCCGATGCCGCGAACAGCTCGCCGCGCTTACTGGTGGCAAGGAAGACGCCGAGCGGCAGGCCGACGAGCGTGCCGATCGCGGTCGCGACGGCGACCATGCTCAGCGTGTCGAGCGTCGCCTGCCAGATGAGGTTCAGGATTTCAGGAGACATGGCCGACCACCTCCGCCTTGAGACCGAGATTCCTGAGCGCACCGAGGACGGCTTCGCTTTCCGGCACGCGTGACGGAATCGCGACCAGCAGGCTGCCGAAGGGCTGGCCGGCAATGGCATCGATGCGTCCGGCCAGGATGTTGACGTCGACGCCGACCACCGAGCTCAGCCGGCTGATGACCGGGGCGGTCGCGTTCTCGCCGGTGAAGGTGATGCGCAGCACGATGTCGTCGCCGGGACGCGCCTCCGTCCGGATGCGGCCCTTGAGATGCGTCGGCACCTCGACGCCGGTCACCGCCTCGACGAAACGCGCCGTCGTCGGATGCTGCGGATTGGTGAAGACGGCGAAGGTCTCGCCTTCCTCGACGATGTGCCCGCCCTCGATCACCGCGACGCGGTCGCAGATCTCCTTGATGACCGGGATCTCGTGGGTGATCAGCAGGATGGTGATGCCGAGTTCGCGGTTGACCTGCCGCAGCAGCGCCAGGATCGATTGCGTCGTCTCCGGGTCAAGCGCCGAGGTCGCCTCGTCGCAGAGCAGAACCTTGGGATCGGTCGCAAGGGCGCGGGCGATACCGACGCGCTGCTTCTGGCCGCCGGAGAGCTCGGCGGGATAGCGCTCGCTCTTGTCGGCGAGACCGACCAGCGCCAGGAGCTTCTCGACCTTGGTGGCAATGGCCGCCTTGGGCGTTCCGGCGATCTCCAGCGGCAGGGCGACATTGTCGAACACCGTGCGCGAGGAGAGCAGGTTGAAGTGCTGGAAAATCATCCCGATCTCCCGCCGCCGCCTGCGCCAGCCCGCCTCGGTCAGCGCCGTCACGTCCTCGCCCTCGATCAGGATGCGGCCGGCGGTGGCGCGCTCCAGCCCGTTGACGAGGCGGATCAGCGTCGACTTGCCGGCACCCGAGCGGCCGATGACGCCGACGATGGCGCCAGCCGGCACGACGAGGTCGATGCCGGAGAGCGCCGCCACCGCCTGCTGCCCGGCGCGGCCGGGATAGGTCTTGCCGACCTGCTCGAAGCGGATGATCGGATCGGGAGCGGGAATGAGCCGCGCGCCAAGGTTCAGCGCGTCGGGTCTGACGGGGGCGTTCATCATGTCCTCAGAAATGCGGATGGCAGGACCAGTGGGTGATGCCGAGCTGTTCCAGCGTCACATCGCGGACCGAGCAGCGCCGATCCTCGTCGCAGGCTGACTCCGTTGCCGGAACGGCCCGTCCAAACCAGGCACTCAGCGCCTGCCACAGGATGAAGAAAATCCGCATGGCGACCCCAACTTACGAGACCAGGCGGAATGACGGCGCACCCCGGCGGGCGCCAGCCAGCATACGAGCGGCCAATTCAGCCGCGCCGGGTGTGGCGAAGTGGTGGCCGTCGAGGGCGCGAAAGGCAGCGCTCGCCGCGATGAAGGTGAAGAAGCGCTCATCGGCGCGCCGGTTGACGAGACCGGCCTGCGTCTCGCCGACCTCGATGACATAGGCTTGCCGGGCCGTGCTGTGCCGGCCGTCTGAACGGAATGAAAGGGACATGGCTCTGCTCGCGGGGCCGCGCTGCGGCGTTCAAGGGACGATGGAACGAAAGGGCTTCAGGCGCCCGATCGTCTCAGCGTCGACAGCGGCAGAGCAGGGAACGGAAACGCAACCGGTTCCGAAAGGCGTTCGCAATGGTCATGTCAGTCTCCTCGTTCTGGAGCCCACGACCCAGTCGTGGCGCTTTAGCGTTTGGTGACGCGGCGCAAGCTGCTCGCTCAAATCTCCGCGGCGCCCGGATCGCTCCGGGAACGGTCTGCAATCTGGCTAAGATCGTCCTCTTTGTCAACCGGTTCGTTCTTTTAAAGAAACCGTCCGCCGGAGAATAATGTTCTCTGCGGTGCTCTTTGCTCTCCGACGAGATGCGGCATCGCGAGCCTTGACGCCGCGCGAGAAGCGCTGCCATGTCCAGCCATGCTGGCTCGCGCCACCCTTCTCGATCGCTTTCGCCGCTCCGATCTCGGAGCCTGGCTGGCGATGGCCTATATGCTTTGCGTGCTGGCCCTGGCGCTTGCACCGGCTCCTGCTCTGGCAACCCTGAGCGGTCATGACGGTGTCGTGCTCTGCTCGGGCGCGCCGGTCCCGGATGACGGCCAGCCGGCTCCGCTCGGCGATCTCGCCCATTGCAAGGGCTGTCCGCTCAACCCTGTCCTCGCCGGGCCACCGGTCGAGGATGCGCCCGTACCGGCGCGGCTTGCCGTCCGCCTGTTCTCGCCAGTGCCGCTGGCGGAGGGGTTGCAGCATCGCTTCGCAACCGGGCTCGCGCAATCGCGCGCTCCGCCTGCCGGCTGAAGCCTCCGCCTCTTCACTCGCATCGCATTCCAGCCTGCCCGCTCTGTCATGGGCGGTGGCGCACCCTCCTGAGACTGCGTCAGCGGTCCCCTCGTCGAGGACATCCATCATGAAGCTTTCTTATTCGCTCGCTGCAGTCGTGCTCGCGCTGTCGGCCACCGTCGCGGCCGCTCACGGCTTCCAGATCGGCCCGCTCAAGATCGGCCATCCCTGGTCTCGCGCCACGCCGGCCGGTGCCAAGGTCGGCGGCGGCTATCTCAGCATCGAGAATACGGGAACCACACCCGACCGGCTGGTCTCGATCTCCGTTCCCTTCGCCGCCCGCGCCGAGATCCACGAGATGGTGGTCAAGGACGGTGTCATGACCATGCGCCCACTGGAACAGGGCGTGGAGGTTCCGGCCGGAGCCAAGGTCGAGTTCAAGCCCGGCGGCTATCACATCATGTTCATGGGCCTGAAAGAGCCGCTCAAGCAGGGTGAGATGGTGAAGGGCACGCTGACCTTCGAGAAGGCCGGCAGCGTCGATGTCGAGTTCAAGGTCGACTCGATCGCCGCCAAGGGCGGTGAAGGCGCCCATCAGAGCCACTGATCCGTCTTCTCCCGCCGATCCCCGGTTCTACCCAGATCGGCGGGAGAATC
>JARYGW010000123.1:0-14268 GCA_033792295.1 Allobosea sp.
AATTGGGCGGGCTGAGCGAGGCCATGAGGCCGAAGCCGTGCCGAACGGTCAGGTCGTTGATGCTGGCGACCACCAAAGCATCGGCAGCGGCCAGATCATCCGCTCGCGCAGGTCTGCAAACAAGCGACATAGCCTGACTCCGACAAGAGGTTCCGAGACCAAGCAGCAGCAACGCCATTCATAGCAGTTCTGCAGTGCACAGTCTCGGACGCTGCCGCCGCGAGGTTCGAAAACCGGAGGCCATCAGCGCCGGAAGGGCAGATGCTCAGAAGAAGGTCCTGATCGCGCCGATCACACGATAATCGTCATCGACCAACATCAGCACAGCCCATTTGTCGAAGGTCGTGCAGGGGTGGCCGATGCCGAAGGCGACCATGTCGCCGACCTGAAGCGGGCTCTCCTCCGGCGTACCGAGATGGCAATGCTGGTCGTTCAGCGCCAGGACCGTGTGGCCTGCCGGCATCAGCTCCGGCCGCGCCATCGCCCCGCCCGGCCGGAACCAGCGCAGCGGCACCGGCATCCCGGAATCGAAGCTGATATCGCGCTTGCCGACAGTGAGCAGGCTGCGCCCGCGCTCGGGCCGCGACTGGACGTAGGCCCAGACCTCCAGCGCCGGAGCGAGCCCTCCCGGCGGCAGCTTCAGGCTGGTTTCCAGCGTGATCCGCCGGAAAGCGGCGCTGTAGACGGTGGAATCATGGGTCAGATAGCAGCCGGAGCGCAGCAGCTTGATCAGCGGCCGGCTGAAGGCCACGGCGTTGAACGCCTCGCCGGCGCGGTCGAACAGCGAGGTTCCGCCCGCGCTCAGCACAAGCGGGTCCGCACCGAGCAGCCCCTCGCCTTCCGCGGCCACCGCAACCGCCACCACCTCGCCGAGCAGCCGGTCAGCGCCGGCTGTGTCGCTGATCAGCCCCTCGAAGCATTCGAAGCCGGCAAGCCGCAGGCCCGGCGCGGCCGCAACGGCACGCGCCACGGCCAGCGCCTCCTCCCGGCTGCGCGCGCCGGTGCGCCCGCCCATGAAGCCGATCTCGACGAGGATGCGCAGCGGATTGGCTTCGCCCTGCGTTCTGGCGGCCTCCGCCAGCAGCGCGACGCCGGGCAGGCTGTCGGCGAGGCAATAGAGCTCGAAGCCCGGATCCCGCAGCGCCTCGAAGCAGGCAGCGACCTCCTGCCGGCCGACCGGCTGGTTGGCGAGGATGACGCGCTTCACTCCGAAATGCCGGGCGACGGCGAGCTGCTGCATCGTCGCCACCGTAATCGCCCAGGCGCCGTCGGCGATCTGCAGATCGAAGAGCTGCGGCGCCATCGTCGTCTTGCCATGCGGCGCGATCCAGAGATCGTTGGCGGCCGTGAAGGCGCCCATCCAGGCGCTGTTGGCCTTCAGCACGCTCTCCCGGATGACCGCGAGCGGCAACGGCATATCGCCGGCCAGGACATTCCAGCCCTGCTTGCCGACATCGCCGAGCCGTAGTTTCGCGGCCGGTGGCACGCCTTTGGTCAGCGCGTCGAGAGGTTGTTCCTCGATTTCGCCCAGAGACAGGCGCGGGAGAGCGGCAGCGGAAGCTGTTACAGCCATGGATTCGGATCCAGCGGAGAGAACGGTCGCTTGACCTTCGTGTAGGGGATCTTGCTCGCATCCGGCGGATAGGGCCCGCCACTATCGAGGTAGAGCACGCCTGCCGCGATCGGCGCGAAGGCGGCATGAAAATGGTTGGAGGATTTCACGACGACCAGCTTCTTGGTGGAGAGGTCGACGCCGAGATCGGTGAAGACCGGTGGGCTGAAGGTCTGTGCCCGCGTCGAGGCCAGCACGATATCGAGCAGGCCGATCCGGATGGCTGCGGCGGGGCCGAGGGAAACCCAGCTCTGCTCGAAGGGGATCAGCAGGTCTTCGATTGTCCCAACGATTTGAACGACAGCATCGATCGGCCTGCCGGAGGATGGCGCCGCCTTACCGGCAAAACGCAGCGGGATCTCGGCTCCGACGCCGGCCGCGCGACAGAGGCTGACCGCGACCGGATCCCATAGCGCGCCGATCGCCGCGGGAATCTCCGGATGCCGCAGCAGCGCCTCGACCATCACCGAGGAATCGCCGGCGACGCCGCCGCCCGGATTGTCCCAGCGATCGGCGAGCACGACCGGCTTGCCGGGCCGGGCCAGTTCCATCGCCGCCGCGATGCCCTCTTCGGGCTTGTAGTGCTTGGGCGAGGCACCGTGCCCCCAGCGCAGGATTTCGAGGCCCAGCTCCTTGGCCAAGGCCGCTGCCTTGCCCTCGTCGCCATCGGCGATCACCAGCACCTTCGTGCCGACATCGGCGACATCGGCCGCCTGGAAGCCATGCGCGACCGAGATCGAGAGGACGCCGTCCCGACCCTCCATAGCCTTGATGCGGTCGACGAAGCCCCGGCCGGGCTCGCGGCTGGTCATGAAGGCGGTCAGGCCCCGGCAATCGAACACGGCGCTGACCGGCTTCACCTGCCTGTGCGCCGTCTTCAGGCACAATTCCAGCAGATCCTCGGCCCGCGCCAGGAAGTCCGTATGCGGAAACTCCTTGAAGGCGACGATGATGTCGGCACCCTCCACCATCTGCGCCGTCAGATGGCAATGCATGTCGAGCTCGGCGCCGATGACGCAATCCTGCCCGGCCAGTGCCCTCACCCGCGCGATCAGATCGCCCTCGCAATCGTCATAGCCGCGCGCCACCATCGCGCCGTGCAGGCCGAGCAGGACGATATCGACCGGCAACGCCGCCGCGAGCTGCTCCAGGATCTCGTCGCGCAGGCTTTCATAGCCCTCCTGCGAGACCAGCCCAGCCGGCTCGGCCCAGGTCGCCGTGCCCTCGATCAGCTCGTAGCCCTCGCTGGCGGCGCGGCGGCGAGCAGCGACGGTCGGCGCCGAGCACAGCGTCGGCGTCTCGGGGTGCATCCCGGGCGGGCAGTAGAAGGCACTCTCGAAGGCGCTGCGGTCGACGAAGAGCGGCGCGAAGGTGTTGGTTTCCGTCGCCAGCGAGGCTGTGAAGACGCGCATCCGCATGCTTTCCCGATCAGGCGCGCGGCACGCCCTCAAGGCCGCCGGCCGTCATCATGAAACCGGCACCGGGCTTCGACTGTCAAAGCATCTGCGTTCCTCTCGGCGGAACAATGCAGGCTTGAATCGGAACAGCACGGCGGCCGAGATGCGTGGATCTCGTAAGCAGGGAGCTTCCATCGCCATGCCGCAGCCTCGGCGGATCCTGCTGGGATCGCTCTTCCACGAAACGCACAGCTTCGTCGACGAGATCACGCGGCTGGCCGATTTCAGCATCCGCTCCGGCGAGGAGGTGCTGCGCCGTCGCGGCGACGGCTCGACCGTCGACGGCTTCCTCGAAGTAGCCGAAGCAGAAGGCTGGAAGGTGCTGCCGACGATCGACTATACGGCGCTGCCGTCCGGCACCGTCGACCATGCCGTCTTTGCGCGTTTCCTGACGGAATTCGATACCGGGCTGCGGGTTGCGCTCGCGGATGGCGGCCTCGACGGTATCTGGCTCGCCCTGCACGGCGCCATGGTCACGACGGAGTGCCCCGACCCCGAAGGCGCGCTGCTCGCCCATATCCGCTCTGTCCCCGGCTGCGAAGCGCTGCCCGTCTTCGGCGTCTTCGACCTCCATGCCAATTTCACCGCCGCGATGGCTGCGAACGCCAACGCGCTCGTCGCCTATCGCGAGAACCCGCATACCGATGCCCGCGAATCCGCCGTGCGTTCGGCCCGGCTTCTGGCACGCTCGCTGAAGGAAGGCGTGCTGCCGCGCATGCTCTCCGGCAACGCGCCC
This sequence comes from Allobosea sp., assembly GCA_033792295.1. Taxonomy (GTDB): domain Bacteria; phylum Pseudomonadota; class Alphaproteobacteria; order Rhizobiales; family Beijerinckiaceae; genus Allobosea. Next base: position 3,806 of record JARYGW010000123.1, read on the forward strand.
GTCATGTGGCCGCCGACCGGCACCGGCACCGCCGACCGGCCGATGCGCGATCTGGAAGCGACGGCGCGCCACATCGAGCAGGAGACCTCTGCGATCTGGGTCGCGAACGTCGTCGGCGGCTATTCCTTCTCCGACGTGCCCGAGGCCGGCGTCGCCTTCGCGGTCGCCTTCACCGGTCCGGAAGCGGCGGTCCGGGAGGCGCTCGCCCGCCTGACCGAAATGGCGGTGGCGGAGCGCGGTCTCGGCCTGCCGGAGGAATGGGACATCGACGCGGCCGTCGCCGAAATCCTGCGTTCGCCCGGCGGCCCGTATCTCGTGGTCGAGCCGGCCGACAATATCGGAGGCGGCGCGCCGGGAGACGGCACCTCGGTGCTGCGCGCCTTCCTGCGACACGGAGTCGAGAATTGCACCGTCGCCATCACCGACCCCGCCGCCGTGAAGGCGATGGCCGGGGCGAAGCCCGGCGAGGTCCGCAAGCTCTCGATCGGCGGCAAGGGCAGCGCCGTTGCCGAAGGGCCGGTCGAGATCGAGGCCCGCTTCGTCCGTGACAGCGACGGCCAATTCGCACTGGAAGACCTCAACAGCCACCTCGCCGCCTCGCAAGGCTCGCGCTTCAGCATGGGGCCCTGCGCGGTGGTCGAGGTGGGCGGTGTTACCGTGCTGCTCAGCAGCCGCAAGACCCCGCCTTTCGACCTCGGCCAGTTCCGCTCGCAGGGCATCCACCCCGAAAAGCTGAAAGCGATCGGCGTCAAGGCGGCGGTGGCGCATCGGCGCGCCTATGACAAGATCGCCAAGGGCAGCTTCACCGTGGCGACGCCCGGCCCCTGCACCAGCAAGATCGCGGGGTTGCCCTATACGCGTTTGCGCAAGCCAGTCTTTCCGATCCACGCTGACGAACCGGAACCGTGACCGGAGGGAAAGCGCCGCTCGGATAATACGCCGCCACCCACGCAGCCGTTTCGCCTCATGAAACGAGTACAGCTTGTTCCATGAGGCGGTGCGTCGTCTGCTTTGGCTCTGCGCCGGCCATTCGACAATTTCCAACGACAAATAGAGGGGATGTCATGTTCCAGAATCTGATGAAGATCGCCGCCGGGCTCGGTGTCGCCGCCTTCGCACTGCTGCCGGCCACGGACGCCTCCGCGCAAAGCAAGCTCAAGGAGGTGCTGAACCGTGGCAAGCTGATCGTCGGCACCGGCAGCACCAATCCGCCCTGGCATTTCCGCAACGAGAAGAACGAGCTCGTCGGCTTCGACATCGAGATCGCCAAGATCATCGCGCAAGGCCTGTTCGACGACCCGAACAAGATCGAGTTCGTCAACCAGGCCTCGGATGCGCGCATCCCCAACATCGTCACCGGCAAGGTCGACATCGCCTGTCAGTTCGTCACCGTCACGGCCGCGCGCGCCCAGCAGGTCGCCTTCACCGTGCCGTACTACCGCGAGGGCGTCAGCCTGATGATGGTCGCCGGCGGGCCTTTCGCCGATTTCGCGGCGCTGAAGGCCGCCGGCAGCAAGGTCACGGTCTCGGTGCTGCAGAATGTCTTCGCCGAGAAGATGGTCAAGGACGCCCTGCCCGAGGCCAAGGTCGACCAGTTCGACAGCGTCGACCTGATGTACCAGGCGCTGAACTCGGGCCGGGCCCAGGCCGCCGCGACCGATTCTTCGTCGCTGCGCTTCTACATGAAGCAGAATCCCGGCCGCTACGTCGATTCCGGCTATAGCTGGAACCCGCAGACCTATTCCTGCATCGTCCGGCAGGGCGATCCGGACTGGCTCAACTTCGTCAATGTCGCGCTGCGCGAATCGATGACCGGCACCACCTTCCCGCTCTACAAGGCCGCCTTCGAGCGCTGGTTCGGAGAGACGCCGCCGGAACCGAAGATCGGCTTCCCGCAGGAATTCCGCTGAGCCGCATAGCGCCTCGTGGAATATTCGCTGCATTTCGGCGCCGTCTGGGCGAGCTTCGACAGGCTTCTGTCGGGGCTCGCCATCGGGCTTGCGCTGGCCGTCGTCGCGGTCGCCATCGGCACCCTGCTCGGGCTGCTGGCGGCCTTCGCCGCCGTCTCGCCCTATCGCCCGCTCCGGAGCCTCGCCGGGCTCTATGTCTCGCTGATCCGCAACCTGCCGCTGCTCGTCCTGGTGCTGCTGGCCTATTTCGCCCTGCCGCAGGTCGGCATCGCGCTCGACAAGTACCAGAGCTTCGCCGGCGCGCTCGCGCTCTATTCCGGCGCCTATCTCACCGAGGTGTTCCGGGCCGGGCTGGTCTCGGTGCCGAAGGGCGTGATCGAGGCCGCGCGTTCGATCGGGCTGACGAAGCTGCAGACCAATGTTTCGGTCGTCGCCCCGATCATGCTGCGCAACGCCCTGCCCTCGCTCGGCAACACCTTCATCGGCATGTTCAAGGATTCGTCGATCGCCGCCGCCATCGCCGTGCCGGAGCTAACCTTCGAGGCCCGCAAGATCAATGTCGACACCTTCCGCGTCATCGAGACCTGGATGGTGGCGAGCGGCCTCTACATCGCCGCCTGCGTCGTGATCGCCGCCCTGCTGCGCGGTCTCGAACGACGATTCCCCAAGTTCTGAGCGAGAGCCGATGCAAGCCTTTCTCGATCAGCTCTGGATCGCCCGCTGGCCGCTCTGGGACGGGTTGCAGCTGACCGTCGGGATCTCCGCGGGCGCGATCCTGTTCGGCACCCTGCTGGGGCTGCTCGTCGGCATCCAGCTCGCCTATGCGCCCTGGTGGCTGCGCCTGCCCTTCCGGCTCTATGTCGACATCATGCGCGGCACGCCGGTGCTCGTGCTGATCCTCGCCGCCTTCTACATCCCCTCCGTCGTCGGCTTGAGCCTCGGCCCGACCGAGGCGGGCACGCTGGCGCTGACGCTCTTCGCCGGAGCGCATATCGGCGAATTGCTGCGCGGCTCGCTGCAGGCGATTCCGCCGGGGCAGGCGGAAGCCGGACGCAGCATCGGCCTCACCTTCCCGCAACTTCTCGCCTATGTGCTGCTGCCGCAGGCCGCGCGCAGCGCCCTGCCGCCCTGGATCAACACCGGCGTCGAATTGATCAAAGGCTCCAGCCTGCTCTCGATCATCGGCGTCGGCGAGCTCCTGCTGCGCACGCAGGAGGTGATCGGCCGCACCTTCATGACGATCCAGTTCTACGTCTTCGCCGGCATCGTCTACCTTGTGGAAAAGCGGCAACCCCTTCTCGCCATTCGCGGACTGACCAAGCAGTTCGGTGCGACCGAGGTGCTCAAGGGCGTCGACCTCAGCCTCGACCAGGGAGACGTCGTCTCGATCATCGGCTCCAGCGGCTCGGGCAAGACGACGCTGCTGCGCTGCGTCAACCTGCTCGAAGAGTATCAGGGCGGCGATATCGTCCTCGACGGCGAGACTATCGGCTACCGCGCGACGAACGGCCGCCGGCACCGCCTCGGCGACCGCGAATTGTCGCGTCAGCGCGCCATGACGGGCATGGTCTTCCAGAGCTTCAACCTGTTCCCGCACCTTAGCGCCGCCGGCAACGTCATGCTGGGCCTGCGCAAGGTGCTCAGGCTGCCGAAGGCTGAGGCGCGCGCCATCGCCGAGAAATGGCTGGCGCGGGTCGGCCTCGCCGCCCGGGCGGACCATTATCCGAGCCAGCTCTCGGGCGGCCAGCAGCAGCGCGTCGCCATCGCCCGGGCGCTGGCGATGAATCCCAAGCTCGTGCTGCTCGACGAGGTGACCTCGGCGCTCGACCCCGAGCTGGTGCAGGAGGTGTTGAACACGGTGAAGGGCATCGCCGAGGACGGGGCAACGCTGCTCATCGTCACCCATGAGATGCGCTTCGCCCGCGACGTCTCCGACCGCGTCGTCTTCATGGAACAGGGACGCATCCACGAGGAGGGTCCGGCCGCCGAGATCTTCGGCAATCCCAAGAGCGCGCGGCTCGCCGAGTTCCTCCGCAACACACGTCACTAGGGTCAATCCTTCTTTAGAATCTATAAAATATTGATTTAATTGATCTTTTTCCATTCCTCGCTATATTGCACCGCAGTTGCGAGGACATGATGGTTTCAACTCCGCCGTCGCAGGCCGCACCGGCGACTGCGCTTCAATTCTTCTCGGACGGGCTGTCCCTGTCCGCCGGTGCCTTCCCGGTGGCATCCGGCGAACGCATCGTCGGCCCGATGCGGCGCGGCCTCAAGATCGCCGTGCTGCTCGACGGCCTGCAATCGCTCGAGCTCGACAACCGGCCGGCGCTGACGATCGAGGGACCGGCCGTGCTGATCACTGCCAATAGCGGCGAGCATGTCCAGCGGCGCACCGGCATCAGCGGCGGCGCGCTGCGCTGCGCGATCATGCAGCTCGAACTCGATTTCGTCGAACAGGAGTTCTCCGTGCCGATGCAGCGCCTGTTCACGCTCGCCGGGTCGGCCGATGCCGGGGCCTGGGTCCGCCCGGCGAGCGCCGTGCTGCGCGGCCTCGCCCAGCAGATGGCGGACTGCCCCGTCTCGGACGGCCTGCGGCCGATCTATCTCGGGGGCAAGGCGCTGGAGCTCACCGCGCATGCGCTCGACGAGCTGCTCGGCGCCCCGGCCCAGCGTGTACGGCGCCTGCCCGGACGAACGCGGGAGCAAGTGCATGTCGCCCGCGACATGCTGCTGGCCGCAATGCGCGAGCCGCCGAGCCTGGCCGAACTCGCCCGCGCCAGCGGCCTCAATCCGACCAAGCTGACCTCCGCCTTCCGCAGCGAATTCGGCAGCAGCGTCTTCAGCTATCTGCAGGAGCAGCGGCTGCAGCACGCGCATGCGCTGATCGCGAGCGGCGAGGCGAGCATCGCGGAGGCGGCCTTCCGTGTCGGCTATACGCCGGCGCATTTCTCTGGACTTTTCAGGCGCCGTTTCGGCCTGCCGCCGAGCGCATTACGATAGTGTTTCCCGTCTGCCAGCGGGGCCGCCGCTTCGCATTCGAGCCATTCGAAACTGCTGCGAAAGAAATACTGCCGCGAGCGAAAGCCGAATGCATTGCAGGCCTGTGCCCGTTCTTGAAAGAAACACGGCCGACAAGCCGCGACGGGGCGGCGGGCAAGGGTTTTATCATGACGGGAGTTCTGGTCTGCAGGCGTGCGGCGCTGATGTTCGGTGTCGCGCTCGCCGCAGTGGCGGCAGCGGGCGGCGCCCAGGCCCAGCAGGAACAGCAGAGCGGCACGGTCAGCCTCGACACGATCGAGGTGCAAGGCGAGCGCGCTTCCGGCCCCGTCGACGGCTATGTCGCGCGCCGCAGCGACACAGCGACGAAGACCGACACGCCGCTGATCGAGACGCCGCAATCCATCACCGTCATCCCTCGTAGCCAGATGGACGACCAGGGCGCGACCACGGTCAGCCAGGCCCTGCGCTACAGTGCCGGCGTCCTCGGCGAAACCCGGCTTTCCTCCGGCGGCCGCTATGACAGCGTCTTCATCCGCGGCTTCGGCGGCGCCGGCAGCGGCGCCGGCTTCGTCAACAATCTCGACGGATTGCGCTACCAGCGCGGCGTCAGCTTCCTGGTCCCGAGCTACGAGCCCTGGGGACTGGAGCGCGTCGAGGTGCTGCGCGGCCCCTCCTCCGTCGTCTTCGGACAGGTAAAGCCCGGCGGCCTCGTCAACCTCGTCTCGAAGCGCCCGCTCGACGAGCGTCATGGCGAGGTCCAGATGCGCTTGGGCACCGACCAGCGCGCCGAGATGGCCTTCGATGTCGGCGGCCCCATCGACCCGGCCAAGACCTGGCTCTACCGTGTGGTCGGCCTCGGGCGCATGGCGGATACGCAGGTCGACTACACCAAGGACGAGCGCATCTTCATCGCGCCGTCACTGACCTACCGGCCGGACGCGGCGACCAGCTTCACGCTGCTGACCTCGTTCCAGCGCGACCCGGAAACCGGCTTCTACGGCTTCATTCCGGCGGTCGGCAGCGTGCTGCCGAGCAAGGCAGGGCGCATCCGCAGCAGCTTCTTCCCCGGCGAGCCGAATTTCGAAGGCTACAGCCGCAACCAGCTCAATATCGGCTACAGCTTCGAGCACCGTTTCAACGACGTCTTCAGCTTCCGCCAGAACGTCCGCTACTCCGACCTCGAATCACGCCTCCGCACTGTCGCGGTCGGCGGTATCGCAGCGGACCAGAAGACGCTGACGCGCCGCGCCACCCTATCGAACGAGAAGGCACGGACGGCCGGCATCGACAACCAACTCCAGGCCGATTTCCGCACCGGCCCGCTGACGCACAAGGTGCTGGTCGGCGTCGATGGCTACTGGACGGACGCCAGCGCCTGGACGGGTGCCGGCGGCACGGTGCCGAGCCTCGACTTCACCAATCCGATCTATGGCCGCACGCCCTTCGTCCTGCCGGCTCTGGCAGGAACGAACCAGACGACGCAGCAATACGGCGTCTATATCCAGGACCAGATCAAGTATGACCGGCTGTCGCTGCTGGTCGGCGGGCGCTACGACCGCGCCCTGGCACGCACCCGCGCGGTCAGCACCGGCGTGCTGACCAAGCAGGACGACGATGCCCGGACCGGCCGCATCGCCCTGATGTACAATTTCGACAATGGGCTGGCGCCCTATGCCCGCTACTCGACCTCCTTCGAGCCGCAATCCGGCACCGCCTACGGCGGCACGCCCTTCAAGCCGACAGAAGGCGAGCAATACGAGGTCGGTCTGAAATACGAGCCGCCGGGCAGCAACATCATGCTGCAGGGCTCGCTCTACCAGCTCACCCAGACCAATGTGCTGACCACCGACCTCACGCACCCGACCTTCCAGATCCAGACCGGCGAAGTGCGCGCCCGCGGCTTCGAGTTCGAAGCCAGGGCCCGCGTGTTCGACAATCTCGAGCTCGTCGCGGCCTACACCTATACCGATGCCGAAGTGACGAAGAGCAACGGCGTCGACCTGGGCAAGCGGCCGCCCGTGGTGCCGCGCAACATGGCCTCGCTCTGGGCCCATTACACCTTCCGCACCGGCCTGTTCGCCGGGCTTGGGCTGGGCGCGGGCGTGCGCTATGTCGGCAAGGGCGCGGGCGATCCAGGCAACACCTTCTGGACGGACGACTACACCCTGGTCGATGCCGCGATCAGCTATGATTTCGGCATCGCCAACCCTTCGCTCAAGGGCTGGAAGCTGCAGGTGAACGCGCAGAACCTGTTCGACAAGGAATATATCTCCGGCTGCTACGGCACCACGCAATGCTCCTTCGGCCTGCGCCGGACCGTGCTCGCGACCGTGTCCTACAAATGGTGAGGCGGTTGAGTCAGAACGAAGCCCCGTCCGCCGATGCAGCGTCCGCGCCTTTCACACTGGCGCGAACGGGAACGTTCGACCTCACCGCCGCGGACGGCTCCCCCTACCGCATCGCCGTCGCCTGGCCGGAAACGCCGCCACCGGCCGCCGGCTACCCGGCGATCGTGCTGGTCGACGGGCAGGCCCTGTTCGCCACGGCCGTGACGGCGGCGCGGCTGCAAGCCATCCGATCCGAGGTCACCGGCGTGGACCCCGCCGTGGTCGTCGGCATCGGATATCCGGGCGAAGCTCCCTTCGATGCCGAGCGCCGCCAGCGCGACCTGCTGCCGGTCGAGGGTGGCGCGGACCGTTTCCTCACGGCGATCGTGGAAGAGATCCTGCCCGCGATCACGCGCATCGCACCGCTCGACCCTGCTCGCCGCACGCTCGTCGGCCATTCCTATGGCGGCCTGTTTTCGCTGCATGCGCTGTTCACCCGTCCCGGCCTGTTCGCCAGCCATGTCGCCGGCAGCCCGTCGATCTGGTGGAGCGAGCGGGCGATCCTGGCGACGGAGGAGCGCTTCCGCGCCGGGGCAGGCTTTGCCGGCCGCCTGCTGGTCACGGTCGGAGGTGCCGAGCAGGAAGCCTCGGCACAGGACGAGCCGCGCCGCCGCGAACGCCGGGCGATGGCCCGCATGCGCGACAATGCAGCGGAAATGGCCGCCCGCCTCTCCGCCAGCGGCCGCGTGGAATGCAGCTTCGTCGAATGGCCCGGCGAGAACCATGTCTCGGTGATCCCGGCGATGCTCTCGCGAGCTGTGAGCTTCGCGTTGACCTCACGGAGCCAGAGCGGCCGGAGGGCGGCATGAGCGCCCTGCTCTCCCGCCGTACCGTCATGCTCGGCGCCCTCGCCGCACCGGCCCTGATCCGTCCGGCACGCGCACAAGGCGTCAGCGCCACCGACGTGCTCGGCCGCAAGGTGACGCTTCCCGCACCGGCCAAACGCATCGTCCTCGGCCAGGGCCGGCAGATCAATGCGCTCGGGCTGATCCATCCGGATCCGGTGAGCATCGTCGCCGGCTGGGGCAGCGACTATCGCCGCCAGAGCCCCGACACCTTCGCGCGCTACCAGGAGCGCTTCCCGGCCATCGAGACCGTGCCCTTCGTGGGCGACGGAGCGACGGCGGGCGGCTTCTCCTTCGAGCAGGCGATCACGCTCGCGCCCGACATCATGGTGCTGAGCCGCTCGCTCGCGGGAACCCGGACCGGACCGGGCGATCTGATCGAACGCTTCGAAGCGGCCGGCATCCCGGTCGCGGTGATCGATTTCTTCCTCGATCCGCTGAAGGACACGGTGCCGAGCCTGAGGCTGCTCGGCCGGCTGACCGGCCGGGAGGAGCAGACGGAGAATCTTCTGTCCTTCTACGAAGGCCGGCTGCGCAGGATCGCCGAGCGGATCAGGGACGTCCCCGCGCCCAGCGTCTTCATCCATGCCCATGCCGGCGGTGCAGAGTGCTGTATGTCGCCCGGGCGCGGCACGCTCGACGATTTCATTACCGCCGCCGGCGGCCGCAACATTGCGACGCGGCTGCTGCCGGGCGCAACCGGACAGATCAGCCTCGAACAGCTCATCATCTCCGATCCGCAGGTCTATGTCGCGACTGGCGGGACGCATATGGCAAAGCAGGGCGGGCTCGTGCTCGGCCTCGCCAAGCCCGGCATCGCGACGCTCAAGGCCGTGTCGGAGAAACGCGCCTACGGGCTCTGGCACCTTTTCAACGATACGCCGCTGCATGTGGTCGCGATCGAGCGGCTGGCCAAATGGCTGCATCCCGAGCGCTTCGCCGATATCGACCCGACCGCGACGATGGCCGAGGCAACTAGCTTCTCGGCGATCCCGCTCGACGGCACCCTCTGGATCGAGCCCTGAACGCGACGACCTTCCGACGGAGAGACCGATGTTCGTAACCCGCGCCCAGATAGCCCTGCCCGACCCCGCCTCGGTGGTGACGGCGCTCTGCGCCCATATGATCGAGCACGAAGCGACCGTGGAAGCCGGGCCGGGCGCGGCTCGCATCACGCTGGAAGGCGCCATGGCGACGCTCACCTACGGCGCAGCCGGTCTCAGCGCCGTGGTCGAAGCGGGCGAGCTCGTCGCGCTGCGCGCGATGCGTTTCGCCATCGCGAGCCATGTCGTCGAATTCGCATCGGACGGTCAGCAGCTCCGGATCCGCTGGGAAGGCGACGGCGCCGGCCCTTCGCTGATGCCGGATTTCCGGTTCCTGACCGTCACCGCGGTCGAGCGGCTGACGCCGCATATGCGCCGCATCCATTTCAGCGGCGAGGATCTCGGCCGCTACGATTCGCTCGAAGCGCTGCATGTCCGGCTGTTTCTGCCGCCGGCTGGACTCCCCGAACCCGCCTGGCCGATGCTCGGGGAGGACGGGCTGCCTGTCGTGCAGCCGGCCGAGAAGCGCCCCGCGATCCGCAAATACACGATCCGCAGCATCGACGCCGCCGCCGGAACCCTCGCCATCGACTTCGTGCTACATGACGATGCCGGGCCGGGCTCAGCCTTCGCGAACCGGGCGCAACCCGGCAATCGGATCGGCATGGCGGGCCCGGGCGGGCGCGGGCTCAGGACGGCGGGGCGCTATGTCTTCCTCGCCGATGCGACAGGCCTGCCGGCCGTCGGGCGGATGCTGGCGGCGCTCCCCGCCGACGCCACAGGCCTCGCGATCGTCGAGGTCGACGGCGCCGCGGAAGAACAGGCGCTCGCCGCGCCGGCCGGCCTGACGCTGCGCTGGCTGCATCGTTCGAAGGGCACGCCTTCCCGGCTGGCCGAGGCGTTCGAGGCACTCGAATGGCCTGCGGATGGGCCGGATGTCTATCTCTGGGCGGCCATGGAGCACGCCTCCTTCCTGCGGATCCGGGCCGGCGCCCGGGAGCGGCTGCGGCGCGACCTCGACCGGCACCTGATCGTCAGCTATTGGCGCGACGGCATGGCCGAGGAACAGCACATGGCGGAGAAGAAGGCGGCCGCCAAGGCCGCCTGAGAAAACCGCATCACACCGCCGGACGCAACGTAACCGGCGCGCGCTAACGGTGGAACGTCCAGAGCAGGCTCTCGCTCAGTTCCTTCAGCGCCTCGACCGCATCCGGCCGCTCGCGGGCGACCGCCGCGATCAGCGCATCCGCCAGGGCGAAAACCGCGGTCGGCGAG
>JARYGW010000124.1:0-14122 GCA_033792295.1 Allobosea sp.
GACGAGCCCACTGTCAGCGTCCGGCTCCGATCGCGGAGGCCGGTCAAGACGGCGACGCTGGGCGTCGTGGCCGCACACGGCCCCGGGAGCGGCGAAGGCGCGGGACGCGCCATGGATGGTTGTGCGGCTGGGGGCGAAGCTGCCGCTTCCGATTATAGTACAGTTGCGGACGTTGGCTGAATGCCACATCGACCTGGCCCAAGGCACGCGCCGTCCCTTCTGGCAGCGCTGCCTCGCCTGTCGCGGCAGCGCCGATGGCAATGTCGAACAACGCCGAACCGGCCAGCCCGAGAAGTCCAGACAGAACCAGCCGTCTGCTCACCATATCATGCTTCTCCTGCCACCAACGCGCCGGGCGCCAGCCCGACATACGCCCCAAGCCAATCCGGTCAGGTCTCTGTCCTCGGGCGCCCAAACTCCCGTCAGGCGAAGCAAGAGGCCGTCATCCCCGACGAGCGTCAGGCCTGCGGGCTTGTTTCAGAACGTCAAGGGCAGCGCGCCTCGAACACGCGCCCGTTGCGGTCACGATAAAGGCAGTTGTTCGGAGTGGTCGCCCGGCCAATCACTGCGCCCGTGACACCACCCACAGCGGCACCGATCGCCGCTCCACGCCCACCTCCCGCAATGCCGCCAATGATGGCACCGCTCCCAGCGCCAATGGCCGCACCGCCGAGGGTCCGCTGATCGGCAGAATTGGCATTGCACCCCGCAAGAGCCAAGCCGATGGCGAAGACTGCAATTTTCGCACGCATCCCTGTCCGTCCTGCTCAAAATCAAGTGGCCTTCGGCTTCGCAAGAAGCGGGTCCCACTATGATGGAACGCCATCGCAAGCGATCTTCCGAGACTGCCGCAAGCCTAGGCTGCGCAACCGAAAATACATCCGCAGAGAATCTCAGGGCCTGTACTCAAAATCCCAACCTATCCCCCCGCCTGCTGACGGCTTCATGGACCTGGCGGTTAGGCTGATGCAGCCGATCGTCGAGTGCCTGCAAACCACGTCGTCAAGCTAGACTTGCGAACGCCCACGGGGCCGAGTTCCGAGAGGCTCTCTATCGGTATCATTGGAATTGGAGTTGATCCGGTTTCGTGGACTGTTCACGGTTATGGCGGGTCAACTCCACCCCGTCAGGCAATCTGGCCGGAAGGCGAAGTCGTTCGCCTCATCAAGCGCGCCTAACCTATGGGCTATGAGGGTCTTGCCGCCCTGATGGCTGCGGCATGGGACAGTCAACTCTCTCCAATTGATCTCCGATCCCTGACCATCGGTCAGCGCGCAGACGATCCGCACGGCGCGATTTTCGCTCTTGCCCACGCGAAGACCGACAAGCCCGCCGCCGGATCCGCTGGGCAAGCGGGCGACGCGCCTCCTGGATGCCTACATTGCATCGCTGGAGTTTGAGCTTCTGCCCAACGCGCCGATATTCCGTACGCGAGGCAGCGGTACGACTGCCAAGGGCGGCAAACCACATCAGCCCGCGCCCTACTCGAAGAACAAGCTCGGTTTCGATTTCCGCGTCATTCGCGCAGCCGAGTTAGGTCCGGGCGAAACGGGGCAACTCGCCGACATGCGCAGATCTGGAACTGTCGAGGCGACGGCGGGTGGTGCGAGTGCCCAGGTGATCTCGACCAAGATGGCTAATTCCGTGGTCGTGTTGACCCGGCTTCAGAAGACCTACAGCCCGGTCAACATCGCCAGCGTCCGTGACGTCGATGCCAGCCGCCGCGAGGGCGCGCCAAACTCAGAAAGAACAAACCGAGGCGAAAAATGTAATGAGCCTGCTCCGAAAGGAGTAATGACCGGGCGGCCAAGCAAGCTAAAGCTTTGATTTATATGGCGCGGGCGACGGGGCTCGAACCCGCGACCTCCGGCGTGACAGGCCGGCACTCTAACCAACTGAGCTACGCCCGCGCTGGGCGACTGAGGCGCGGTGGCCGTCAGCGACGTGGTGAGTATTGCCCCTAGCCGGAAGTGTCAAGCACCGGATGCCGGCAAAATCACTTCCGTGGAAAATATCCCCGGCGGCGCCCGATACAGCCCCGCGAACACCACGCCGCGGGGCTCATTCCCGCGAAGCGAGGCAAGGGTCGAGCATCACATGGCGTTCATTCTGGCGGTTGTAGCCGCCGCGCAGCACCGCCGTATCGCCGAGTTTCAGGTCTCCCGCGCCATAGGTCACGCAGAGCACGCGGACGCCCGGATCGGAGCAGACCGCAACGTACCAAACCGTGCCGTCGCTCTGGATCAGAGTGACTGGGCCGGCGATCGCCATGTCGACGCGCGAATCGCGCGGCACCGAATCGGGAAGCTGGGCTGCAACGCTCTCGCAGCTCGCAGGCTGCCCCGGCTGCTCTGGCTGGGAGAAGGCCGGCCTTCCCTCGAAGAAGGAATCGGGCAGCGCAGACTGCGCCGCCGCCTGCTGCGCAGCGATGAGCGCCAGGGAGAGCAGCAGCCGTGCAGCGCGGCCGGAGCGTCGTGATGCGAAAGCCATGGTCGGAAGAGTGTCCATGAAGATGGCAGAATTCCGAAACGGCCTGACAAGCCGGCGCCCGCCGGCTTGCGATACGCGCGCCGAGGCCTTAAACGCGAGGCCGAGGGCGGTTAGCTCAGTTGGTAGAGCATCTCGTTTACACCGAGAGGGTCGGCGGTTCGAGCCCGTCACCGCCCACCATCCCTAAAGCATTGATAGAATTTCCGACTTCGCGTCCCTCCGCGTGGTACGGGGCCGGCGTGTTCTCCTCGCGCCCAGGTCATGCCCGCGATTGACGGTGCGGAACACCCGGTCGAGACCGGTGTTCACGTCATTGTCGGATTCGTGTGTTGAATGCCCCGGCCCGGCGGGCCAAGCCCGACGGGTTCAACGGAAAATGGATACAACACGTCATGAGACCACTTGAAAGCGCACGCCCCTATGCGCTGACGGCCTTCAGGATCGCGCTTGGCCTCGTCATATTCTCATTCGGAACGGCGAAGATCCTGCACTTCCATCCAGGCAACTTCACGCCGCCTGTCGGGTCCCTGCCCTGGGTCGCCGGGTTGATCGAACTGATCGCGGGCTTTCTCTTCCTCGTGGGCTTCCAGACCAGAGCCGCCGCCTTCGTCCTGTCCGGCTTGATGGCCGCGGCCTATTTCACCTCGCATTTTCCCAAGAGCTTCTTCCCGACCGAGAATGGGGGCTATGCCGCCGCCGTCTTCTGTTTCGCATTCCTGTATTTCGTGACGGCGGGTGGCGGCTATCTGAGCCTGGACCGGACGCTGCGGACAAAGGCGGCCTGATCCGCCCCAAGGGCGTTCAGCCGCCGATCCAGCCTAGCTCAACCCGCCGAAAAGAAAAGGCTGCCGGGCCTCAGGGCCCGGCAGCCTCATTCGTCAGGCAATTGCCTTCGCTCAGTGGGCAACCACGCCCGCCGCATCGTCCTCCGCGCCCTTGGGCGGGGGAGCGTTGAGATCCTCTTCCCAGACGATCGGAACCGGCTGGCGGGTCAGCGCGTGCTGGAGCACCTGCTCCATGCGCGCGACCGGAACGATCTCCAACCCGTCACGGACGGACTTCGGCAGGTCGATCAGGTCCTTGGCGTTCTCCTCAGGGATCAGCACCTTCTTGATGCCGCCCCGCAGAGCCGCCAGCAGCTTCTCCTTCAGCCCGCCGATCGGCAGCACCCTGCCCCGCAGCGTGACCTCGCCAGTCATGGCGACGTCACGATTGGTCGGGATGCCGGTCAGGATCGAGACGATGGTGGTCGCCATCGCGATGCCTGCAGACGGCCCGTCCTTCGGGGTCGCCCCCTCAGGAACGTGGACGTGGATGTCGCGCCGGTCGAAGAGCGGCGGCTCGATGCCGAAATCGATGGCCCGCGAACGGACATAGGACGCCGCCGCCGAGATCGATTCCTTCATCACGTCCTTCAGGTTGCCGGTGACGGTCATGCGGCCCTTGCCGGGCACCATGACGCCCTCGATCGTCAGCAGTTCGCCGCCGACCTCGGTCCAGGCCAGACCGGTGACGACACCGACCTGATCCTCCGTCTCCGCCATGCCGTAGCGATAGCGCGGCGGGCCGAGATACTCTTCCAGCAGCTTCTCGTCGACGACGACCTTGGCCTTCTTGCCGAGCACGATGTCCTTCACGCCCTTGCGGACCGTGTTGGAGATCTCGCGCTCGAGGTTACGGACACCGGCCTCGCGGGTGTAACGCCGCACCAGAGTCTGCAGAGCCCCGTCGGTGATCGACCACTCCTTGCCGGTCAGCCCGTGCTTCTTGATCGCATTCGCGATCAGGTGCTTGCGGGCGATCTCGATCTTCTCCTCCTCGGTGTAGCCGGCGATGCGGATCACCTCCATCCGGTCCAGCAGGGCCGGCGGGATGTTGAGCGTGTTCGCGGTCGTCACGAACATCACGTTCGACAGGTCGTAATCGACCTCGAGGTAATGGTCGTTGAAGGTCGCGTTCTGCTCGGGATCGAGCACCTCCAGCAGGGCCGCCGAGGGATCGCCGCGGAAGTCCTGACCCATCTTGTCGATCTCGTCGAGCAGGATGAGCGGGTTCGAGGTCTTGGCCTTCTTCATCGACTGGATGATCTTGCCGGGCATCGAGCCGATATAGGTGCGCCGGTGACCACGGATCTCGGCCTCGTCACGCACGCCGCCGAGCGACATGCGCACGAACTCGCGGCCGGTCGCCTTGGCGATCGACTTGCCGAGCGAGGTCTTGCCGACGCCGGGAGGACCGACGAGGCAGAGGATCGGACCCGCGAGCTTGTTGGCGCGCTGCTGCACGGCGAGATACTCGACGATGCGATCCTTGACCTTGTCGAGGCCGAAATGATCGTCGTCGAGGATCGCCTGGGCCCCTGCGAGGTCCTTCTTGATCTTCGAGCGCTTGCCCCACGGGATGCCGAGCATCCAGTCGAGATAGTTGCGCACGACGGTCGCCTCGGCCGACATCGGCGACATCTGGCGCAGCTTCTTCAGCTCCGCCGTCGCCTTGTCGCGGGCTTCCTTGGTGAGCTTGGTGCGGGCGATCTTCTCTTCCAGTTCGGCGAGCTCGTCACGGCCTTCCTCGCCGTCGCCGAGTTCCTTCTGGATCGCCTTCATCTGCTCGTTGAGGTAGTACTCGCGCTGGGTCTTCTCCATCTGGCGCTTGACGCGCGAGCGGATGCGCTTCTCGACCTGGAGCACGGACATCTCGCTCTCCATGAGCGACAGGACCTTCTCCAGCCGGTGGGCGACGTTGGTGATCTCCAGCACGGCCTGCCGGTCGGCGATCTTGACCGCCAGATGCGAGGCGACCGTGTCGGCGAGCTTGGTCGGCTCGTCGATCTGCGAGACGGCAGCGACGATCTCGCCCGAGATCTTCTTGTTGAGCTTCACATAGCTCTCGAACTCGGAGACGACCGAACGGGCCAGAGCCTCGATCTCGACCTTCTTGCCCTCCTCCTCGGCGAGGCCGGTGGCTTCCGCCTCATAGAAGGAGTCGCTGGCCGAATAGGACAGCGCCTTGGCACGGCCGACGCCCTCGACCAGCACCTTCACGGTGGAGTCGGGCAGCTTCAAAAGCTGCAGCACGCGGGCGAGCGTGCCGATCTCATAAATCTCGTTGGGCTGCGGGTCATCGTCGCCGGCATTCTTCTGAGTGGCCAGCAGGATGAGTCCGTCCGTCTTCACCACCTCCTCGAGCGCGCGGATTGACTTCTCGCGGCCGACGAAGAGCGGGACGATCATATGCGGAAAAACGACGATATCGCGCAGAGGCAGGACCGGGTAGGTGCCGGTCTCGCCAGAGACGAAGGAAGCGCGGGGCGTCGACGTCATTGACTTGTCCTTTGCAGTTGCGCCCGGCGAACCCCCAAGATGGGCAGGACGATCGGACGTATGCGGCCAGGGCGACCATTCACCCTTCCGCCCTCGCGTGCCGCACCCTCATCAGGCATGCGACTCTCGCAAGTGCACCTAAGGTGGAGATTTCCTCGCCGGCTTTCAAGCGAGGCAACCGGTTCATGCACTGCTGCCTTGCGTGCCCGGAAACCCTCGGAAAATCCCACCTTCGGCTTCATATCGGATGTTTCAGTTTCGGACCGGCATGCCACGATGCGGGATTGCGGACGAGCCTTGCCGATCAAAACGCAAAACGCGCGCCAAGGGGCGCGCGTCCTGTTGTCGCAATGCAGCAGAGAGGTCAGGAGGCCGAAGCCGTCTTGGTTTCGTCCTCGCGCTCCGCATAGATGAAAAGCGGCCGGGCCTTGCTCTCCACCGCCTCGGGGCCGATCACCACCTGCTCGACGCCTTCCAGCCCGGGCAGCTCGTACATGGTCTCGAGCAGGATGCCCTCCATGATCGAGCGCAGGCCGCGCGCGCCGGTCTTCCGCTCGATCGCCTTGCGGGCGATCAGGCTGACCGCCTCGTCGGTGAAGGTGAGCTGAGTGTCCTCCATCTCGAAGAGGCGCTGATACTGCTTCACCAACGCGTTCTTCGGCTCGGTGAGGATCGTCTTCAGCGCCGCCTCGTCGAGATCCTCCAGCGTCGCCAGGACCGGCAAGCGGCCGACGAACTCCGGGATCAGGCCGAACTTCAGCAGATCCTCGGGCTCGACATCGCGGAAGATCGCGCCAGTGCGGCGGTCATCCGGCGATTCGACCTTGGCGCCGAAGCCGATCGAGGTGCCCTTGCCCCGACCCGAGATGATCTTGTCCAGCCCGGCGAAGGCGCCGCCGCAGATGAACAGGATGTTCGTGGTGTCGACCTGCAGGAACTCCTGCTGGGGATGCTTGCGCCCGCCCTGCGGCGGCACGGAGGCGACGGTGCCCTCCATGATCTTGAGCAGTGCCTGCTGAACACCCTCGCCCGAGACGTCGCGGGTGATCGAGGGATTGTCCGACTTGCGGCTGATCTTGTCGATCTCGTCGATGTAGACGATGCCGCGCTGCGCCCGCTCGACATTGTAGTCGGAAGCCTGGAGCAGCTTGAGGATGATGTTCTCGACATCCTCGCCGACATAGCCGGCCTCGGTCAGGGTCGTCGCATCGGCCATGGTGAAGGGCACGTCGAGGATGCGGGCGAGCGTCTGCGCGAGCAGCGTCTTGCCCGAGCCGGTCGGCCCGATCAGCAGGATGTTCGACTTGGCCAGCTCGACGTCGTTGTGCTTGGTCGCGTGGCTGAGGCGCTTGTAGTGGTTGTGAACCGCCACCGAGAGCACCTTCTTGGCGTGCTCCTGGCCGATGACGTAGTCGTCCAGAACCTTGCGGATCTCCTTGGGGGTCGGCACGCCGTCCTTCGACTTCACCAGCGCGGATTTCGATTCCTCGCGGATGATGTCCATGCAGAGCTCGACGCATTCATCGCAGATGAACACGGTCGGGCCCGCGATGAGCTTGCGGACCTCGTGTTGGCTCTTGCCGCAGAAAGAGCAGTACAGCGTGCTCTTCGAGTCGCCGCCGGGCTTGTTAGCCATTGTCCATCTCCAGTTCCGGAGACCGGGACCACACCTGCCGAGGCGGATGCAACCGTCGTCTCTCCGTCATAAATAAGCGCTCAGATCACGATGATTAGGTTAACGACCCGTTCCGATACATCCGGAAACGCAGGGTCGATCCAAACCGGATCATGACGGGGCGCTTGTCCGCTCATCCCCAGCCCCATGCAAACACGGGGCCGATATCGTTTCAATATGGGCATTCCAAGGCGGCGAACCAACCCACAGGATCGGGCCGCCCGCCCCAGCCTCACGCCGCCTCGTCGGTGCGCTTCTCGAGGACCTTGTCGATCAGGCCGAACTCCTTGGCCTGCTCGGCAGTCATGAAGTTGTCGCGCTCCAGGGCGTTGTGAATGTCCTCGTAGCTGCGGCCGGTGTGCTTCACGTAGATTTCATTCAGCCGCTTCTTCAGGCTCTCGACCTCCTTGGCGTGGATCAGGATGTCGGTGACCTGGCCCTGATAGCCGCCGGAAGGCTGGTGAACCATGATGCGCGCATTCGGCAGGGCGAAGCGCATGTCCTTGGCTCCGGCGGTCAGCAGCAGCGAGCCCATCGAGGCCGCCTGACCGACGCAGAGCGTCGTCACCGGGCAGCGGATGAACTGCATGGTGTCGTAGATCGACAGGCCTGACGTGACCACACCGCCCGGCGAGTTGATGTAGAAGGAGATCTCCTTCTTGGGGTTCTCCGCCTCGAGGAAGAGGAGCTGGGCGACGACGAGCGAGGCCGAGACGTCCTCGACCGGGCCGGTCAGGAAGATGATGCGCTCGCGCAGCAGGCGCGAATAGATGTCGAAGGCGCGTTCGCCGCGGCTCGACTGCTCGACCACCATCGGGACGAGATTGTTGTAGGTCTCGATCGGATCGCGAAGCATGGGGTCAATCCTCGGGTGAGAGCGCCGTGTTGCGGCGGGTTCGTCGAATCGGCGGTGTCCAGGAAGACATCCACATAAGCACGCCGAACGTGGCTGAAAAGGGAAGCGCCGCCGGTCGCGAAGGCCGGCGGCGCGAATACTGGCATTAAGGTTGCCGGGCGGCCTCAGGCAGAGGCGTCGTCGGCCTTCTCGTCAGCCTTGGCCTCGGCCTTCTTGGTCTTCTTCGCGGCGGCCTTCTTCGGCTTGGCCTCGGTGGCCTCCTCGGCGTCATCATCGGCGAAGAGCGCCTCGCGGGAGACGGTTTCGTCGGCGACCTTCACCTGGCCGAGCAGATGGTCGACGACCTTCTCCTCGAAGATCGGGGCACGGATCTCCGCGAGAGCCTGCGGGTTCTTGCGGTAGAACTCCCAAACCTGCTTCTCCTGGCCCGGGAACTGCCGGGCGCGCTCGATCAGGGCCTGGGTGACCTCGTCATCCGAGATCTGGACCTTGGCCTGCTCGCCGATCTCGGCCAGCACGAGGCCGAGACGCACGCGGCGCTCGGCGATCTTGCGGTAGTCGGCGCGGGCAGCGTCCTCGGTGGTGTCCTCGTCGGCGAAGGTCTTGTTGGCCTGCTTCATGTCGGCCTCGACCTGGCTCCACACGGCCGAGAACTCCTGCTCGACTAGGGTCGGCGGCAGCTCGAAGCCGTACTTGCCGTCGAGCGCGTCGAGCAGGCCCTTCTTGAGCTTGCGGCGCGACTGGGCGGTGAAGTCACGGCCGATCTGCTCGCGCACGGCGGTCTTCAGGGCGTCGAGCGACTCCATGCCGAAAGCCTTGGCGAGCTCATCGTCGATCTTGGCCGCGTCAGGCTTCTGGATCTCGGTGACCGTGACCGCGAACTCGGCCGGCTGGCCGGCGAGATGGGCCGCGCCGTAGTTCTCCGGGAAGGAGACCTTGACCGTGCGGCTCTCGCCCTGCTTCACGCCCTCGAGCTGCTCCTCGAAGCCGGGAATGAACTGGCCGGAGCCGAGGTCGAGCGGGATGCCCTCGCCGGTGCCGCCCTCAAAGGCCTTGCCGTCGATGGTGCCGACATAGGAGATGATCAGGCGATCGCCGGTCTCGGCCTTGGCCTTCTCGCCCTTCGGCGAATAGGTGCGGTTGCCGGCGGCCATGCGCTCCAGCGCGGCGTCGACCTCGGCGTCCGGAACCTCGGCAACCGGCTTCGTCAGCGAGACGTCCGAGAGGTCGGCGAGTTCGATCTTCGGCAACACCTCGAGCGCGACGGTGAAGGCGAGATCGCCCTTGGCCTCCATTGCGGCCTCGATCTCGTCTTTGTTCTCGGGGAAGCGGATCTGCGGCTCGAAGGCGAGCTTCAGGTTGTTGTCGGCGACGATCTTCTGGTTCGCCTCGTTGACGGCGTTCTGCAGCACGTCGGACATGACCGAGCGGCCATAGAGGCGGCGCAGATGCGCGACCGGCACCTTGCCCGGGCGGAAGCCGTTGATCTTGGCCTTGCCCTGGAGGTCCTGCAGGCTGTCATCGAGCCTGGTCTTCAGGTCGGCGGCGTTCAGCACCACCTGGAATTCGCGCTTGAGGCCCTGGGACAGGGTTTCGGTCACGTTCATTTTTGTACCGCCAACAGCTCGTTACTTCATCAATATCCAAAGCGCAACGCCGGTTCCGATCGCCGCCGCGCTCGCGAAAAACTCTCGCATCGGACCGAAAAGTGGACGCCACCCTTCGGAAAAATCCGATGCGATAACAAATACAAGGATCACCGTCTTCGCGCCCGGAACGGGCGCGCGGCGATCCTGGCCTTTGGTGCGGGCGGAGGGACTCGAACCCCCACGACTTTCGCCGCTGGAACCTAAATCCAGTGCGTCTACCAGTTCCGCCACGCCCGCCGGCCCGATAGCGCTGCGCGCGAGCAAACGCAGCGCGGCCATCGTCAAGCCGCAGCGCTATACGCATTTCGGGCGGCGGTTGCAGCAAAAAAATGACGGTTCTGCGAAGAAGGGCCGCCTGCCGTTTTTCTCCGCTCGCCCCACCTCGCCCTCTCGCCAGCGCAAGCGCGCCAGATTATGCGGAGGGAATGACGTGCCAGCCGCCCGACCGCCCGACCGTCCCGACTCGCCGCCAGTTGCTGGCGGGACTGGGCAGCGCGAGCCTGATCGCGCCCGGTTTAATCGTCCCCGGTTTGATCGGCGTTCGTGCCGAAAGCCAGAAGCCGGCCGAAGGGGGCAAGCCTGCGCAGGAGCCCCCGGTCCGCACGCTCACTGCAGCCCCAGCCAAGACCCGGTTGCGTCCTGCACCGGCGGCCGAGAGCGAGATCTGGGCCTTCGACGGGGCGACACCGGGGCCCGCCTTGCGAATCAAGCAGGGCGAGACGCTCAGGCTGAAGCTGGAGAATAAGACGACGGCGCCGCTGTCCCTGCATTGGCAGGGTTTGCGCGGCGAGGCATCGCAGGACGGGGTCGGCGGCTTCAGCCAGCCGCCGGTCGCGCCCGGCGAGAGCTTCGAATACCGGCTGACGCCTCGGGATTCCGGCACGGTCCTCTATCGCCCCCTTGTCGTCGCCGGCTCGTCCGAGCCGGCCGGGCGAGGCCTGAGCGGGCTCCTGATCGTCGAGGAGCGCGAGCCGCCGGCCGTCGATCTCGACCTGCCGGTGCTGGTGACGGACTGGCTGATCGGCGACGACCAGGCGATCCAGCCCTTCGACTTGAAAAGCACGAGTTCTGCCGCCGCGGGACGCCTCGGGAGCTGGCTCACCGTCAACGGCAAGCCGCCGCCACAGCCGGTCAAGCTGCCGCCGGGCTCGCGCGTGCGGCTCCGGCTCGCCAATGGCTGCAACGCCCGGATCATGCGGCTGCGTTTCGATGGCACCAAGGCTGCCGTCATCGCGGTGGACGGCCAGCCGACCGAGACCTTCGAGCCGGTGCATGCCCAGCTCCCCTTCGCGCCGGGCACGCGCTACGACGTCATGCTCGACCTGCCGATCGAGGCCGGCGTCTCCGTCAACGTCACCGCCCTGATCGGCCCCGGCCTGCCGCTGGTGCGGATCGTCACCGAGGGCGCAGCGAAGGTGCCGCCGGCCGCGCAGCCTGCGCTCAAGCTCAACCCCGCTCTCCCCGCAGCGGTCAGGATGCAGGACGCGCTGCGGCCCGAGATGGCCATCGAGGGCGGCGGCAAGCTGACGCCAGGCCAGACGCTAGACTTCACCGGCCTCGATCTCACCCGGCCGTGGCTGGTCAATGGCGGCATCGGATCCAAGGACGGCAAGCCGTTGTTCAGCGTCAAACGCGGCACGCCGATCGTCATGGCGATCGACAACCGCACCGCCTTCATCCAGCCGCTGCATGTGCATGGCCACGCCTTCCGGCTGCTGCACCCGCTCGACGACGGCTGGGAGAACTATTTCCTCGACACGGTGCAGATTCCAGAGGGCAAGAAGCGGCACATCGCCTTCATTGCCGACAATCCCGGCCGCTGGCTGATCTCCTCGACCGTGCTGGAGCGCTTCGACCTCGGGCTGTGGAGCTGGTTCGAGGTGACGTGAGAGGCCGGCCGGCGCTCACAGCCCCAGCCGCTCGACCACGTCCTGCACGATCGCGTCCTTGCTGTCCTCGACCGAGACGACGAGCGGCCGCTCGTCCGGACCTGGTTCCTGCAGCGTCGCGAACTGGCTGTCGAGCAAGGCCGGCGGCATGAAATGATGCTGACGCGCCGCCATGCGCCGGCCGATCAGCTGGCGCGAGCCCTTGAGATAGACCAGCGCGACATCCGGCCGGTCGCCGATGATGACGTCGCGATAAGCCTTCTTCAGCGCCGAGCAGGTGACGATGCCGTGCTCGCCCTTGCCCCGCAGCTCGTCGATCCAAGCCGCAATGGCCGCGAGCCAGGGCTTGCGGTCCTCGTCGGTCAGAGGTGTGCCGCCGGCCATCTTGGCGACGTTCTCAGGCGGGTGGAAGGAATCGGCGTCGCGGAAGGGCCAACCGAGGCGCGCGGCCAGCCGCTCGCCGAGCGAGGTCTTGCCGGAGCTGGCCACGCCCATGATGACGACGACGGCCGGACGGCCGCCCTTACGTTCTGCATTCACGCGGGTCAGCCCTGCTTCTTTGGCTCGACATGGCCGCCGAAGCCGGCGCGCATCGCCGAGAGGATCTTCTCGCCGAAGGTGTGATCGACGCGCGAGCGGAAGCGGGCGAACAGCGCCGAGGTCAGCACCTCGGCCGGGGTTGCGGTCTCGACCGCGGCATCGACCGTCCAGCGCCCCTCACCCGAATCCGAGACGTTGCCGGTATAGGCGGAGAGTTCCTCGTCGGCGGCCAGCGCCTCGGCCGTCAGGTCGAGCAGCCAGGAAGTGACGACCGAGCCGCGGCGCCAGACCTCGGCGATCTCAGCGACGTCGAAATCGAAGCCGTATTCGGCCGGCAGGCCCTCCTTGGCAGAAGCGTTGCGCAGCAGGTCGAAACCCTCCGCGAAGGCCTGCATCATACCGTATTCGATACCGTTATGGACCATCTTGACGAAGTGGCCGGAGCCGGTCGGCCCGCAATGCAGATAGCCTTGCTCGCTGGTCGGGTTGCGCCCTTCGCGATGCCTGGTCGGCTCGACCTCGCCCTTGCCGGGCGCGAGCACCTTGAAGATCGGCTCCAGCCGGTCGAACGCCTCCTTGGCGCCGCCGATCATCAGGCAATAGCCGCGCTCCAGCCCATGCACGCCGCCGGAGGTGCCGATATCCATATAATGGATGCCCTTGGCCGCCAGTTCCTTGCCGCGGCGGACATCGTCCTTCCAGAAGGCGTTGCCACCGTCGATCAGCACGTCGCCCTGGCCGGCGAGGCCGGCGAGTTCGGTGAGCGTACCCTCGGTGATCTTGCCGGCCGGGAGCATCACCCAGATGGCGCGCGGCGCCTCTAGTTTGGCGACCATGTCCTTGAGGTCTGAGGCCACAACGGCGCCATCGGCCGCGAGCGCCTGGCCCGGCTTCGGATCGCGGTCGTAGACCACGCATTCATGGCCGGCACGCACCAGCCGGCGCACGATGTTGCCCCCCATCCGGCCCAGGCCGATCACTCCGAGTTGCATGTCACGTCACTCCTGCCGTCGAACCGGCTTCATTGCCTGCTTGAAGCATGATGGCGGCGGGCGGAGCAAGCGGGAGCCGGTTCAGCGCGCGGCGCCCGAGCGATTCTGCAAGCTGCGCCAGCGACCCGGCGTGATGCCGTAGGCCCGGTGGAACTGGCGCGTCAGATGGCTCTGATCGGCAAAGCCGCAAGCGGCCGCGACCTCTGCGAGAGCCGTACCGAACGCAAGCAGTCCACGGGCCCGGCCGAGGCGGCGCATGACGAGGTAGTTATAGGGGCTCGTCCCGAAAGCCGCCCTGAACTGACGCGCCAAGGTGAAGCGATCGAGGCCAGTCAGCCTCTCGAGCTCTTCGGAGGCGACCGGCGATTCGAGATGGTGATCGAGATAGTCCCGCGCCTGCTCCAGCGCCGGGCGATCGAGCCGCTGCCGGTGCATACGGCCCGCCGCGGGATCGGCAGCAGTCAATGCATCGGCCAGCGGAACCACGATGTCGCCGAGTCCGAGCGCTTCGAGCGGCGCATCGAGATCGCGCAATGCATGGGCGATCGCGCTCACCAGCCTTGCATCCTGCGAGACCGCCGCCGGAACGAAGGGCAGGCTGCGGCCAGCCTCCCCCATCGCCTCGCGGATCAATCGTGGCTCGACATAGATCATCCGGTATCGAAATCCCTCGGCGATGCCGGAGCGGCCGTTATGGACCTCGTCCGGGTG
>JARYGW010000125.1:0-14119 GCA_033792295.1 Allobosea sp.
GTCCTCGACCCCTTCGGTGTCACCGGCCAGCCCTCGGCCGCCTTCAATCCTCTCGACCAGCTCGACCCGGCCGGCCTCGATGTCGCGGAAGATGCAAGCACCTTGGCCGACGCCCTCGTGTTCGATGAACCGGGCATGGCCGGCGAAGCGCATTGGAACGAGGAAGCCAAGGCGCTCGTTGCCGGCCTGATCCTCCACATTGCCGCCAGCGAGCCGCGCGACAGGCGAAACCTCGCCGCCCTGCGCGAAGCCCTCACCCTCGCCCCTGAAGCCTTCGCCGCGCTCCTGAAGGACATGCAGGCGTCAACGGCCGCCTCCGGCCTGATCGCCCGCGCCGCAAACCGCCATCTCGGCAAGTCCGACCGAGAGGCCGCCGGCGTGCTGTCGGCCGCACAACGTCACACGCATTTTCTCGATAGTCCGCGTATGACGGCGGTGCTCGGCCGATCGGATTTCCGCTTTGCCGATCTCAAGCGGCGCAACATATCCGTCTTCCTCGTCCTGCCGCCCGATCGTCTCTCGACCTATTCGCGCTGGTTGCGCCTCCTCGTGACGCAAAGCCTGCTCGACATGGCCCGTGACCCGGCAAAGCCAGCAACCCCAGTGCTCTATCTGCTGGATGAGTTCGCCGCCCACGGCCACCTGGCGCCAGTCGAGCGGGCCATGGGGCTGATGGCAGGCTATGGCGTTCAACTCTGGCCGATCCTGCAGGACGTCCACCAGCTGCGGGCGACATATGGGCAGAAGGCCGGAACCTTCCTCTCCAATGCCGGCGTCCTTCAGGTCTTCGGCGTCAACGACCACGACAGCGCCCGCCTGGTCTCCGATCTGCTCGGACAGGAAACCGTCGTCTTCCAGACGATGGCCCGCGCTATCGATTCAGACGAGACCGGCATATCCTACAGCCAACAGCATGTCGGTCGGCCACTGCTGACGCCCGACGAGGTGCGCAACATGCCGCAAAATCTGGAGCTGCTGTTCCTCGCGGGTCAACGGCCGATCGCCGCCGGCAAGCTGGCATATTAGGACTTTGAGTAGCAACGGAACAGAAAACTCACATAAGCGGCCGAGGTGAGCATTCTGACACGGCGTCAGCGCCGGCGATCCAGCTCCTTGATCGTTGATCTGTGGAATTTGAGGTGATGCTTCATCAACCTGATGTCGTGAAGATAGTCCTGCTCCGGCCGGAATTCATAATCCAGATCGATATGGAAGTGGTTGCGGGTAAAGCACTCGACCAGATTGATGCCGTCCCAGGTGCTGATGACCTGTTCGAGGCTTTTCGCCATATGATGTAAGGGCGAACCAGGCTCGTTTTCATCCCTCATCTTATGAAGGCGCAAATGGATGTGCTGCAGCATGTCGGTCCGCATGTAGCTGTTCAAAAGCATGAGCGAGTGGGCCGGTGTCTTCGGCACGGCAAAGCCCATTTTGTCTTCCGGCGGCAGGTCCGAAAAATTCGAGCAGTGGTCGGTGTCGGTCATCGCAACAAACCCGGGTTTTCTGCACCACGAAACAACGCACCGGCGAATCTGGCGCGACGATCTGCCGATTTCATATAAAGCCTTGGATAAACCTATAGCCAGAAAACCTGGCCTTCGCTACGTTGATAAGCGAAGGGGCGAACATCACCATGCTCATTGGATATATGCGGGTGTCGACGGCCGAGCAGAGCCTCGACCTCCAACGCGATGCGCTCGAACAGGCCGGCTGCCGGAAGATCTACGACGATGTCTGTTCGGGCCGCGCCACCGTGCGCCCCGGCCTCGCCCAGGCGCTCGACACCGCTCGCGAGGGCGACGCGCTTGTCATCTGGAAACTGGATCGGATTGGCCGTTCCCTGCCACATGTCGTCGGGCTTGTCGGCGAGCTTCAGAAGCAGGGGATCGGGCTGAAAGTGCTGACCGGTGACGTCGACACGACCACGGCGACAGGGCGCTTGGTCTTCGGCATCTTCGCGACGCTTGCCGAGTTCGAGCGCGATCTCATCCATGAGCGCACCATGGCGGGTCTGGCGGCCGCGCGCGCAAGGGGGCGCGCCGGCGGACGGCCGCGGATGATGACCCGGCCGAAGCTCAAAACCGCCATGGCAATGATGGCGGATCGGGAGAATAGCGCCCGCGATGTCGCCGCCCAGCTCGGCGTCTCGCTGTCGACGCTCTATGCCTATGTCGACAGCAAGGGCCAGCCGCGCCCGCGTGCCGCTGATCTTCTCAAGAAACGTTCGGTCGCCGCGAAATAGGCGAACCAATGCCGGTCAGCTTCCTCACCGAAGACCAGATCCGGCGCTACGGTCGTTTCGCGGGAGAGCCGTCTTCCGACGAGTTGGTGCGGCATTTCTATCTCGACGACGCCGATCGCGCGTTCGTCGCCGAGCACCGCGGCGATCGCAACCGCCTGGGCATCGCCGTTCAGCTCGGATCGGTTCGCATGCTCGGCGTGTTTCTCGAAAACCTTGCGACCGCCCCGGCGTCCGCGGTGGGGTACGCGGCAGAGCAACTCGGCCTCAATGATCCGGACGCGATTTTTGCCTATGCGAACGATCGGGCTCGCTGGCGGCATATCCCGCGTATTCGGGCCCGCTACGGCTATCGCTCCGTCACCGATCCCGGCGTGTCGTTCCGGCTGAGCCGCTTTCTCTACGCTCTTTGCTGGACCGGCACCGATCGGCCTTCGGCGCTGTTCGATCGGGCCGTTTCCTTTCTCCTTGCCAACAAGGTTCTGCTGCCGGGACTGTCGGTGCTCGAGCGGACGGTCGCCCGTGTTCGCTCGCGCGCCAATGCCCGTCTGTTTCGCCGCCTCGTCGACAAGGTGACGCCCGAACAGCGCGAGCGTCTCGACGCGCTCGTTGTCGTGCCGGAAGGCGCCCGCCAGAGTCCGCTCGATCGCCTTCGCGACGGTCCCTATATCCAGAGCGGCCCCGAGATCAGTCGGGCGCTGGCGCGTCTCGACGAAATCCGTGTCATCACGGAAGGACTGCCGGAAATCGACCGGCTGCCGCCTGGTCGCATCAATGCGCTCGCCCGCTTCGCGTCCGCCGCCAAGGCACAGGCGGTCGCCCGACTTCCGGACGATCGGCGGACCGCAACACTTCTGGCGTTTATCCGCACACTCGAGGCCAGCGCCAGCGACGACGTCATCGATCTGTTCGACGTCGTCACCACAACGATCTTTTCCAATGCGCAGGCGGCCTCGAGGGAAGCCCGCCTGCGCACGCTTCGCGACCTCGATGCCGCGGCGCTGAAGCTGCGTGATGCCACGGCCGTTTTGTTCGATGAGGCGACACCGGACGCCCAGGTTCGTGCCGTCATCTTCGAGACGGTGGGTCGCGATCTCCTGAAAACCGCCTATGACAGGGTGGGAGCACTCGCCGAGCCGCCCGACGACGTCTATTTTGCCGAACTCAGGAAACATCGGGGGCAGTTTCGCTTCGCTCCGGCGCTGCTGCGTGGGCTCGAGCTCGACGCGGCGCCGGCGGGCAGGTCGCTTCTCGATGCCGTTGAACACGTGCGCGCCGTTCAAGATGGCGGCAAGCGTTCCGGACCCGCGCCGACCACATTCGCACCGAAGGAGTGGATTGGCCAACTGAAAGCGGCCGATGGCAAGATTGACCTGTTCGGCTATCGGCTGTGCGTGCTCGACCAGCTCCGGCGCACGATCCGCCGGCGGGATATTTTCGCGTCCCGGTCGCTACGCTACGCCGATCCTCGGAAGGGCCTTCTGTCCGGCGCGGCATGGGAAGCCGCCCGTCCCGCCGTATGTCGGACGGTCGGGGTCTCGGCGTCGGCCGATGAGGAACTGGCCCGGCTTTCGACTCGCCTCGATCTTGCCTATCGGGAAACCGCCGACCGCGCGCCTGCCAACCCGGCGCTGTCGATCGAGACGACGGCCAGCGGCGCCGATCTGTCGGTCGCGCCGCTCGACAAGATCGATGAACCGCCGAGTCTTGTGGCGCTTCGCACCGAAGTCGAGACCCGGCTCCCGCATGTCGATCTGCCTGAGCTTATCCTCGAAATACAGGCGCGGACTGGATTTGCCGAGCACTTCACCCATGCAAGCGAAGGTGGCTCACGCGCCGAGGACATCGCGACGAGCGTCAGCGCGGTGCTCCTGGCCGAAGCCTGCAATACGGGCTTCGAACCGCTTGTCCGGCGGGACAGTCCGGCGCTGCGCCGATCGCGGCTGAGCTGGGTCAAACAGAACTTCCTGCGCGCCGAGACGCTGACCGCCGCCAACGCAGCACTGGTCGCGGCGCAGAATGCGATCCCACTCGCCCGATCCTGGGGCGGCGGCGAAGTTGCCTCGGCCGACGGCTTGCGCTTTGTCGTGCCGGTCCGCACCATTCATTCCGGCCCCAATCCTCACTACTTCGGACACGAACGCGGCGTCACCTGGTACAATCTGGCGTCCGACCAGTACACCGGCCTTAATGCAATCACCATTCCCGGAACGCTGCGCGACAGCCTTTATCTCCTGGCCCTCGTCCTGGAACAGGAAACCGAGCTTTCTCCCACCGAGATCATGGCGGACACCGCTGGCTATACCGACACGATCTTCGGAATCTTCCATCTCCTCGGCTACCAATTCAGCCCTCGCATCGCTGACATCGGCGGCTCCCGTTTTTGGCGGGTGGACAGGAAAGCTGATTACGGCCTGCTCGACGAGCTTGCGGCGAACCGGATCAACGTGCGTCTCATCGCCGACCACTGGGACGATCTCCTGCGCCTGGCCGGCTCGCTGAAACTCGGCGTCGTGCGGGCCGCCGGACTCACGCGCACCCTCCAGACCAACGATCGTCCGACGAAACTGGCCCGTGCGCTTCAGGAACTGGGACGCCTGATCAAGACGCTCTACCTGCTGCGGTTCATCGATGACGAGAGCTATCGCCGGCGCATCCTCATCCAGCTCAACCGCGGCGAAAACCGCCACAGGCTGGCGCGCGTGATCTTCCACGGCAAGCGCGGCGAACTGCGCCAACGCTATCGCGACGGCCAGGAGGACCAGCTCGGCTCGCTCGGCCTGGTGGTCAACGTCGTCGTGCTATGGAACACGATCTACATGGACGCTGCCCTCAATCAACTGCGCGCCGAAGGATACGAGGTGAAGCCTGAGGACGTCGCCCACCTCTCGCCGCTGAGCTTCGGCCACATCAACATGCTCGGCCGTTACGCCTTCACCCTGCCGGAAATCATCGCGCGTGGCGAACTCAGGCCGCTGCGCGATCCCAAGACCGCAGGAATCGACGACCTGTAGGCAAGCTTATGTGTGTTTTCTGTTCCGTTGCTACTCAAAGCCCTATTATGCCGATCCGGAATTCAGAGGAGCGTTTGAGGCAGCATGACCGACGATCACGACGACAATTTTCAATGGCCCGATCCTGCCGACAAGGCCTATGCGGTCGAACAAGCCAAACGGCTCCGCGACCAGGCGGCAAGAGGTGGGTTACGGTTTGAAGCCTACCTGCCGCCTTCGCTCGCGCTATGGCTGCTCGACAGGATCGAACAGGGCCACTTTATCGATCCATCCGAAGCGGCGTTCGTCCTACTGGGCGAAGCCCACGAGCTTGAACCGCACATCGATCTACGTGACGAATTGATGAGGCGCGGGATACAGGCGGCAATCGATGATCCTCGACCTGGTATTTCAGGGGAAGAGATGAAAGAGCGGCGGCGCAATAAGGTCTTCCACGAACCAGCTCAATGGGAAAAACGGTCCCGGCGCTGACGCACCGGGGCATGTCTCTGGCCGCTCCTCCGGCTCTCTACAGCGCAATGGGGGAGCGCGCTCGCCTCCGGACCGGGGCGGCTACCGCCGCCCTGCCCTAATTCTCGGCATCATTCGTCGGTAGCTTCCGGCTGGCTCGCTCTACCAAGAAGGGCCGTAGGGCCGGCCGGAAGCGGGTCAATATGCTCGACGGCGCGTCAAGCGATGGCCTGCAGGCCCTTGTTGCGCACAACGGTCAACAAACGCAGCGCCGGACCACTTGGCCGCTTCACACCACGCTCCCAATCGGAAACCAGCCCTTTGCTGACATTGAGGTAACGAGCAAACACAGGCTGGGAAATGCTTTCGCGCTCGCGGATCGAGCGGATTTCTTCCGGAGTCAGGGAGGCCACAGTTGTCAGGCATCCTTCATCAAATTCGCGCATCGTCTTTTTGTCGATCGCTCCGGACTCGTAGAAACCTTCCATCATCTCGTGGACGGCTGCCAATGCCTCACTCTTGTAGGTCTTACTCATCGCATTTCACCTCTAACATACGCCCCGCAGCGATTTCCGCGTCTATCTGCTCATCTGAAAATCCTAGAACCAGCTTCGCGGCCTTCTTCAGATAAGCCTCATCGGCATCATCAAGATTGGCCATGTCGCTCTTGGCAAAGCCAAATGCAAAAACAGCCCTCTGCTGCGTCCGGAAGAAAACCAATGTCCGGAATCCACCAGACTTTCCCGCACCAGGCCGGGCAAGCCTCTGCTTGATGAGACCAGACCCCAGATCGGCATCGATCTGACCGCGTTCGGCACGCGCAACGGCCTCACAAAGCATGGTGTCGGAGATTTTCTCCTTCCGAGCAAATTTCTGAAACCAGCCGTTTTTGAGAACTCTCACGCCGGTTCCTTACCCACAAATATATAACGCTGAGCGTTACCCTTCAAGAGCTTCATTCCGCCCCTCTTTTGAGCGCTTCAATTGCTCGCTCAATGGTTTCTGCCAGCGTGATCTCGTGCTGATCCGCATAGTTGTAAATAGCCTCGATAGTTTCTGCGCGAAGGCGCGTCGCGAATTGCTCTGTACGTCCCGTTTTCCGACGTGTTCTGCGCATGGTCCGAATGGGAGGGACAGCTTCGGAACTGGCTGCCTTGGGTGTTTCTCTAAACCCTGCGGCTCTGGTCGCGGCCTTAACGGCATTATTATCGACTGGCGGCGCTGGCGTGTTGTCCAGACCTCCAAAATCGAGGGTCGCACGCTTCTTATCTTCAGTGCTCATGCTCCCTCTCCTCTCAAAGCGTTGATAACAGCCTGGGCAAATTCGCGGCTATTTTCCTTGGCACTCTGCAATCCCGACACGTCGGACGCTTCCAGATCACGAAGTATTCCGCCTAGAGAAAAAAGTGCCCGGTAAGCGGCGCGGTCGATCAGAGTTGCAGGTAGGACCGGTATTGCCGCGTCGGAAAATTGTCGATCGATGTCGCGAGCGGTTCGCTCGCGAATAGCTGGCGGGACACGTGTAAAGAACACCCTGTAAGGAATCTCGCGGTTGGCGACCTTCCGCATCTGGTGAACCAGCTTTACGGATTTAGCGGCCTCCGATGCATCGAGCACAGAGCTTTGGAGCGGGATTAAAACGAGATCCGAGCGGGCAATCGCAAAACCAATTCGGTCAGTTGCCGTGCCTTCCAGGTCAACGATGACAAAATCAGCATTTGCCCGGGCCTCCTCGATCGTATCGATTATGGTCTCAGCGGAATCATCAATCATCAGCCGCACGGTGTCCGGCGTGCCCTTCAGGCGTGCCCAGGCTTCGAGCGGGCGGTTCGGGTCGGCGTCGATCAAGACCACTTTGCGGCCAGCCGCCGCGAACTCGCCAGCAAGCACAACAGCAGATGTCGTTTTGCCGACTCCGCCTTTGCTCGACACGAATGAAATGACTGGCATGACGTATCTCCAAATCTGCTAATTAGCTGAAAGCTAGCAGATTTGTATTTATAAACAATTTACATGCAGCTTACTATCAGCCAACAAAAAGCTATCAGTTTGCAAGCTGCTAAATAATTTCACGGCCAGTTTTCCCTCCCCACCATTTCAAAAGCCATAGGACATTGGCCGCAGGTGCGAAGCTGCGTTGTCTCATGCTACAGGTGCTAAGCCGGCCCGCAATAAGCGCGGGCCGGAACCGTCGCAGGACCTCGTAAGAGGTCCGAACGGCGACGTCCGCTTATTCTTTTCTATTATTTATAGAACCAGCTAGGGATTCAGTCTGTCTGGCGGACTCACGTAGATTGATGGCCTTTCCAAGGCGAGCAAGCGCCTGGCCCAAGGGGTTGTCGCCAACATCGAACAGAGTTCGGGCTTCAATATCGAGCGATATCCGATGCGCCTCGATGTCAGCGACGCGTTCTGCTTTGGCCTGAACATGATCGTCTGGAAGCGGAGGGGCCGCCCCCCAACGTCCGAGAAGCTGCCGCGCACGATCGGGCAGGGACATGCGATAGGCGTTGCTTGTTTGCTGGACGTGGGGGCCGCGCCCCTCGTTGCCTGTCGGCTGATAGCGCCGCAGCCAGTCGAGGAAGCCATGGGCACGCAGGTTCTTCAACGCCCGCACGATCGCGTCACGCGAGCGCCTGAGCTTCAGCATGAGCGTGTCGATCGACGGCTCCAGCCGACCGGTGCGGAAATCAACGAGATTGGCGAACAATTCCAGAAGCTCGATCGCCACGCCCCCCAAGGGTCCATTGCGAGCACCTGGTTGGCGGCCTGCCAGTTCATAGCGCCGTGCCGCCAGCACAATCGTGCGTACGTCGTGTCGATTCGTCCGCTGCCAGAACACTCCTTCGCATCGTCCGCGCGCACGGCTCTGCCGCCGAACGGGCGTGCATTCCCGCTCGGCTGGCGCTCTTTCGAGCACCGCCCCAATCTGTTCAAACATAGTCTTTCCGCCTCCTTTTTCAGGCGGGCACGACTGTGGACAGCGGACAAAGATTCACCGCCCCGACAAGAGACGCCTCTTGCAGGTTCTTGAACACTCGACTATCTTGAGGACCAGATTGTGTGGGCCCTCAAAAGCCGATGTCGTAACTGACCGAAAACCCCTAGCCGTTACCAGCGGCGAGGGGTTTTTTCGTTATGCCCTCATTTCATTTTCAACGAACGCCTTTAAAGCTAATTCAAACACTTGAGCCCGCGACGCCAGCCCGCGTTCTGACTTGATCCGATCAAGACAGTCCACCAGATCGGTCGGAAGATCGGTACTTACGTACACTCGCCCTGCCTCGCGCAAACGCTGGCGGTGGGCGGCCACTTTTTCTCTGACTGGTTTCGCTGTGCTCATCGTTACAGGAAACTGCGATTCGCACTGATTCTGCAAGGTGCAAATTTGTAGGTGGACCTTTCATAACCCCACCACGCAGAACGCGAGGCGAAAGATACTCGTCTCAGATCATAAACAGTTTATAATCTGCTATCTTTTTATAAGCAATAAACATCGATCGGGTGGCTACGATGTAATTTCAGCCAGATGACGATAGAGCGTAGCCGGATGCACTTTTAGCATTTTCGCGACGTTACGCGGTGACTGCCCTTCATTGACCAGATTACGGGCGACATTGACTTGCTCCACGGATAGGGCAGGGGGGCGGCCGAACCGAACGCCCTTCGCTTTCGCTGCAGCTCGTCCGGTGCTGGTACGGTCGTGAATCAAGGATCGCTCAAACTCGGCAATGCCTGCGAAGATCGTCAACACCATGCGGCCGGCCGGCGACGTAGTGTCGGCCCATGGTTCAGCCAATGAGCGCAATCCTGCCTTGGCAGCATCCAGTTGCTCGGCAATATCGAGAAGGTCGCGTGTGGACCGTGCAAGGCGGTCTAACCGAGTGACGGTAACAACATCGCCGTCGCGAAGCTGGTTGACCAATGCAGCGAGCTGCGGCCGATCACGCTTAGCACCTGACACTTTTTCCTCAAAGATCCGTTTGCAGCCTATCGCCTTCAGCGCTGCGCGCTGCTGGTCTAAACTCTGATCATCGGTCGAAACGCGGGCATATCCAATCAGCAAGACGGCTTCCATTCCTGTGGCACTGGCCGGAATCTATCGCGTGGAATCCGTCGCGAAAATCCATATTCTGCAACGAAACGAAAATCAGGTGCGAAACTCGAAAAGAACTCGGGAGATATGCGACAGATGGTCCGCAGGCGACCCTAGCGGACATGTGAGGCAATCGAAGCGACGCCTCACATTATAGCTTCAGACGGCGACGAAGCCGCCATCCACCAGTAATTCTTCACCACCGACGAAGCTGCTTTCGCTTGGCGCCAAAAATAGCACAGCCTTGGCAACCTCTTCGGTTTGGGCGAGCCTGCCGAACGGAATGGCCTGCTTCATCCAGTCCTCCGCGCCATCATTGGCTTGGAGATAGGTCTCTATGGCCGGGGTTATCGCCGGATCTGCAGCTTTGCCTGTACTCGCCTGCTGTCGTCACCTGCGCCGTAACAAGGGCCTGACGGCGCAGATCAAGGAGATGGATCGTGTTTTACGAGACTCGCCTATCGATCTCAGTCTTGCCGGCAACTCATGAGCATCCCCGGTGTCGGTGTTCAAACGTCTGCTGCTTTTGTCGCTGTCGTTGATACAACCGGCCGCTTCCGACAATCACACACCGCGGGTGCCTACTTCGGACTTGTCCCTAAACGTCATCAATCTGGAGAAACTGATTGGACAGGGCGGATCACCAAACAAGGTGACAGCATGGTGCGAAAACTCCTCTACGAAGCGGCCAAGTCGATCCTCACACGCAGTCGTGGGAGCTTCGCACTCAAGGGTTGGGCAATGAAGATCGCCAAGCGACGTGGACTGCGAAAGGCACGTGTGGCGCTGGCGCGCCGTCTTGTCGTCATTATGCACGCCATGCTGCGCAATGGCACTTCGTTCGAAACATAAGATGAGGTAAAACCTGTTTGCCAGCGGTGAAGCCGGATAGCTGATCCGAGGGCGGTGTCGTGAGAGGCGACGCAGGGACGAATGATCTGCGAAGGTTAGCGGATGGGCCAGAGAGCCCGCATCGAGTCAATGCAACATTCGACCTTGTGAAACCTCATACAGCACGATCACTGCTTGCAGCCATCAGTGCGGACATACCCTTGAAATCATCAAGGGAACACCGCCAAGCCCTGCAAATTACAGATCCGCGTCCTAGAATCTCGTTTTAACAAAACCGCTACACTCTTTTGCGGTATTCATCCGGCGAGGGCCGCGGCAGACCTACTTCGTTGTGCTGCGGTGGATTTCGATGAGGTTGCAGAGGCTTTCGATGCCGAACTGTGAGAAGGCCATGGTTCCATCCGGGTGCTCCGGATCGTAGACCCAGATCAGCCCGTCTTCGGGCTCCATGTCGATGGCGATATCGGCGAGCCAGTCCACGTCCTCACCGAGATCTCTTGCGACGAGCGCCAAGGTCCGGACGGCGTGGACCTTGTTGATTTGCATCGTCAGGCTGCGATTGCGGTGGTCGACTGCGCGCGCCAGTTCCACGGCAGCAGTTCGTCAAGCCGATGGATCGGATGCTCGGCTACGCGGGCAAGCACGTCGGCAAGCCAGGCCTGTGGATCGATGTCATTCATTTTCGCGGTCTGGATCAGCGTCGCCATGGCGGCGGCACGCTCGGCGCCGCGGCTGGAGCCCGCAAACAGCCACGCTTTTCGACCGAGAGCAAAACCTCTGAGCGCGCGCTCGGCGGCATTGTTCGACAGGCAGGCTCGCCCGTCGTCGAGGAACGATGCAAAGCTGTCCCAGCGCCTGAGCATATAGTCGATGGGTTTGACGACGGTCGCCGAGCGCGAGAGCATGACACGCTGCTCGCCGAGCCAGGCGCGCAGGTCATCAACGAGCGGGCGACTGCGCTCCTGCCGGATCTGGCGGCGCTCGTCGGCGCTCAGACCATTGATCTCGCGCTCGATGGCGAAGAGCGCGTCGATGCGCTTCACCGCTTCCAGAGCGATCGGCGACACAGGCGCGGTGCCGGGCCCGCGCCGTGCGCTCGCGGCGATGTCGGCGAGCTCAAAGAAGCCGCGACGGGCATGGGACCAACAGAGCGCCGACGTGACCGGCCCGCCCGGACGCGCGGGTTCGTAGAGCCCGTTGTATCCGCCATAGGCGTCGGCCTGCAGGATGCCGCGCCAAGCCGCGAGATGCGCGTCCGGATGCTCTTGCCGCCGGTCGCGCGAGGCGAAGTAAAGCGCCGCCGGCGGATCGGCGCCCCCGAAGGGCCTGTCGTCGCGCACATAGGTCCAGATCCGGCCCGTGTCGGTCTTGCTCTTGGCAAGGATCGGCACCGTCGTGTCGTCGGCATGCAGCCTCTCAGCAGCCATGACGTGCCGGGCGATCAGCTCATGCAGCGGCTTCAGCGCCACCGTGGCCGCGCCGACCTGGTCGGCGAGCGTCGAGACCGAGAGGTCGATGCCCTCACGGCCGTAGCGCTCGCTCTGGCGGTTGAGCGGTTGATGCTGACCGAACTTCTCAAACAGCAGCATGGCCAGCAGGTTCGGCCCCACAAAGCCGCGCGGCGTCACATGGAAGGGCGCGGGCGGCTGCGTGATGGCCTCACACTCGCGGCAGGTGAACTTCTCCCGCACCGTCTGGATCACCTTCCACTGGCGCGGGATCACCTCCAGGGTCTCGGTGACGTCCTCGCCCAGCTTCGACAGCTTCATGGAGCCACAGCACGGGCATGACGTCGGCGCTGCGATCACGACCCGCTCGCGCGGCAGATGCTGCGGGAAGGGCTTGCGGACAGGACGACCGCGGCGCCCTGCAGGCAGTGACGCCTGGCGCGACATCGCCTCCGCCGCCAGCTCGTCCTCGGTCGCCTTCGCTTCGAGTTCCTCGAGCTGAAGTTCCATCTGGTCGATGAGGCGCACAGTGCGCTCGGAGCGCTGACCATAGAGCTCGCGCTTGAGCTTCTCGATCATCAGCTTCAGATGCGCGATCGTCACCTCGGTCGATGATGCTGCGGCCTTCGCGGCGAGGGCTTCGGCTTGCGCCTCAATCCTCGCCTGGCGCTCCGCCAGAATCATCGCATGCGCCGCCGCCAAATCGGTCGGCAGGGTTGGCGGCACGGGCGATTCAGCGGGCGCGTTCACAAGGCGATGGAATCACATCCGCCATCAAAAACAAGGCGCAAAGCGCTATCCGATCGCAGTCGGACGCCAGGTCTCCACCGGATTGCGCCAGTCGATGCCGGAGAGCAGGTAACCCATCTGCGCGGGCGTGATCGCGACGACGCCGTCGGCCGGCGACGGCCACAAAAAGCGGCCCTTCTCCAGTCGCCGCACATAAAGGCTCGCCGCCTGCCCGTCGTGCCAGATCACCTTCAAGAGATCGCCGCGACGCCCGCGGAAGCAGAAGACGTGGCCGCCAAGCGGATCGCGCTTCAAGACCTCCTGCGCCACCAGCGCCAGCGAGGCGAACCCTTTGCGCATATCGGTGTGGCCGGTCGCCAGCCACACCTTCACGCCAACCGGAACCGGGATCACCTGAGCGCCTCGAGGCCTCGCGCCAACCTGAGCAGCACATCGATATCGACGCCGCCTTCGGCGATGACGCGCCGACCGGCAGACAACACGATCTCGACCCGCGGCGGGCGATCCAGCATCGCTGCTGGACTGTGATCCCTGCTGCCCTGATCCAGCACCGGCGTCGAACTGAGCGGCACCGAATCCGGCGCAATCGACACCGGCAAAAACGCCGTGGGGCTTTGCCGTTCATCGAGCCGCTCGCGCCATCGGTAGATCTGCTGCGCTTGGATGCCATGCCGCTTCGCCGTCGCAATCACGTTCCCGCTCGACAGCGCCTCGGTCACGACCGCGCGCTTCTCCTCCATGCTCCAGCGCCGGCGCCGGACATAAGTCTCATCATCCATGCAAAGCTCTCCAGCACCGCTGCCGGCATTGCTGCCGGACTACGAACGCGAAAAGCTGAACGCTGAAATGCTTCTCAACAAGGCGGCCTACGGCGCA
Organism: Allobosea sp.; assembly: GCA_033792295.1. Classification (GTDB taxonomy): domain Bacteria; phylum Pseudomonadota; class Alphaproteobacteria; order Rhizobiales; family Beijerinckiaceae; genus Allobosea. The sequence continues at coordinate 13,726 of JARYGW010000125.1, forward strand.
TGCTTACCTTTTGCGCGACATGCTGTAGGCTTCATCGGAGGATTACCCTTGCCGACGAAGGCGCACGAAGCTCAGTATTGCGCTGACAAATCCCAGAGCCATCGCGAGCCAGAGAGAGATTGTGGGCCCCGCGTTATCAGCTGCGAAAAACAAGGCTGCAGCTGCGGCGGCTCCCATACTCTGGCCCAATTGACGCGAGAGCACCTGGACAGCGCCGGCGCCGCCTGACCTGAGACCCTTTTCTCCTCCGACCTGAGGGAGAGTCCTGAGTTTGATTTCTGGCCTTAAGCGGCCTGTATTTCCAGCGTGGATTTGAGGGCGAACTCGGCGGGCGTGATGTTGCCGAGGGCCGAGTGGGGTCTGTGGCGGTTGTAGTCCTCCTTCCATGAGGTGA
>JARYGW010000126.1:0-14057 GCA_033792295.1 Allobosea sp.
CGGAGAGGCGATCGACCGTCTCGTTGATCGCGCCCTTGAGATCGGCGAAGCGGCCGCGATAGGCCGTCTCGACCCGGCTGGTCAGGTCCCCGCCCGCAATCGCCGACAACGCCCCCGCAAACTCCGTCGTCGCTGAATCAACAACCGCGTTGATCTCGTTGATGCCGGTCACCAGGCGCTGCATCTGCTCATCGGTATCGTCGATCTGCAGCCTGGCCGAGAAGTCGCCGGCAGCGGCCGCCGCAACCACTTCACCTACATCCGAGACGACAGCTTCCATCGACTGGGCGCGGGCAAGGCGAGCCGCCGCGGCCTCCCGCTCCTGCTCCTGCAGCATCGCGACCTGTTCGGTGCTCTGGCGTAGCACCGCCACGGCTCGCGCCATGGCGCCAATCTCGTCCGGTCGTTCAGTATGGGGAACGTCGATATGGATGTCGCCGGCTGTCAGCTTTTCCATGACCGTGCTGAGGTCGAGGATCGGGCGCGCGATCGAGCGTTGCGCGAAGACGAGCGCGACACCGGTCGAGATCGCCAAGGTCGCCAGCAGGATCAGCGGCAGGAGCCATTGCACTTGGCGGGTAAAGGCCGTGGCTTCGTCGCCGACGATCATGCCTGCTTTTTCGATACGCTGGCTGAAGCCGGTCAGCAGATCGTTTAGCGCTTTGCGATTTGCACGGTTGGCCTCGTTGTTGCCCTGGGCACTGGCCGCCTCTGGCGAAACTTCGCGGCCAAGGCGCGCCGTCTCGCTCCGGAAGGTGATGAAATCCTCGACCGTCTTGGCGATCTGCCCGACGGTCTCGCGCTCATCGGCCGGCGCGGTGTTCCGGAGTTCTTCCATATATTTGCGCAGGATCGGGAAGTTGTCCTCCACGCCCTTGACGAAGGGCGTGGCTTCCTTGCTGCTCTTTGACATGTAGATACCGCGCGAATCCATCACGACGGCCGTAACGAGACCATTGATTCGTTGCGTCAGTAGCGCAACATTACCCTGCCTTTCGGAGCGCGTATTGAGGTTGTCCGCCTCGTGCAAGCCATAAAGACTGATGAATGCGGAGATAATGGCCCCGCCCGCGATGATGGCGAGCATGGCGAGAATCTTCAGGCGAATGGATTTCATGATGGCGGTCCCGGGCGGTTCCCTGAACGAAGAAAGCCGTTGCAACGGCTCGACCATTTGCCATTAACGATAAAAAACTGCTTAAGAACTCGCCGGGCGCTAATGTAGATTTCGGTCGAAATCGGGTTCGGTTGCCGAAGCGTTATGTCGTGGATGAGCTAGGCAGAGAAAGAGTTCCTCCGGAGTTGCGCTTGGATGACGCGGCCCTTCGCTCGGCCAAAGGACGGTGGCGTGTCGTCGACCCTGCATGCCGCAATCGGGTCACCCCTTGATCGAACGGCTCTGCCTGAACATGTTGGGTCTTCCGCAGTTCAGACCCGGTTCCCGTTTCTCATGTCCGAATCCAGCAATGTTCCTGTCATGCACGCCACCACCATCCTGATGGTGCGCAAAGGTGGCCGCGTCGTCATAGGCGGCGACGGGCAGGTCTCGCTCGGCCAGACGATCATGAAGGGCAATGCCAGGAAGGTGCGCCGTCTCGCCAAGGGGCAGGTGATCGCAGGCTTCGCCGGCGCCACGGCCGATGCCTTCACCCTGTTCGAGCGGCTGGAGAGCAAGCTTGAGCAATATCCGACGCAGCTGCTGCGGGCCTGCGTCGAACTCGCCAAGGACTGGCGCACCGACCGTTATCTGCGCCGGCTCGAGGCGATGTTGCTCGTCGCCGACAAGGAGGTCTCGCTCTTGATCTCCGGCACCGGCGACGTGCTGGAGCCGGAAGCGAGCGAGGACGGCGCGGTGATGGCGATCGGTTCCGGCGGAAATTACGCCCTTTCGGCGGCTCGCGCCCTGATCGACATCGAGCCCGATGCCGAGGCGATCGTGCGTAAGGCGATGAAGATCGCCGGCGACATCTGCGTCTATACCAATCACAGCCTCGTCATCGAGACGCTCGAGGCGGCGTGATCGCCCTCGCCGCCGCTCACTTCACCTGGATGCATCCTCTGCAATGACCAGCTTTTCCCCCCGCGAGATCGTTTCCGAGCTCGACCGTTTCATCGTTGGCCAGAAGGACGCCAAGCGCGCCGTTGCCATCGCGCTGCGCAACCGCTGGCGCCGCCAGCAGCTCGAAGGCCCGCTGCGTGAGGAGGTCTCGCCCAAGAATATCCTGATGATCGGCCCGACCGGTTGCGGCAAGACGGAGATCGCACGCCGCCTCGCTAAACTGGCGAATGCGCCCTTCCTGAAGGTCGAGGCCACCAAGTTCACCGAGGTTGGCTATGTCGGCCGCGACGTCGAATCGATCGTCCGCGACCTGCTCGAGATCGCGATCGCGCTGGTGCGCGAGAGCCGGCGCAAGGATGTCGAGGCCAAGGCCCAGCTCGCGGCCGAGGAGCGCGTGCTCGATGCTCTCGTCGGGGTGAATTCCAGCCAGGCGACGCGCGAGTCCTTTCGCCGAAAGCTGCGCAACAACGAGCTCGACGACAAGGAGATCGAGGTCGAGGTGACGGCCGGCGCCGGAGCGGCGGCGCCAATGTTCGAGGTGCCGGGCATGCCGGGCGCCTCGATCGGCGCGATCAACCTGTCCGACATGTTCGGCAAGGCTTTCGGCCAGAAGGGCAAGCCGAAGCGCATGCTGGTCAAGGACGCGCATGCGCCGCTTCTGGCCGAGGAGAGCGACAAGCTGATCGATCAGGAGGCTATCGTCCAGGCGGCGATCCGCGAGGTTGAGGAGAACGGCATCGTCTTCCTCGACGAGATCGACAAGATCTGCGCCCGCGAGGGCAAGGGTGGGGCTGATGTCTCGCGCGAAGGCGTGCAGCGCGACCTGTTGCCGCTGATCGAGGGGACGACGGTCGCGACCAAGCACGGCGCGGTGAAGAGCGACCACATCCTGTTCATCGCCTCGGGTGCCTTCCACGTCTCGCGCCCTTCCGACCTTTTGCCCGAGCTGCAGGGTCGCCTGCCGATCCGCGTCGAGCTCAACCCGCTCGATGTCGAGGATTTCAAGCGCATCCTGACCGAGACGGAGGCCAGCCTGATCAAGCAGTCGGTGGCGCTGATGGCGACCGAGGATGTCGCGATCGCATTCAGGCCGGACGCGATCGACGCCATCGCCCGTATCGCCGTCGAGGTGAACTCCACTGTCGAGAACATCGGTGCGCGCCGGCTCCAGACGGTGATCGAGCGCATCCTCGACGAGATCTCCTTCACCGCACCGGACCGCTCCGGCGAGACGGTGACGATCGACGCGGCCTATGTCGAGGCCCGCATCGGGGACCTTGCCAAGAACGCCGATCTGAGCCGGTTCATCCTCTGATGACGGGGCCGGGAGTGCAGGTGTCGGAGCCGCCCTCTCGTCTCGCCCGTGATTCGGCCGTCGTCGGAGCCGCGACCGTCGCCTCGCGACTGCTCGGCTTCGCGCGCGACGTGCTGATCGCGCGCCTGCTGGGTGGCGGGCCGGTGGCGGACGCCTATCTGGCCGCGCTGCGCCTGCCCAACCTCGTCCGTCGCGTGCTGGGCGAAGGCGGGCTGAATGCGCCCTTCGTCCCACTTTACCTCGGCATTGCCCGTGAGCGCGGCCTGGACGAAGCGCGTCGTTTCGCAGCCGAAGCGACTGGCAATCTCTCCTTCCTGCTCCTGCTCCTGGTCGCGGCGGGAGAACTCTTCGCGCCCTGGCTGGTGCTCGGCTTCGCTGGCGGTTTTGCGGATGAACCGGCAACGCTGGCCTTTGCCGCGCATTACACACGCTTGATGCTGCCCTTCCTGCTGCTGACCACGCTGGCAGCCCTGTTGGCGGCGCTGCTCAATGCCGAAAGGCGCTTTGCTGTCGCGGCGCTGGCACCGGCCTTGATGAACGCCATCCTGCTCGCCTTGTTGCTGATGCTGCATCTCTACGGCGCGGCGCCGGAGGTTGCGGCGCAATGGCTCGCGATTTGTGTCAGCCTCACCGGCCTCGCGCATCTTGCGATGATCCTGCTGGCGTTGCGCGGGCTTGGCCTCCCGCGCCCGACGCTGCACTGGTCGCCCGACATGACGCGCCTCCTGCGCACGGGTGGTGCGACCCTGCTTGCCGCCTCGGCGGCACAGCTCGTCCTGCTGGTCGCGACGCAGATCGCCTCGACCGAACCCGGCGCCGTTTCCGCGCTGTACTATGCCGATCGCGTCTTTCAGCTCCCGCTCGGTTTTGTCGGCGTGGCGATGGGCACCGTCGTGCTCTCCGACATGGCGACCGCCGCTGGCCGTGACGGTCCGGACGCGATGCTGGGGCAATCGCTCGCCCTGGGGCTCGCGCTGGCCCTGCCGGCTGGCATGGCGCTCGTCGCTCTTGCGGATCCGATCGTTTCGGTCCTGTTCGAACATGGCCGCTTTGACGCAGGGGATCGTGTGCGAACGGCGACGGCGCTCGCGGCCTTCGGCTATGGCTTGCCCTTCGCCATCGCCGCGAAGGTCTTCGGACAGGTCTATTTCGCCCGGCGCCTGCCGCGCCTGCCGCTGCTCTCGGGTGGTTTGGCGGTGTTGGTTGCGGCCTTCGCCGGTTTCGGGCTCGCGGCCGGCGGCAACGCCGCACAGATGGCGGCCTTTGCCGCAACCCTCGCCTTTGCCGTACAGGCCGTGATGCTCGGCGCGATGCTGGTGCGAAGCGGCATCTGGCGGCCGAGCGTCAGCAATCTGCGACCCATCGCCGCCAGCCTCGCCGCGAGCGCGGTCATGCTGGGGGCATTGCCGTTGCTGCTGAAGGCGCTGTCGGGGCCGCTGGCTTCCGATCAGCCTCTGCTGCATCGCGCCGCCGCGCTGGCGCTGCTCTGTCTGGGCGGGCTCGTCATCTATGCTGCCGTCGGCGCGATGCTGGGCGCGTTCGGCTCTCTCCCCTTGCGCAAGCGGCGGGCTTGAGCCAGAAGCGCCCCTTCCTCCCTCCATCGTGACGACGGAGTGCCCCATGTCGGGTTTTCACCAGCGCGTATTCTCAGGCATGCAGCCGACCTCGACGCTGCATCTCGGCAACTATCTCGGCGCGCTGACCAACTGGGTGGCGATGCAGGAGACGCATGAGTGCGTGTTTTGTGTCGTCGACATGCATGCGATCACGATGTGGCAGGACCCCGTCGACCTGAAGCGCGCTATCCGCGAGGTGACCGCCGCCTATATCGCCGCCGGCATCGACCCGCAGAAGAGCATCATCTTCAACCAGAGCCAGGTCTCGGGCCATGCCGAGCTCGCCTGGATCTGCAACTGCGTCGCGCGGCTGGGCTGGATGAACCGCATGACCCAGTTCAAGGAGAAGGCCGGCAAGGATCGCGAGAACGCCTCGCTCGGGCTCTACGCCTATCCGAGCCTGATGGCGGCCGACATCCTGCTCTACAAGGCGACGCATGTGCCGGTCGGAGAGGACCAGAAGCAGCATCTGGAGCTCACGCGCGACATTGCCCAGAAGTTCAACAACGACTTCGCGCCGCAGATCGCCCAACTCGGTCTGGGCACGGGCGAGCTCGGCTATTTCCCGCTGCCCGAGCCGATGATCATGGGCCCGGCGCAGCGCGTCATGAGCCTGCGCGACGGCACCAAGAAGATGTCGAAATCGGACGCTTCCGATTATTCGCGCATCAACCTGACCGACGATGCCGACGCCATCGCGCAGAAGATCCGCAAGGCCAAGACCGACCCCGAGGCGCTGCCCTCCGAGGAGAAAGGGCTGGAGGGCCGCCCGGAGGCGGAGAACCTCGTCGGCATCTATGCCGGTCTCTCGGGACTGGCGAAGGCGTCGGTGCTCCAGCAGTTCGGCGGCAGCCAGTTCTCGGGCTTCAAGACGGCACTGGTCGATCTCGCGGTCGAGAAACTCGCTCCGATTGCCGCGGAGATGCGCCGTTTGCTGGCCGAGCCCAGGCACATCGATGCCATCCTCGGTGCGGGCGCAGAGCGTGCCGAGGCTATCGCGGCGCCGATCATGCGCGAGGTCAAGGACATCGTCGGCTTCGTCCGCCGCTGAGCGGCGGGTCGAGAAGACCGGAGGCCCGGTCTCGGGCGAGGGGCTTGCGCCGGGCTGCCGGCGCAGGTCACCATGCCGTTTCCTGAAGCGGCGGCAGGCTTGATCCATGGTCAAACGACGGCGGTCCTACGAGACGGGCCATCGCCCGAAATTCCTCGCTGTGGTCGACGACAGCGAGGAATGCGCCAAGGCGTTGCGCTTTGCCGCGCGCCGCTGCGCCCGCGTCGGCGCCGCCATCGTGCTGCTCGGCGTCGCCATGCCGCCGGAGCATGAGAACTGGCTCGGCGTCGGCGAGGTGATGCGGGCGGAAGCCGAGGCCGAAGCCGAGAAACGCCTGGACGCGGCCGCGAGCATCATCCGCGCGCTTGCCGGCCTCGAACCCGAGAAGGTCGTGCGCACCGGCAACAAGGCCGACGAGCTGGTGAAGCTGATCGAGGAGGACGAGGACATCTCGCTTCTCGTCCTGGCGGCCGGAACGGGCCGCGAAGGCCCCGGCCCGCTGGTCAGTGCGCTCGCCGGCAAATCCTCCGCGAATTTCCCGATTCCCGTCGCCATCGTGCCGGGCCATCTGGAGGACGAGGAGATCGACGCGCTGGCTTGACGCTCCGGCTGCTGGCGAAGCTGCAATCCTTCCGGCTGGAATGATTCCATCCGCCGGCCTATATCGAAGCTAGGAACGGCGACCTTGAACCGCCGGTACTGGAGGTATCCATGTTCATTCAGACCGAAGCGACGCCGAATCCGGCGACCTTGAAGTTCCTGCCCGGACGCATCGTCATGGGCAGCGGCACCCTCGATATGCGCGAACCCGCCGAAGCCGAGCGCTCCCCACTGGCGCAGCGCCTGTTCGGCGTTTCTGGCGTTTCCGGCGTCTTCCTCGGCTCCGATTTCATCACCGTCACCAAGTCGGACGGCGAGTGGCCGCATCTGAAGCCGGCGATCCTCGGCGCGATCATGGAGCATTTCATGTCGGGCGCGCCGGTCCTGTCGGAAGGCTCGGCCGCCGATGCGATCGAGGAGGGCGAATTCTTCGCGCCGGAAGACAGTGGGACCGTCGAGACGATCAAGGATCTGCTGGAAACCCGCATCCGTCCGGCCGTTGCCGGCGACGGCGGCGACATTACCTTCCGGGGCTATCGCGACGGCACGGTCTACCTCGTCATGAAGGGCGCCTGCTCGGGCTGCCCCTCCTCAACGGCGACGCTGAAGCACGGCATCCAGAACCTGCTGCATCACTTCCTGCCGGAAGTGCGTGAGGTCGAGGCGGTTTGAGCGCCGGTTTCCGGCAAAAGATGGAAGGTTGAGCCCGCACTGATGCGCATTCTCGCGATCGACACAGCGCTCGGCGCCTGCTCGGCCTGTGTGCTCGAAGCCGGGCAGACCGAGCCTCTCGTCCAGGAACAGCTCGCTATGGATCGCGGCCATGCCGAGGCTCTGATGCCGCTGCTCGAGCGGGTGATGGATGTGGTCGAGGGCGGATTTTCCTCGCTTGACCGTGTGGCCGTCACTGTCGGGCCGGGCAGTTATACCGGCCTGCGCGTCGGCGTCAGCGCGGCGCGCGCCATTGCCTTCGCGGCCGGTATCCCGGCTGTCGGTGTCACCACTGTTGCGGCCTGTGCTGCGCCGCTGATCGGGCGCGAATCTGGCCGGGTCATCGCTGCGGCGCTCGATGCCAAGCACGGCCAGGTCTGGTTTCAGGCGCTGACCGCCGAGGGGAAGCCGCTCGTCTCCCTCAGGCAGGTGAGTTATCGCGATGCGGCGCGCGCCATTGGCGCCGGGCCGGTCAGCCTGGTCGGCTCCTCGGCCTTGGCGGTGGCGAACGAAGCCTGGGCGATCGGCCTCGATGCGGTTGTCGTGGACAGTGCCAGGGCGCCGGACATCGCCTGGGTGGCACGACTTGGCATGATCGCGGATCCGGAGACCGCCCCGCCGCGTCCGCTCTATCTCAAGGCGCCGGAAACGACGCCGCAGGACAAGGCACGGTTGCCGCGCCGGTGAAGCCATCCCCCAAATGGTGGTTGACCTTGCGGCATCCCATGCAAACAAGCGGCATGGATTGGTTGCGCAGGCTCCTTCACCCTGATTCGGCACCGGCGCGGACGGCGCGCCTCGATGTCGTCCATGCGCGTCAGGTCGCGGCTCTGCATCATCAGGGCGGCTTCGCCCGCGGCTGGGAGCCTGCGGAATGCGCGGCGTTGATCGCCGATGCCGGCGTCGTGACCGATGGGGTGTTCAGCGGTCGAAGCCGCAACCCCGAAGGTTTCGTGATCTCGCGCAAAGCGGCGGACGAAGCTGAAATCCTCAGCATCGTTGTGGTTCCGGCGCGGCGCGGGGACGGCCTTGGCCGGGCTTTGCTCGCCGCTCATCTCGCCCGTCTGGCTGGCGACAGGGTCGCCCAGGTCTTTCTCGAGGTCGAGGAAGGCAACGAGCCGGCCGAGCGGCTCTATCGCCATTTCGGTTTCCGCGAGGTCGGCCGCCGCAGGGGCTATTATCCCAAGCCCGACGGCACGCGGGCGACCGCCATCGCGATGCGGCTCGATCTTGCGTGACATCTGCCGGCAATCGGGCGATGACAGCGCGGCGCACCGGCACGAAGGTCCGATTTTCGGACGGTGCGGTACAGGCCACTCGCATCAGGACCACACGCCGCCGATGACCGGACCCGCTCACGCATGAACGGATTATCCGCCGGTGCTCTGTGCCGCCTTCTGCTGCTCGGGTCCGGCACGCTCGTTTTGGTCCTGCTGCAACTCGTTACCCGGCGCGTTCTGCCTGCGCGGGCCGGCACCCTGCCGCTGCGCTTCCACCGGCTGGCCTGTTTCTGCCTGGGCGTGCGGCGCCGAGTCAGGGGCACGCCGCCACCACCCGGCATGGGCGCGCTGATCGTCGCCAACCACGTCTCCTGGCTCGATATCTGCGTCCTCGGCGCCGAGCGGGAGCTGTCCTTTGTCGCCAAGAGCGAGGTTGCAGGCTGGCCGGTCATCGGCTTCTTGGCCAATCTGCAGCACACCGTCTACATCGACCGCCAGCGCCGCGGCGCCACGGCCGGCGTGGCGGCCGCGATGGGCGCGCGTATCGCGGCGGGGGAAGACGTCGTCCTCTTCGCCGAGGGCACCACAGGGGATGGCACGCGCATCCTGCCCTTCCGGTCCTCATTGCTGGGCGCAGCGCACCAGGCGATCGGCAACAGCGAGGCCGACGTCATCGTCTATCCGCTGACCATCACCTATACAGGCCGACGAGGCCTGCCCGGCGGCCGTGCCGACCGCGCCGCGCTCGCCTGGTATGGCGATACCGAGCTCGCGCCGCATCTCAAATATGTGCTCGCCTGTGGTGCCGTCGATGTCGAACTGGTCTGGGGAGCGCCGATCGCGATGGGGCGGGCGACCTCGCGCAAAGAGGCGGCGCGTCGCGCCGAGGCGATGGTCCGCGCCGCCCGCAGCGAAGCTGTGACCGGTCGTCCCGCTACCTGAGAGCTGGTCGGCACGGCGCTTGCTATGCTTCCTCGCGGCAGGCCGGCCGTTTTCAAGCGGCGCGAACCGGAGTAAGGAGACGGTTTGGAGATTCCGACCGCGACGATGAAGAAAGTCCACATCAAGTCCTTCGGCTGCCAGATGAACGTCTATGACGGCCAGCGCATGGCCGACATCCTGGGCGAGCAGGGCTATGAGGAGACGGCGACGCCGGAAGGCGCGGATCTGATCCTGCTGAACACCTGCCATATCCGCGACCGCGCCGTGCAGAAGGTCTATACCGAGCTCGGCAAGTTGCGCGATATCAAGACCGCGCAGAAGGCCGAGGGCCAGGAAACGAAGATCGTCGTCGCCGGTTGCGTGGCGCAGGCCGAGGGTGGCGAGATTCAGCGCCGCCAGCCCGCCGTCGACCTCGTCGTCGGCCCGCAGGCCTATCACCGCCTGCCGGAATTGCTGGCCGAGGCTGCGGGCAGGCGCGTCGTCGATACCGATCTGCCGATCGAGGACAAGTTCGGCTTCCTGCCCGCGCCGAAGCCGCAGGTCATCCGCGCGCGAGGCGTCTCGGCCTTCGTCACGGTGCAGGAGGGTTGCGACAAGTTCTGTGCCTTCTGCGTCGTGCCTTACACCCGCGGTGCCGAATTCTCCCGGCCGGTCGCGCAGGTTGTGGCCGAGGTCGAGCGGCTGGCCGAAGCCGGCGTGCGCGACGTCACCCTGATCGGCCAGAACGTCAACGCCTATCATGGCGAGGGGCCGGACGGCGTGGTCTGGAGCCTGGCCCGGCTGATGCGGCGCGTCGCGGAGGTGCCGGGCATCGCCCGCATCCGTTATACCACGAGCCATCCCCGAGACATGGATGGCGATCTCATCGCCGCCCACCGCGATCTGCCGCAGGTCATGCCCTTCCTGCATCTGCCGGTGCAGGCGGGCTCCGACCGCATCCTCGCCGCAATGAACCGCAAGCACACCGGCGAGGAGTATCGCCGGCTTATCGCGCGTATCCGCGAGGCCCGGCCCGATATCGCTCTGTCCTCCGATTTCATCGTCGGCTTCCCGGGTGAGACCGACGCCGATTTCGAGGATACGATCCGCCTCGTCGACGAGATCGGTTTCGCCTCGAGCTATTCCTTCAAGTATTCGCCGCGCCCCGGCACACCCGCTGCCGATCTGAACGGTCAGATCCCGCGCGAGCTCATGGATGAGCGGCTCTATCGTCTGCAGGAGCGCATCGAACATCACCGCCAGGCGTTCAACGCGGCGATGGTTGGACGGACCGTGGATGTGCTGTTGGAACGCGCCGGGCGCCATCCTGGGCAGCTTGCGGGCAAGTCGCCCTATCTGCAGGCTGTGCAGATCGACAGCGATACGAATCAGATCGGGGATATCGTGCGGGTGGTGATCGAGCGCACCAGCACCAATTCGCTCTTCGGCCGCAAGTTGGAGGCCGAGGACGATCCGCGAAAGGAAATGGCCGCTTGAGCGCGCCTCGTCCCGTCCCCATCTGCGTGTTGAGAACCACCTGTCATCAGGCTGAAATCGTTGCGTTCGGTTATGCTGCGAGACGACCCGGCCGGTCGTTCCTGCCCGGCCGGAATCACCCCCAGGGAGATGACGCATTTGGCACAGGCTGATTCGATGACGCCGAAACCCGACCGGAGCCCGCGGCGCGAGATCGCGCAGGGGCGCGGCGAGACTCTCGCTCGCGAGGGCTTGCCGGCCACCGAGGTGACGCTGACCTTCGAAGACAACCGCCTCGCCAGCCTGGTCTTCGGCCAATACGACCAGAACCTCGCTCATCTCGAGCGACGTCTCGGCGTCGTCATCAATCCCAATGGCAACCATGTCACGGCGAAGGGGCCGCGCGAGACCGCCGAGCAGGCCATGCGTGTGCTGAAGACGCTTTACGCCCGCGCCAAGGCCGGCGCGGCTGTGACGCTGGGGGATGTCGACGGCGCGATCGAGGAGAGCAACGTCCAGCGCTCGCTCTTCCCGACGGCCGATACGAGCAAGACCGCCTTCGACGCCATTGTGACGAGGAAACGGGGACCTGTCAGAGCGCGCAACGCGGCGCAGGACGCCTATCTACGCCAGCTCAAACGCCACGAGCTCGTGCTTGCGGAGGGGCCGGCCGGCACAGGCAAGACCTGGCTTGCGGTTGGCCATGCCGTCTCGCTGATCGAGCAGGGCGTCGTCGAGCGCATGATCCTGTCGCGTCCGGCCGTCGAGGCCGGCGAGCGCCTCGGCTTCCTGCCCGGTGACATGCGAGAGAAGGTCGACCCCTATCTCAGGCCGATCTACGACGCGCTCAACGACTTCATGGAGGCGCGCCATGTCGAGCGCGGCCTGCAGACCGGCATGATCGAGATCGCGCCACTCGCCTTCATGCGCGGCCGCACGCTGTCCAATGCGGTGGTCCTGCTCGACGAGGCGCAGAACGCCACCTCGATGCAGATGAAGATGTTCCTCACCCGTCTGGGCGAGGGCTCGCGTATGATCATCACCGGCGATCCCTCGCAGATCGACCTGCCGCCCGGCCAGCGTTCGGGTCTCGTCGAGGCGGTGAAGCTGCTCAAGGACGTCGAAGGCATCGGCTACGCCCGCTTCGAGGAGGGCGATGTCGTCCGTCACGATCTGGTGCGCCGCATCGTCATGGCCTATGAGACGGCGGCACGCCGCGATCGCGAGGAGCGCGAGGAGGCGATGCGCAATCCCGGCGCGGCGCCCGAGGCGCATCGCGAGGGTGACAGCGAAGGGCTGAAGCGGATGTTGGCGCGGGAGCGGCCGCGATGAAGGATCGACCTCGCGCGCGGCGTTCGGCGCCGCCCGCGAAGACCATTCCGGATCTGGTTCTCGATATCCGTGCCCAGTCGCGCCGCTGGCGCGAGCTGGGTAATCTCGCGGCTTTGCGCGCCCTTGCCGGCGAGGCGATCGCAGCCGGGCTTGCCGTCGCACCGCGCCGGCCCCTGGGCGGTGCAGAGCTCAGCCTGCTTCTGACAGACGACCGGCGCATCCGCAGTGTCAACCGCGACTGGCGCGGCTTCGACAAGGCGACGAATGTCCTCTCCTTCCCGGCCGCGCCACCGGAGCGCATCGCGGCGAGCCCGCTGCTCGGCGATATCGTCGTCGCCTTTGAGACGGTGGAGCGTGAGGCCGCGGCCGAGGGCAAGAGCTTCCCCGACCATTTCCGTCACCTCGTCGTTCACGGGCTGCTGCACCTGCTCGGCGAGGATCATGAGACCGAAGCCGAGGCGCGCCGCATGGAAGCGCTCGAGGTCGAGGCGCTCGCCCGTCTCGGCATAGCCGACCCTTACGCCGATGCCGAACTCGTCACCGAGGCGGTATCTTCTTCCATAGAACCTTCACGATCATGAGCGACGACAGTCGACAATCTTCGAACGAAACCAACGGCCGTGGGCTCGGCCACTGGCTTGGCCAGTTTCTCGATCGGCTCGGCCTGCGCGGCGGCGGCACCGCCCGCGAGGAAATCGTCGAGGCTCTGGCCGAGGAGAATGGCGAGCTCGCCGATCTTTCGGCGCAGGAGCGCGCCATGCTCACCAATGTGCTGAGCCTGCGCGAGCGCCGGGTCGGCGATGTCATGATCCCACGGGCCGACATCGTGGCCGTGCCGGCCGATGCGACGCTCGATGCGCTCCTCGCCCATTTCCGGACAGCCGGCCATTCGCGCCTACCGGTCTTCGACGATTCGCTCGATGATCCGCGCGGCATGGTCCATATTCGCGATTTCCTCGAATACATCGCCGAGAAGGCTCATCCCGAAGGCGCGGTCGAGGCCGACGAAAAGGCGGTGGCCGCGCACGACCTCGCGGCGGTGGACCTCTCGACGCCGCTCTCGGAGACGAAGCTGCTGCGTCCCGTCCTCTATGTTCCGCCTTCGATGCCGGCGGTCGACCTGCTCGTCCGCATGCAGGCAACCCGCACCCATATCGCCCTGGTCATCGATGAATATGGCGGTACGGACGGGCTGGTCTCGATCGAGGATCTGATCGAGATCGTCGTGGGCGATATCGAGGACGAGCACGACATGGAGGAGGCGCCGATCACGCCGGCCGACGATGGCTGCTTCGCGGCCGATGCGCGCGCCACGCTCGAAGAACTCAAGCAGGCGACTGGGGTCGACCTCTCCGGCAACGAGGTCGCCGACGATATCGATACGCTCGGCGGTCTGATCGTCACGCTCGCGGGCCGGGTGCCGGCGCAGGGCGAGATCATCGACGGTCCCGAGGGCTTGTCTTTCGAGGTTCTCGATTCCGATCAGCGCCGTGTGAAGCGGCTCATCATCCGCCGCCGCGACGAGACGGCGTCTGAAGAAGTGGCGATGGAGCCGGGCTGATGGGGATCACCTCGGTTGCGGAGGCCGTCATCCTTGCCTGGGGATGGCGCCGGCGCCTGATTGCCTTTGCCGCTGGTGCCAGCGGCGCGCTCGCTTTGTCGCCGCTGGATTTCTGGCCGCTGGTCGTCCTGCCGATGAGTTTCGCCGTCTGGCTGATGGACGGAGCGGTGGGGACGAGCCGTTGGCAACGCTTCC
>JARYGW010000127.1:0-13916 GCA_033792295.1 Allobosea sp.
TGACCGCCGCCGGCGTCGAGGCTTTGAAGCGCATTCCGCGCGGACACAAGATGGCCATCGCGCCCATCGCCAAGGACCAGCCGATCCGCAAGTTCGGGCAGATCATCGGCTTCGCGACAAGCGACATCGTGCCGGGCGACTGGGTGCATGAGCACAATACGGGTTTCCACGCTTTCGAACGCGACTATGCCTATGCAGCCGAGGCGAAGCCGGAATTCGTGCTGCCCATCGAGCAGCGGGCGACCTTCGAGGGCTTCCGCCGCGCCAACGGCAAGGCCGGCACCCGCAACTATGTCGGCATCCTGACTTCGGTGAACTGCTCGGCCTCGGCCGCGCGCTTCATGGCCGAGGAGGTGAAGCGCTCCCGCCTGCTCGCGGACTATCCCAATGTCGACGGCGTGATTGCGCTGACCCACGGCACCGGCTGCGGCATCGACTACAACGGCGAGAGCTTCGAGGTGCTGAAGCGCACCACCTGGGGCTATGCCTGCAACCCCAACATGGCGGCCGTGCTCGTCGTCGGACTGGGCTGTGAGGGCTTCCAGATCAGCCGGATGAAGGAGGCTTATGGCGTCACGGAAAGCGACGTCTTCCGGACGCTGACCATCCAGGAGACGGGCGGGACGAAGAAGGCCGTCGCCGCGGGCATTGAGGCGCTGAAGGTGATGCTGCCGATCGCCAATCGGGCGAAGCGGGAGACCGTGCCGGCCTCCGAGCTGATGCTGGCTTTGCAATGTGGTGGATCGGATGGCTACTCGGGCATCACCGCCAATCCGGCGCTGGGTGCGGCCGTCGACATCCTCGTCGAGCATGGCGGGACGGCGATCCTGTCCGAGACGCCAGAAATCTACGGCGCCGAGCATCTGCTGACGCGCCGCGCAGCGACGCGCGAGGTCGGCGAGAAGCTCGTCGGCATCATCGAGTGGTGGGAGGACTACACGGCCCGCGCCCGGATGAGCATGAACAACAACCCCTCGCCGGGGAACAAGGCAGGCGGGCTGACCACCATTCTGGAGAAGTCGCTCGGCGCTGCCGCCAAGGGCGGCACCAAGACGCTTTCCGCCGTCTATCACTACGCCGAGCCGGTGACGGCGAAGGGCTTCGTCTATATGGACACGCCCGGTTACGACCCTGTCGCGGCGACGGGGCAGGTGGCGGGCGGCGCCAATATCCTCGCCTTCACCACCGGCCGGGGCTCTGCCTATGGCTGCAAGCCGACGCCTTCCTTCAAGCTCGCGACCAATACGCCGATCTACGAGAAGATGATCGACGACATGGACATCAATTGCGGCGATGTGCTCGACGGGGTCTCGCTGGAGCAGAAGGGGCGCGAGATCTTCGACAAGCTGCTCAAGGTCGCCTCGGGCGAGCGCACCAAGTCCGAGCAGCTCGGCTATGGCGACGCCGAATATGTGCCCTGGCAGATCGGCGCGACGATGTGAGGCGCGGGCAGGGCTTCTTCAGCCCTGCAGCAGCCTGACGCGGGTGCCCCACGGATCGAGGCTTTCGAAACCGCCCGCGAGTGGCGCCGTACCAATTCCGGCACTGGCGAGGCGTTCGGCCTGGGCGGCTATCAGCTCCGGCCGCTCCGCCATCAGCGAGAACCAGGCGAGGCCCGTCCGGCCGTCGTCGCGGCGTCCGGCTCCGGCACTGTTCCAGACATTCATCGCCAGGTGATGGTGATAGCCGCCCGAGGACAGGAAGCTTGCCGTGTCGCGCCGGCTCGTCGCAGCGAGGCCGATGATGTCCCGATAGAAGCGGTCGCCCGCCCCGACATCGCCGACACGCAGATGGATATGGCCGATGCGGAGCCCGTCCGGTGCCCGTGCATAGTCGCTCGTGCGCGTATCGGTGAGCGACAGGATCTCGTCGACAGCGAGGCGATGCGCGCCCATCACCACCCGCCCGTCTTCCCAGCGCCAGCGCTCGGCCGGCCGGTCGACATAGACTTCGATGCCGTTGCCTTCCGGATCGTTGAGATAGACGGCCTCGCTGACGCTGTGATCGGCAAAGCCGGTCAGCGGCGTCTGGTTGTGCGCGACATGAACCAGCCATCGCGCCAGATCCCGCCGGGTCGGCATCAGGAAGGCGATATGGAAGAGGCCGGCGGCGGTCGGTGGTTCAAGCGCGGCATCCGGCTTCGCTTCCAGTGTGAGCAGGGCGCCTTCGCCGGTGCCGAGCGTGACGGAGGCCGCATCGCGGGCGAGCACGCTCAGGCCGATGACGTCACGATAGTACGCGCTCGTGCGCTCGAGGTCGCGCACCCTGAGGGCTGCGGCGCCGATTCGGACCGGCGTCCTGCTGGCGAAACCCGGCCCTGCCGCCGGCGCGGCAACGGGGCCGCCTTCGGCACGGGCTGCGAAACCGGCCGCGCTCGCGAGCGAGCAGGCTCCTGCGAGTTGGAGCAGGGCACGGCGAGTGAGGGCGCGGTTCATCGTTCGAAGGCTTCGGCAGCAGTGGTTCGATGCGCTTCAAAGCCATGAAATTGCAGCGTGCGCATCTCACAAGCGCGTGGGCGATGTCGCCGGGCGGGTTTTTGGCTTGTTCCGTCTCCGGTCAGGCCGTGGGGGCGGAGGCCCGCGCCGGGATTTCCACCTGGTATTGAACCGGATCGGTCATGGGCGCGACCAAGCTTCGGGCCGGCGCCGTCGCCGAGACGGGCCGGCTGTTCCGTCGTCGCTTAGGATCCTCATGAAGACTCTTCTTCTCGTCACCGTCCCGCGCGTCCTGCTCGGACTGATCTTTCTCGTCAGCGCCGTCGACGGCTTCTGGTGGCTCGCTACGGGCGTGAACCTGATCCATCCGCCGACCAGCCCCCGCGGCGCCGTGTTCGAAGCCGCTTTGCAGGATTCCGGCTTCCTCTGGCCTTTCGTGAAGGCGGTCAACCTCACTGGGGCGCTGAGCCTGATCTCGAATGTGGTGCCCGCCTTCGGGCTCGCGCTGATCGCGCCGGTGATGGCGGTGATCGTGCTGTTCCACGCCACCATCAATCCGCAGGGCCTGCCGGTCGCGGCTATCCTCGTCGTGCTGGGGCTGCTGCTGGTCTGGGCCTATCGCGACCGCTACGCGGCGATGTTTCGCTGACGGGCGCCATTCTCGGGCGAAGCGTCGTCCCCATCCCGCGAAACTCCATCCGGAACGGGCTCAGGGGCTCTTCTTTCACGGGATGCCCCAGGGCATCCCCGGGCATGAGGCCTCTCGTCAGAGCGCAAATCCCGCCAGCCTTTCGCCGAGCAGCCCTATCCGGTCGGTGGCGACATTGGCGATGGCGATGCGCAAATGCTCTTCTTGGCCGGGGCCGAAATAGGGGCCGGGCAGGGCGAGTATGCCGCGCTCCTCGGCGAGCTTCCGCGCGACCTCGGCAGCCTTCAATCCCGCAAACGGGTGAGCGGCATAGGCGAAGTAGGCGCCGGCCGAGAGCACGCGCCAGCCGTTGAGCGGCGCCATCGTTTCCCGGAACAGGCCGGCGCGGGCATTGATCTCGGCGCGGTTGCGCTCGCGCCAGGCGCGGATGCCGTCGATGCCCCAGGTCACGGCCGCCTGTCCGGCCCGAACCGGGCTGATCTGGACACAGTCGAGCACCTTGCCGATCTGCGCGACGACCTGCTCGCCGGCCGTGATCGCGCCGAGACGCCAGCCCGGCACCGCATAGGCTTTCGAGAAGCTGTAGAGGCCGATCAGGGAATCCTGCCAGTGCCTTGTAGCGAAGACTTCATGCGGTCTTGTAACGTCTTCGGGCAGGAAATCGCGATAGGTTTCGTCAAGGACGAGCCAGAGACCGCGCCGTGCGCAGAGCGCCGCGAAGGCGGCGATGGTTTCCGGCGGATAGACGGCGCCGGTGGGGTTGTTCGGCGTCACCAGCACGATGGCTCGCGTGCGCTCGTCGATCAGTCGCTCGGCGGTCGCGACATCGGGCACGAAGCCGGATTCGGGCGTGCAGGGCAGTGGACGTGGCTCGACACCGAGCATGGTCAGCGTCATCTCATGGTTGAAATACCAGGGCGTCGGCAGCAGCACATTGTCGCCGGCCCGCGCGAGCGCCATCATCGTCACGACATAGGCCTGGTTGCAGCCGGAGGTGATCGCGATCTCCGTGGGCGCGAAGGCGGCATCGTAGATTCGTGAAATCTCGGCGGCGTAAGCTTCACGCAGAACGGTATCGCCGGTGATGCCGCCATAGCGGGCGCTGCCAGGCTCGGCCGCCGCTTCTGCGAGCTTGCGCAGCAGAGCGTCGGGCGGGGCTGAGCCGGGCACGGCCTGCGACAGATCGATCAGCGGGCCGCGGCTGCCATCGTAGCGTCGAGCCCAGCCCTGCGCTTCCGGGATCGGCGGCGTGCCGGTGTCGATGAGGTCGGGGTTCAGCGCGGCGGACGAGGATGTCGGCATGGTGAGTCTGCTTTGCGGCCGTGCGGGCTTTGCGTCAATCGCCTTGGAAGCGTCGCAACGCTTAGCCATATCTGAAAGGCTTCCAATTCCAGAGAGCGGGTGAGCCGATGCAGGACGAAACCGAGGATGCGATCGCCGCGCTGCACGCCATGCTCGACAGGGCGGACCGCATCGTCAGCTTCACCGGTGCGGGTATCTCGACCGAATCGGGCGTGCCGGATTTCCGTACGGCGGGCTCACCCTGGATGATGAACAAGCCGATCCCGTTCGAAGCCTTCGTTAACAGCCGCGAGGCTCGTATCGAAGCGTGGCGCCGCAAGTTTGCGATGGATGATCACTATCGCGATGCGCGGCCGAATATCGGCCATCTGGCTCTGGCCCGGCTTGTCGCCGACGGGCGCTCGCCGGCGATCGTGACCCAAAACATCGATGGGCTGCACCAGGCGTCGGGCGTGCCGGACGATCAGGTGGTCGAACTCCACGGCAACGGTACCTATGCGAGCTGCCTCGATTGCGGCTGGCGTCACGAGCTTGCCGCGATCCGCCCGGCTTTCGAGGAGACGGGCGAGCCGCCGGTCTGCATGATGTGCACGGGGCCATGCCGCAGGCGGCGATGATGCGGGCGCAGGCATTGGCGCTCGAATCCGACCTGTTTCTGGTGGTCGGCTCGTCCCTTGTGGTTTTTCCGGCTGCGACGCTGCCGGTCATCGCCAAGCGTCAGGGCGCCCGGCTCGTCATCCTCAATCGCGAGCCGACGGAGCTCGATCCGATCGCCGATCTCGTGATCCGGGCCGAGAGCGGCAAGGCCCTGGCGCCGCTCGTCTCCTGAACGGGTAGAACGATCCAGCAAGGCTAAAGACGGCTGCCGGTCGGGAAAGCCTTCGGCGACATTACGATTTCGTGCCGAAAACGGGATGTTCCGCGCCGGATCATGTGGAAGACCGGATGGGGGCTGTATCCCGAATCCGCAGCAGTGCTATCGTGAGCTCACGAATCAAGATGTTCTGCGTGGGGTGAGCGGCACATGTCCGACGAATTCGGTGAGAGCGGGCGGCCACCGATGGGTCCCATTCAGTCACTCAATCGCGTCGTGCGGCTCGACGGTCCTGGCCACAACGCCTCGGACGTCGCCGTCGAGATCAACGGCTATGTCAAATGGTTCGATGTCTCGAAGGGCTACGGTTTCGTCGTTCCCGAGACGGGCGGCCCAGATGTGCTGCTCCATGTCACCATCCTGAAACGCGATGGATTCAACACGATAGCGGAAGGGGCTCGCATCGTGCTTGAGGCGGTGGAGAAGGCGCGCGGGCGCCAGGCCGTTCGGGTTCTGTCCATCGACACCACGGCAGCGCGCCATCCTTCCGAAATGCCGCTCGCCCGCACCAACGTCACGGTCGCTCCGACCAGCGGGCTGGAGCGGATGGAGGTGAAGTGGTTCAACCGGTTGCGCGGCTTCGGCTTCGTCTCGAAGGGCGAAGGGGCGCCTGATGTTTTCGTGCATATGGAGACGCTGCGCCGCTACGGGCTCGTCGAACTGGTCCCCGGGCAGACCGTGCTGGTGCGCTATGGACCGGGGCCGAAGGGATTGATGGCCGCCGAGATCCGGCTCGAGGCGGGTGGGGTCGCCGCCTCGCATTGAGGCCGCCGCGAAATGATCGGCAGATGACGTGCACCGGCGAGGAGCTTCGCCGGTGCTTTTTTGTCTGATCTGCATCCGTTTGTTTCGGATTTGAACTTTCGGTTTTTACGTTTCCTCAATCCGTTGAACTAAGATGGGGCGTTCCGCTGGAGACTTCGTCCCATCGTCCTTCTCGTCAGTGACCGCGATCAGCAGCGGTTGGCGCTGCAACGCAAGCTCTCGGTCTGGGGAGCATGCCGGAGCTTCGGCCTCGACGAGGCCGAAGCAATGATGGCTGGTGTCGGCCGGTTGCTGGTCGTCGATCTCGATCTCTCCGATCCGGCGACGATCCAGTCGGCCCGTACCGTCCTTGCTCCGCATCGCCGTCGCGGCACGCCCTTCCTTTTCCTGCTGCGGGATATGTCGCCGCGTTGCCAGATCCAGGCGAATGCGCTCGGTGCCAAGGCGATCCTGCCGGTCGCGATCCCGCAGCCGGATTTGCTCGACAAGGTCGGGTCGATGCTCGGGGTGCTGCAGGAAACGGGCCGGGAAGCGGCGCAGCAGCAGAGATTCGTCAGGGCTTCCGCTGCCTTTGCCGATCTGCTCGAGGCGGCTGGCTCCGGCGATGTGCTGCCCGTCCAGGCGATCAGCGACGGGGTCGAGGCGATCAATCAGGCTGCGGTCGATGCCGACCTTGACGCCTGGCTCGATCTGGTCTGGCGGCATGACGATGCGACCTATCAGCATTGCCTGCTCGTCTCCGGCCTGGTGGCCGCTTTTGCGTACAGGCTGGGCTTCAGCGAGGCAGACCGGCGGCTGATCACCAGCGCTGCCATGTTGCATGATGTCGGCAAGGCACAGATTCCACTTGATATTCTGCGCAAGGAAGGGCCGCTGACGGCGGAGGAGCGCGTCATTATCTGCCGCCACCCCCAGATCGGCCGTGACATGTTGGTCGCGCAGGGAGGCTTTGCTCAGCCGATTCTGGATATCGTGCTGTCGCATCACGAGATGCTGGATGGCTCGGGCTATCCGCAGGGCATCGGAGCGGACCGGATTTCCGATCCGGTCCGGATGACCACGATCTGCGACATTTATGCTGCGCTGATCGAGCGCCGCTCCTACAAGGTGCCGATGCTGCCGGAAGAAGCCTTCAGCATCCTGATTGCCATGGGCGAGAAGCTCGACCGCGATCTGGTGCGCGTCTTCGGCGATGTGATTCTAGGGACGGCCGTTGCGCAATTGGGCAAGACACTGGCTGTGCCCGCGAGCCGTGATTCGGAACAGGCGGCCTGACGCGCAAAAGCGCCCGATGCCCTAGATCGCGAAGGACGTGCCGCAGCCGCAGGAACTGGTCGCGTTCGGATTGGTGATCCGGAAGGACTGGCCGATCAGGTCGTCGACGAAATCGATGGTGCAACCTTCGAGCAGGTCCAGCGAGGTCTCGTCGATCAGGACCGTCGCGCCGTCGCGCTCGATGACGAGGTCGTCGTCGGCCTTTTCCCGCTCGACGTCGAAGACGTACTGGAAGCCGGAACAGCCACCGCCCGAGACGCTGACGCGCAGCATCGAGCCCGGAGGCTCGTTGGCCATCACGGACAGGATTCGCTTGGCGGCATTCTCGGTCACTTCGATGCCGCGCGGGTTGACCGCGAGATCGGTCGACATATTCGGGGCTCCTTGGGGAGATGCGCCTTGCACCCTTGCTATCCGGAAAGGTAATGGCGCGGCAGCGCCTCCACAAGCAGGTGGGCGCGGCGAGGCTGCCATGCCGCAATCACAACGCCCGTTTCCGCCATCCGGTCTCGAGCCCGGCGAGCGCTGGCGCGCGCCCTATGCCTGCCGCTCCAGCCTCAGCCGGGGGCGCCTGGTCGGGGAACCGGTTTCCGCCACGCGCGGGGAATTCCAGCGCGACCGCGACCGCATCATCCATTCGACCGCCTTCCGGCGGCTCAAACACAAGACGCAGGTTTTCGTCTCGCATGAGGGCGACCATTACCGGACGCGGCTGACCCACACGATCGAGGTCGCGCAGATTGCGCGGGCCCTGGCGCGCGCGCTCGGGCTCGACGAGGATCTGGCCGAGGCGCTGGCTCTGGCGCATGACCTTGGTCACACGCCCTTCGGCCATACCGGCGAGGACGCGCTCGACGAGTGCATGGCCAGCTTCGGCGGCTTCGATCACAACGCCCAGACGCTCAGGATCGTGACGCGCCTCGAGCGGCGCTATGCCGATTTCGATGGGCTCAATCTGAGCTGGGAGACGCTGGAGGGGCTGGTCAAGCACAACGGCCCGCTGCTCGATCGCGAGGGGCATCCGACGGAGCGCTATGCCAGAACCGGCATTCCGGCGGCGATCGTCGAATATCAGCATCGGCAGGATCTCTGGCTCGACAGCTATGCCTCGGCGGAGGCCCAGGCTGCCGCGCTCGCCGACGACATCGCCTATAACGCTCACGACATCGACGACGGTCTTCGCGCTGGGTTGTTCGGCCATGCCGAGCTGCGCTCCGTACCGTTCCTGGCGGGGCTGCTCGACGAGATCGGGCGGCTGCATCCCGGGCTCGAGAAGCCGCGGCTGACCAACGAACTGGTCCGGCGCATCATCACCCGCTTCGTCGAGGACGTGATCGCTGAATCACAGGCGCGGCTCGCTGCGCTCGCTCCTGCCGATGCCGATGCCATTCGGCGGGCGGGGCAGCCGGTCATCGCCTTCTCGGAGGCGATCGAGGCGGCGGACCGCGACATCAAGGGGTTCCTCTATCCCAACATGTACCGCCATCCGCGGATCGCGCCGATCCGGGCGCAGGCGGCCCGGGTGGTGACGGAGCTGTTCGGGCGCTTCAGCGTCGACCCCGCCGCGATGCCGGAGGAGTGGGCAGCCGGTTGCGACGGGCTCGACGAACCGCGCGGGATGCGCCGCATTGCCGACTACATCGCGGGCATGACCGACTGGTACGCGCTGGACGAGCATCGCCGCCTGTTTGACGTCACCCCCTCGCTGCGATAGGGCCGGGCGGTTGGAAATCCAACATTGGATGTTGGATTTCCAACCTGAAGAGAAGCCCTCATCCTGAGGAGCCGCGAAGCGGCGTCTCGAAGGATGCTCCCGTTGGCTCCACAACCTCCTGGAACATCCTGCGAGACGCGAGCCTGCGGTCCGCTCCTCAGGATGAGGGCTTGAAGGCTTTCAGCGAGCAAGATGTGACTGCAATGAACCTGTTCGAGACCTATTCCGCTCGCCTCCATGCCGCGCTTTCGGCGCTTGCCGAGCGCGGCGCCATTCCGGCCGGGCTCAATCTCGGGCGCGTCGTGGTCGAGCCGACCAAGGATCCGGCCCATGGCGACCTCGCCACCAATGCCGCGATGGTGCTGGCCAAGGATGCCGGTACCAACCCGCGCGCACTGGCGACCCTGCTGGTCGAGGAACTCGCGAAGGATCCCGAGATCGCGAAGGCCGAGATCGCAGGACCCGGCTTCATCAACCTGACGCTGCAGCCGGCGGTGTTCACCGCGATCCTGAAATCGGCGATCGAGGCCGGAACCGACTATGGTCGCGGCCGGTCGAAGCCCGCGCCGAAGATCAATGTCGAGTACGTCTCCGCCAACCCGACCGGGCCGATGCATGTCGGCCATGGCCGCGGCGCGGTGTTCGGCGATGCGCTCGCCAGCCTGCTCGCCTTCGCCGGCTACGACGTGACGCGCGAGTACTACATCAACGATGCCGGTGCGCAGGTCGATGTGCTCGCCCGTTCCGCCTTCCTGCGTTATCGCGAGGCGCTGGGCGAGGATATCGGCGCGATCCCCGAAGGGCTCTATCCGGGCGATTATCTGAAGTCCGTCGGCAAGACGCTGGCGGAGCAATACGGGCCAGCCCTGCGTGAGAAGGCCGAATGGGACTGGCTCCCGCTCGTCCGGCAGGCTGCCATCGACGGCATGATGGCGATGATCCGCGACGACCTCGCCGCGCTCGGCGTCGTGCACGACGTGTTCTTCTCGGAGCGCTCCCTGCAGGGCCGGGACGGCAATTCCAACGCCGTGCACCAGACGATCGAAGATCTGCGCGCCCGCGACCTGGTCTATGAAGGCCGCCTGCCACCGCCCAAGGGCCAGAAGGACGAAGATTGGGAGGATCGCGAGCAGACGCTGTTCCGCGCCACCCGGTTCGGCGATGACGTCGACCGGCCGCTGCTGAAGTCGGACGGCAGCTATACCTATTTCGCCAACGATATCGCCTATCACCGTTCGAAGTTCACGCGTGGCTTCCCAGAGATGATCGACGTCTGGGGCGCCGACCATGGTGGCTACGTCAAGCGCATGCAGGCGGCGGTGAAGGCGGTGACGAACGGGGAGGGCTCGCTCGACGTCAAGCTGTGCCAGCTCGTCCGGCTGCTGCGCAATGGCGAGCAGGTGCGCATGTCGAAGCGCTCCGGCGACTTCGTCACGCTGCGCGACGTCATCGACGAGGTCGGCCGCGACGCGGTGCGCTTCATGATGATCTTCCGCAAGAACGACGCGACGCTGGATTTCGATCTGGCCAAGGTGGTCGAGCAGTCGAAGGACAATCCCGTCTTCTACGTGCAGTATGCGCATGCGCGCTGCGCCTCGATCTTCCGGCAGGCTCGCGAGGCCTTCCCTGATCTCGATCTGTCCCCGGTCGCGTTGTCGCAGGCCGATCTCACGATCCTGACCGACGAGGCCGAGGTCGGCATCGTCAAGATGATCGCCGCCTATCCGCGGATCATCGAGGGCGCCGCGGCCGTGCATGAGCCGCATCGCGTCGCTTTCTTCGTGCATGAACTGGCGAGCGCTTTCCATTCGCTCTGGAACAAGGGCAAAGACTCGCCGCAATTACGGTTCGTTAATCAAACTGATCGAAAGTCGACTTTGGCGAGATTGGCGTTTGTGCATGCGGTGCGCAGCGTCCTTGCTTCCGGTCTGGCTGTCGCCGGAGTTGCGGCGCCGGAAGAGATGCGCTGACGGTCGCTTTTCCGGCGGCGCGCACGAGGTCAGGTTGACCGCACAGAGTTCCCGGTTCTTCCATAGGGGGAGGCGGCTTGTGCTGGAATGGATCGTACCATGAGTGAGCCAGCTAGGAATCGTTTCGCGCTCGATCTCGAAGATCTCGAGCGCCAGCTCCGGGGGGCAGGGCAGGCACAGCGCCCGGCCCAGTCGTCCGATCCGCTTGCGGAGCTGACCCGCATCGTCAGTCAGGACGATCCGCTCAAGGATATCTTCGCAGAGCGTCGGCCGCAGGCCGTCCAGCCGGCGATGCGTCAGGAGCCGAGCTTCGCGGTGGTGCCGCCGCGTCCGGCCCCTGTGCCGTCGCCCGCCTCCGAGCCTCCGGCCGAGCTGCGCGGAGCCCTCGACGAGTTCGAGGCCCTGCTGCGGCGCACGGAGCCGGAGCGCCGCGCGGCGCCTGCGCCGGCATGGCCGCAGCCGCCACAATATCAGGCTGAGGAGCATCCTCCCGTGGAGGAGTACGCCCCCCCCGCGCCGCAGGCCTATGCCCGGTCTACGTCCGCACAGGGAGTGCCTGCGGCCCGCGATCTCGACGAGGGACAGGATTTCTACCAGGCGCCGGCCTATGAGGATCAGTCGCCGGTCCAGGGGTATGATTCGCGGCAGGCCGCTTATCAGCCGGAATACGCCGAAGACGACATGCCCGACCTCGAGCCGCGCCGGTCGCACAAGGGGCTCTGGGCGGCGGCGGCCGTGATCGCGGTCGGCATCCTCGGCGTGGGCGGGACGATGCTGCTGCGTGGCGGTTCGGCGACCAAGGATGGGCTGCCGCCTGTGATCGCGGCCGATAGTGGGCCGGTCAAGGTCGAGCCGACCAATCCGGGCGGTACCGAGATCCCGAATCAGAACAAGCAGATCTACGAGCGTTCGGCGGAGGCCCCGCAGGGGCAGACCAAGCTCGTCGACAGCCAGGAGCAGCCGGTCGATATCCAGCAGGCCGCCCGCTCAATGCCGTCGCGGGTCGTCCTGCCTGGACCGGGTTCCGGCGCCAGTGAGACGAACGCGACGCCTGCGCCGGCCTCCAATGGCGCGCAGCGCAGCATCGTGATGCCCGAGCCGGCGTTGACTCCGATGCCCGCCGTGCCGGGCCTCGGCGAGCCGCGCAAGGTTCGTACCGTCGCGATCCGTCCCGACGGCACGCCGGCGCAGGCTGTTGCGGCGGCCGACGCCAATGGCAGCCGGCCGCTCGCGACCGGCTCCGCACCGAGCCGCTCGATCGCCGGCAGCCCCGGCAGCATGAACCTGCCGTCGGCGGCCGCGCCGCAGCCTGCTCAGAAGGCGCAGGAACGCGCGACGACGCCTGCGGCGGCGACCACGCCCGCTGCTCCGATGCGTCTCGCCAGCGCTCCTCCCGCCGCCGGGGCCCCGCCGGCTCCCGCCAATGCCGCCGTTCGGGCCGGCACAGGCGATTTCGTGGTGCAGCTCGGCGCGCCGGGCAGCGAGCAGGAAGCCAAAGCGACCTTCGCGGCGCTGCAACGCAAATACCCGCAGCAGCTCGGTGGGCAGTCGCCGATCATCCGCAAGACGGAGCTTGCCGGTGGCAAGACGGTCTACCGCCTGCGTGTCGGACCCTATTCCCGCGACGACGCCACCTCGATGTGCTCGCAGCTCCAGGCTGCCGGGGGGCAGTGCTTCATCGCCAAGAACTGAGATCGTCAGAGCACGGTTTCCGATCAGGGCAGCACCTCAGGGTGCTGCCCTTTTTTGGTTTTTGCCGTTCTCGACCGCTTCGGGGATCCGGCCGTGCCTGTCGCGCGATCGGTTACGGTGCAAGGCGCTCTTGCCGCGCCCGAACCTGCATGCGACTTAGCTGCCAACGATGCATCTGCGGCTCCGCCGCCATCGCAATGACGCATCGAGCGGAGGACTAGCCATGGATCGTCGTCAATTCGTCAAGGTTGCGGGAGCGGGTGCCGCCGGCAGCGCCGCCATCGCCGCGCCTGCCATCGCGCAGTCGCAGCCCAAGATTAGCTGGCGCCTGACTTCCAGTTATCCCAAGAGCCTCGATACGCTCTACGGCATCTCGACCCATGTCGCGAAGCGCGTGGCGGAGGCCACCGACAACAACTTCCAGATCCAGGTCTTCGCACCGGGCGAGATCGTGCCGGCCCTGCAGGCGCTCGATGCGGTGCAGAACGGCACCGTCGAATGCAGCCATACGCTCGCGAGCTTCTATATCGGCAAGGACCCGGCGTTCGCCTTCGAGACTTCGCTGCCCTTCGGCTTCAACACCCGTCAGCAGAACGCCTGGCTCTATCAGGGCGGGGGCCTCGAGCTCTGTCGCGCCTTCATGAAGACCTACAATTGCTACACCATCCCCTCGGGCAATACCGGCGCGCAGATGGGCGGCTGGTTCCGCAAGGAGATCAAGTCGCTGGAGGATCTGAAGGGCCTCAAGATGCGCATCGCCGGCATGGGCGGGACGATCATGTCCAAGCTCGGCGTCGTGCCGCAGCAGATCGCGGGCGGCGACATCTACCCGGCGCTGGAGCGCGGCACGCTCGACGCCGTCGAGTTCTCCGGCCCCTATGACGACGAGAAGCTCGGCTTCCAGCGCGTGGCGAAGTATTATTACTACCCCGGTTTCTGGGAGGGGAACGCGAATGTCAGCTTCCTCGTGAACCTGGAGAAGTGGAACGCCCTGCCGGCGTCCTACAAGGCGATCCTCGAAGCGGCATGCGCCGAAGCCAATGCGCTGTGCCTGGCGAAATACGATCACGGCAATCCGGATGCGATGATCCGCCTCGCCGGTTCGGGCGCCGAGCTGCGGCCGTTCCCGCAGGACGTGATGCAGGCGGCCTTCAAGGAGGCTTTCGCCATGTATGCCGAGCTCGCGGCCAGCAACCCGCAGTTCAAGACGTTCTACGATTCCTTCCTGCCGTACTGGAAG
>JARYGW010000128.1:0-13914 GCA_033792295.1 Allobosea sp.
CGGCCGGTGAGGTCTGCTGGGCTGCAGGCATCGGGATGTCCGCCGCCCAGTCGATGAAGCTGGCATGCACCGGCTTGGCATGGCTCGGCGGCATCAGTTCGCGGCGCGAGATCGGCGGCGCGGCGCCCTCGCCCGGAGCCCAGAGCGCTTCCGGATTGGCGGCGTAGGGCGATGGCGGCGGAGCGGCTTGCGCGGTTGCCTGCCCGGCCTCTTCGTCGATGGTCACGGCGATGATGTAGTGGCCGATCTCGAGCCGGTCACCGTGCTGGAGGCGGTAGGGCGACTGCACGCGATGCTCGCCGCCATTGACGTAGGTGCCATTGGTCGAGATGTCGCGCAGCCACCAGGCGCCGTCCCGGAAGCGGACCTCGCAATGGCGGCCGGAGACGGCGCGCGACGGGTCGGGCAGCGCCCAGTCGAGATGCTGGTCGCGGCCGATGTCCAGGCCGCGCCCGCCGCTGGTGGTCACGCAGAGCGGGCCGCCATCGGGCAGCGAGGTCTCGTTTTCGATCGTCAGCGTCAGCGCCATCGCGGACATCCCGTACAGGCCTGCATGTCAGCGCTTGCCGGCATCGTCTTCGGCCAAACGAATGCACGCTTCGACGCAGGCGCGCAATGCGCCTTCGCGGTCGCGCGCCGGCAGGCGGTTGATCGCATTGAGGACGGCGATGCGGGCCATCTTCGCGGTCAGGTCGGACGGGGTGGGGATGGCGTGGCTTTCGGACATGCTGCCGCCGGAATAGCCCGCCGCCCAGGCGACGAAAGTGCCCGGCCGTGAACGATCGCCCCCCTGCGCCTGTCGCAGCGCCTCGAAACGGGTCTTGTCCCCCGGTTCGCGTACCCAGGCCTCGGCCGCGGCGAGGCCGGGGTCCTGTGTGCCGGGCGGCTGCATGGAGTGCACGGCCTGCAGCGCCCACCACACCGTCTCGCGGCGCGGCAGCAGGAAAGCGCAGAAGCCGGCGGCCTCCATCGGCGCGGGACCTCTGATCAGCCGGGCGAGGAAGGCCAGCGGCGGCTCCGCCGTCAGCGGCATGGTGACGGCCTGATGGGCGGCCGGGTAGGTCTCGAACACTTCGCGAGCTGTGCTGAAGCGCAGGCGTGACATGAAGATCGCAGCCTCTAGTTGATCGTCACCATCGGAGCCTTCACGACGAGCATGCCGTCGCTCTTGACCTCCGTCAGGGCCTGGCTGTGGATCGTGATGGTCGGCGATTTGATCTCGATGCTGCCGGGCGTCATCTTGATCGTGCTCTCGCCGACCTTGAGGTTGATCTCGGTCAGTGCTTCGACATCGAGCTTGCCGTTCTGGATGTCGAGCTTGTCGTTGCCGAGCTTCAGCGTCGTCTCGCGCGAATAGTTGCTGCCCTGGAAGCGCCCGCCGATCTCGCGGGTCTCGATGTTGTTGACCGTGACCTTGTGGTCCTTCTCGGCGTGCATCTCGAAGACCTCGTTGTTCTTGAGGTCTTCGAACTTGATCTCGTTATAGGCGTCCGGGAAGCCGGCATGATCGGTCGATTCCGACTTGAGGCCGGACTGCGTCTTGTTCGCCGGCAGATCGTAGGGCGGCTTGTGCTGGTCGTTGACGACGGCGCCGACGACGAGCGGCAGATCGGGATTGCCCTCGATATATTCGACGATCACCTCCTGGCCGATGCGCGGGATGACCTGGCCGCCCCAGCCTTTGCCGGCCCACATCTGGGCGACGCGGGTGCGGCAGGAGGTCGAGCTGTCCTCGCGGTCCCAATGGAAGCGCAGCCAGATGCGGCCGTATTCATCGACATCGATGTCGCCTTCCTCGCCCTGGTTCTTCTCGCCGACGACCTTGGCCGTGTGCGGGCCGTAGACCCTGGGGCGCGGGGTGACGAGCGGGGCGCGGAAGCGCCGATCGCTTTTCTGCAGTTCGAAGGAGCCGCTGTAGAAGGCCTCGTCCTGCCGGCCGGAGCGGTAGTTCTGGTTACCGAGGGAGTGGATGGCCCGGACGACGAGATATTCGGTGTTCTCGGAACCGGAAGGGTGTTCGCCGAACTTCATCAGGGCACCCGGATAGAGGCTCGGCGCTTCGCCGCCAGCATAGCGGCGGTCGTCTATCGCCTGCTGGGCCTGGGCCCTGACGCGGGCGAAATGCTCGCCCTGGTCGCGCCTGGTGTAGCTCGCCGGGTAGTCATAGGCTTCGTAGGACTTCGCCTTGGGGAAGCCTTCCTCGGCGCGGGCGGTGAGATCGGATTCCGATTTCTCGAAATCATAATCCTTGAGCTCGACCTTGCCCGTGCGCAGGCGCCGGATCGTCGACCATTGGGTGAGATGCTCGACATCGGCGCGCGGGAGGCGGTTACCGCGCGGCGCATAGGCGAAGATCGAGGTGTCGCCCGTGAAACTTGCCTCAGCGCTCGGCATCACCTGGTCGTGGCCCGAGCGGGAGTCGCAGAGCACCAGCTTGTG
The DNA here is from genome assembly GCA_033792295.1 of Allobosea sp. Lineage (GTDB taxonomy): Bacteria > Pseudomonadota > Alphaproteobacteria > Rhizobiales > Beijerinckiaceae > Allobosea. Next base: position 2,440 of record JARYGW010000128.1, read on the forward strand.
GTCGCCGTCGCTGTGCTTGAAATAGTAGTAGATCCCGTACTGCTCCATCAGCCGGAGCACGAAGTCGAGATCGGTCTCGCGATACTGCACGCAGTAGTCGATCGGCTGCAGCGTTTCGCTGGTCCGGTCGTCGAAGCTCGCGGAGGTCTCCTTCCTGAAGATCTCCTTGATGATGTCGATCGCCGTCTTGTTCTTGAAGATGCGGCAATCCGAGCGCTGCGAGAGCAGCCAGAGCCACGGCCTGAGCGTGAAGCTGTAGATGTAGAGATCGTCCTGCTGGCCGAGCCATTGGGCATCCACCAGCGTGCCGTTCAAAATCCGCTCGCCCTTGTTCTTGAGCGTGAACCTGATCGAGCATTTCTCGCTCATGATGCTTTGCAGGTCGGCATTCTCAGTCTTGCTGACCGCTTCGATCTTATAAGTAAATAATTCGCTCAAAGCCTCATTGGCATCGAACTTGATAAGTGAAAATTCGTCTTTTCCAGACGGAGTTTCAAAAGATGAAATTCTTTGTTCTTGGTTTAGGTCGGAAGGCATCAATCAAACCTCTCTCCGATTGAACCTAAATTGTCCTTGACGTAACTAACTGTCAGAGTCATCGTCGACTCCTCAAGTCTTTCATTCGCCGAAAGGCGTAACTCATCGGGAGATCTCCCATGCGCAAGCAACCCGCGCTCATTGCGTTCGTCGCTTTGACGGGCTCGATGGTTCTCTCCATGGCCGGCGGGGCCGTGGCGCAGACCTACAAGGCCGACGATATCGTCAAGCACTTCCAGCCCGGCGTCGCCGCGCCGAAGCCGGCCGGTCTCACGCGCGGGCTGTGTATCGGCACCGAAGCCGAATGCGCCAAGGCCGGCCATGCGGTCGAGGTGGCCAAGCCGCCGAGCGCCTTCGATCTGGTGGTGAAGTTCAAATACAACTCCGACGTGCTGGAGCCCGAGGCCAAGGTCAATCTCGACGAGTTCGCCAAGGCGTTGAAGACGCCCACGCTCTCGGGCCAGACCTTTATGGTCGAGGGGCATACCGACGCCGCCGGCACGCCCAACTACAACATGACCCTGTCCGAGCGGCGGGCGGCGGCGGTGGTCCGCTATCTCGGCGAAAAGGGGGTTAACCCCCGTCATCTCGTCGCCAGGGGGCTCGGGCAGACCCAGCCGCTGGTGGCCGACCCGCTCTCCGGGGACAACCGCCGCGTCGAGACGCGTCTGCGCACGACGAACTGATCCCGCGCGAAGGGCTTTCGCGGCGTGTCGGGCCGAGTCCCGGCCGCCGCGCCGCCGAGCGGGGAGAGGCATTCCGGGGAGAGGCATGGCCGCGCTGAATTTCACCGAATTGTCGAAGCCGATGGTCGATGACGGACCCTGCGGGCCGGACCTCGAGGACGACATCGATTTCATGAACGTCACGGCGCGGCTGGAGGTCGCGCTGCCGACCGCATATTTCCGGCGCGACGACGAGGGGCGGCAGGTCGCCTTCGATCGCTCGAGCATCGAGTTTCCTGCCGCTTTCGCCGATCTCGGCAAGCTGATGGCGCGATCGCAGGATCTGAGGCTCTTCGTGCTCGCCGCGAAGCTCTCGATCCTCAACCGCGACGTCGCGGGGTTCGTCGCCTGTCTCTCAGCCATGGCGGATATCCTCGGCGAGAGCTGGGACGCGGTGCATCCGCGCGCCATGGATGGCGATTTCATCATGCGCGAGGTGGCTCTGCAGGGGCTCGACGAACTGCCGACGGTGGTGCTGCCGCTGCAGCATGCGCCGTTGTTCACGAGCCGGCGCATCGGCCCCTTCATCTTTCGCAGCCAGCTCGTCGCGACGGGCGATACGAAGCTGGTCGAAGGCGAGCAGCATCCCGATGCCGGCGCGATCCAGGCGGCGCTGACCGAGACCGAGGTCGAGGACCTGACGGCCACTCTCGATCGCATCAACGCCGCCCGCGACGCGCTCGTACGCCTGCGCGCGATCTGGCTCGATAAGGTGGGCGTCGATCATCCGCTCGGCTTTCCGCGCCTGATGGCGCTGCTGGACCAGATTGCCGGCTTCCTGGGCGCTGCGGTCGCGCGGCGCGTGCCGGGCCATCAGGCCACTGCGGCAGCGCCGGCGGCGAACGAGGCGCAGAATCCGGCAGCCAGCACCGCAAGCTTCGGTCCGGGCAGCGTTTCGAGCATCCTCCAAGTGAAGGATACGCTGGCCGCCTGCCTCGGCTACTTTCGCAAAATCGAGCCGTCCAGCCCGGCTGTCCTGCTGATCGGGCAGGCGCAGCAGCTCATCGGCAAGTCGCTGATCGAGGTCATCCAGATCATGTTTCCGGAGCACATCGACAAGGCCGTCCTGGAGATCGGCGAGTTGCGCCGGTTCCGGCTGCCGCTCGAGCGGCTTCCGGCGCCCGACGGCTCCGATGCCGAGACGGGGCAGGACGGTTACGAAAGCGCGGAAGAGGGTGGCTACGACGATGGCGGCTATGGCGGTGACGAGGTTGCCGACGCTGCCGCGGAGGATCAGGATGGGGTTCCCGGTGTTGCCGAAGCTCCCGTCGATATGCAGCGCGCGGCCGCCCCGGCGATCGTCATCGGCAACCGTGCCGATGCGGTCGGTGCGATGAGGGCCGTTGCGGCCTTCTACCGGCAGGTGGAGCCCTCGCATCCGACGCCGCTCCTGATGGACAAGGCCTGCGCCCTGGCACAGCACGATTTCATGTCGCTGCTCGGCAATATTCTGCCAGAGGTTGCGCAGATGCCGGAGACCGACAGCTAGGGCAGTTATTTAAGTTTGTCTTGAACCTCTCGTCGGTCAGACGAGACTATATCGATGAAGCGCGAAGTTCTATAGAGTATCACGCTGCGTCAGCGTGGTCCGGTTTCCAGAAGGGGCATGCGCCATGGCCGGAGATTCAGGGCAGAAGTTCATTCGTCGAAACAGGCCGCCTCGGGTGCACATCACCTACGAGGATCCCTACAACGCCGAGCAGAAGATCGAGCTGCCCTTCGTCATGGGCGTCATGGCCGATCTCTCCGGCAACGCCTCGTCGGTCGAGAAGCCGGAAATCTCCCAGCGCAAGTTCCTCGACTTCGACATGGACAATTTCGACCAGCGCATGTCTGCGATCGAGCCGGCCGTGTCGTTCAACGTCGCCAACAAGCTGGGCGAGGACGAGGACGAGAAGCTCTCGGTGACGCTGAAGTTCAACAAGTTCGAGGACTTCAACCCGGCCGCGATCGCCCGCCAGATCCCGGCGACGGCGAAACTGCTGGAGGCGCGCGAGCAGCTCGCCAACCTGCTGCGCTACATGGACGGCAAGATGGCGGCGAGCGACCAGATCAAGGCGCTGCTGGCCGATCCGCAATTGATGGCGGCGCTCAAGGACAGGCTCGGCAAGGGCGGGAAGCCCGAAGGCGAAGCGCAGAACTGAGGCAGGGCGCGGGCCCGCCCTGCGGGTTCGCAGGCGGCTAAGCGAGCGAGGCGGCAATGGCAGCGGAAGCACAGACCCAACAGCCCGGCGGGGCAGCAGTCGAAACGCGAGAGATCGACGATTTCTCCTCGATCCTGAAGCAGAGTTTCAAACCCAAGACCGAGCGCGCGGCGACGGAAGTCGAGAATGCGGTCGCCACGCTGGTCAACCAGGCGCTGGCGGACTCAACCCTGATCAAGGGCGACGTCATCGACACGATCGAGGAGATGATCGCGCGGCTCGACGCCAAGTTGACCGAGCAGATCAACGAGGTGATCCACGCGCCCGAATACCAGAAGCTCGAAAGCGCCTGGCGAGGCCTCAACTACCTCGTCTTCAACTCCGAGACCGACGCGCAGTTGAAGATCAAGGTGATGAACGTCTCGAAGAACGAGCTCTATCGCAACCTCAAGACCTATCCGGGCGCGCGCTGGGACCAGAGCCCGCTCTTCAAGCAGGTCTATGAGCAGGAATTCGGCCAGCTTGGCGGCCAGCCCTTCGGCTGCCTGGTCGGCGATTATCATTTCAGCCACACGGCGACGGATGTGCAGCTCCTGCGCGATCTGTCGAAGGTCGCGGCGGCGGCGCATGCGCCATTCTTCGCCGGAGCCGATCCGACGCTGATGGGCATGGATGCCTGGACGGAGCTGTCGAATCCACGCGATCTCAGCAAGGTCTTCGATACGCCGGACTATGCGGCCTGGAAGGGCCTGCGCGATGCGGCCGATTCCCGCTATGTGGGCTTGTGCCTGCCGCGCGTCCTCTCGCGGGTGCCCTATGGCGCGAAGTCCGAGCCGGTCGAGGAGTTCGCCTTCGAGGAGGACACCGACGGTCACAAGGGCGACAAATACGCCTGGATGAACGCTGCCTACGCCATGGCGGTCAACGTCAACCGCTCCTTCAAGGAATATGGCTGGTGCACCCGCATCCGCGGCGTCCAGTCGGGCGGCGAGGTCCTGAACCTACCGACCCACACCTTCCCGACCGATGATGGCGGCGTGGATTTGAAATGCCCGACCGAGATCGCGATCAGCGACCGGCGCGAGGCGGAGCTGGCCAAGTCCGGCCTGATCCCGTTGATCCACCGCAAGAACACCGACAAGGCGGCCTTCATCGGCGCCCAGTCGCTCTACAAGCCCAAGGCCTTTTCGGGGCCGGACGGCGTGGCGGCGACGGCCTCCGACAACCTGTCGGCGCGGCTGCCCTACATGTTCGCGGTCTCGCGCTTCGCGCACTATTTGAAGTGCATGGTTCGCGACAAGATCGGCTCCTACAAGGAAAAGGAGCCGCTGCGCCGCTGGTTGCAGGAGTGGATCACCGACTATGTCGACGGTGATCCGGTCAATTCCAGCGAAGAGACGAAGGCCCGGCGCCCGCTTTCCGATGCGCGCATCGACGTCTTCGAGGACGAGGAGAACCCTGGCTACTACTCGGCCAAGTTCTATCTGCGGCCGCACTTCCAGCTCGAGGGCATGGATATCGGCCTGAGCCTGGTATCGCGTCTGCCAGCTCCCAAGACGTGATCGTCACCTGATCCGCATGTGACGGCAACAACGAGAATCTTCGGCACGCAGGCCAGTCGAGCCGGCGTGACAGGAGAAGTGCGCCCCGAAACCTGCTCGCGCAGCGAGCATCTCTTCATCAAGTCATATTCCGGAGGTAAAAATGGCTAGCGACTTCCTGCTCGAAATCGAGGGGATTAAAGGCGAAAGCGGCGATTCCAAGCACAAGGACACGATCGAGGTCGATTCCTTCTCCTGGGGGGTCACCAATGCCGGATCCTATGCCTCGAACGCCGGCGGCGGCGCCGGCAAGGCGAGCTTTCAGGACATCCACTTCACGGCCCCGGTCGGCAAGGCCTCGGCGAACCTCGCGCTCTCCTGCGCCAGCGGCAAGCACATCAAGAAGGCGGTGCTCTACGTCCGCAAGCAGGGCGAGAAGCAGCAGGACTATTATGTCGTGACGCTCGAAGACCTGCTGGTGTCGAGCTACCAGTCGGGCGATGCGGCGGGCGGCTCCAGCATCCCGACCGACCAGTTCGGGCTGAACTACGCGAAGATCAAGTTCGAGTACAAGCCGCAGAAATCGGACGGCACGCTCGAGGCCCCGGTCACCATGACCTGGGATCTCAAGGCAAAGGCGAAGTAACGCGAGCGGCACCGGCTCCGGCGGATCCGGAGCCGGTGCGTCGCCCTGACTGCCGGACGGATATCCATGGCCGATCCCGTCTCCAAGAAGCGGCTGCGTCCGCCCCTGATGTTCGCATTTCGCGAGGCGCATCTGGACAAGGACGCGAAGACCGCCCTCGACCTCAGGGACGAGAGCGGCGAACGTGTGATTGCGCAGCGGCGCGGCGCGACGCGAGCCGCGATCACCGAGCCGAAGCTGCGCCGCGAGATCGCGACCGACCTCGATGCCCTGGTCAACACGATCAATCTCGGCTCGTCCGTGGACCTCTCCGGCCTCGAGCATGTCCGGCGCTCGATCCTGAACCACGGTTTCCCGGACATGACGCGGCTGTCGATCGACGAGCACCGTGTCGCCACGATCCGTGAAGACCTCGCCGCCGTGCTGGTGAGCTACGAGCCCCGTCTGATCCGAAAATCCATCGCGGTCGAGCGCGACGAGGCTCTCGACCCGGCTGAGCTGAAGGTGCGTTTCCTCGTCCGTGCCGATCTCAACTGCGAGCCCCTGAACGTGCCGGTGCAGTTCATCGCCGACCTCGAGCTCGACACCGGCAAAATTGCCATCAAGGGGCGCTGAGACGATGCATCAGGAGTTTCTCGACCTCTACAACCAGGAACTCCGGCTCTTCATGGAGCATAGCAAGGAGTTCGCCGAGGAATATCCCGGCATTGCCGAACGGCTCGGCGGGCTCGTCGGCGAGCGCATGGACCCCATGGTCGGCGGCCTGCTGGAGGGCGCGGCCTTCCTCGCCGCGCGGGTGCAGCTCAAGCTCAAGCACGAGTTTCCAGAATTCACCAACAACCTGCTCGAACAGCTCCTGCCCAACTATCTGGCGCCGACGCCCTCGGCGCTGCTGGCCGGCGTCACCCCGCCTTATTCCGATCCCGGCCTGCGCGAGGGCGTGCGAATCCCGCGCGGCGCCTATATCGACGCGACCTATCTGGAGCGGGAGCGGCGTATCGCCTGCCGCTACAGGCTTGCCAGCGATATTACCCTCTGGCCTTTCGAGATCACCGGGGCCGAATACATTCCGGCTCCAGGGCCGTTGCAGGCGCTCGGCCTGCGCACCGGCCCACGGGCCCTGGCGGGGTTGCGGCTGACGCTGACCCACCGGGTGATGGCCGATCCCGAGCAGGAGCCGACGGCGGCTCAGTCGCAGAAGAACCCGGCGAGCTGGTTCGCCGGCTGCCGAACGAAGGAGCTGAACCTCCATCTGCTCGGCGGGGAGGGCGACGCGGTCGCGCTCTACGAGCAGCTCTTCGCGAATTGCGTCGGCATCCATTTCCGCCATCTCGACGAATTCGGCGACCCTGTGGTGACGCCGGGCGAGGGCTGCCGGCTGGAACAGCTCGGCTTCGACGAGGACGAGGCCCTGCTGCCGACGGACAGCCGCGTCTTCCGCGGCTTCGAATTGCTGCGGGAGCTGTTCTGGTTTCCGCGCAAGTTCCTCGGCTTTCGGCTGGAAGGGCTGGGAAGCATCATGCCGAAGCTCACCGCCAAGACGGTCGAGCTGATCTTCATCTTCGACGAGGTGAATACGCGGCTGCCCGGCGCGGTTCGCAAGGAGATGTTCGCGCCCTACGCGGCGCCGGCGATCAATCTCTTCGAGAAGACGGCCGATCGCATTCCCGTGAAGACGAACCAGCACGAATTCCATGTCGTGCCGGACAGGAGCCGCGTGCTCGACTACGAGCCGCACAGCATCCTCAGCGTCCACGCCCATTATGCCGGCGGGCGGGAGAAGCAGCCGGTTCATCCGCTCTACTCCTCGCCCGAGGGAGCATCGCCGGTGCATGGCCTGCACTACACCCAGCGTCGCCTGCCGCGGCGGCGTTCCTCGACCGAGCGACGGCAAGGGCGGGCTTCCGACTATACCGGGACGGAGATGTTCATCTCGCTGGTCGAGCCGGCGAGAGTGAACGACAACGCCTCGGTGGCGGAGCTCAGCGTGCGGGCGCTCTGCTCCAACCGGCATCTGACCGAACATCTGCCGACCGGCATCGGTGGTGCCGATTTCCGACTGATCGACAATGTCTCGCTCGACCTCGCCTGCCTCGCCGGTCCGACGCCGCCACGAGAGCCGATCGTCTCGCAGCTGCGCCTGCGGGCCGAGACGGCCTCGACCGGCGTCGTGACCTGGCGGCTGATCAACCTGCTCAGCCTGAACCAGCTCGGCCTCGTCCAGCGCGGGGCAGGGCAGAACGGCGAGGCGCTGCGCGAACTGCTCTCGCTCTTCGCCGATCTCGCCGATAGCGCGACCGAGCGTCGTATCCGCGGCATCAAGAATGTCGACAGCCGGCCCGTGGTGCGTCGCTTTCCGCAACGGGCCGGGACGGGGGCGGGGCGCGGACTCGAGATCACCGTGCTGCTCGACGAGAAGGCCTTCGAGGGCTCTGGTGTCTTCCTGCTCGGGGCGGTGCTCGACCGCTTCTTCGCCGAATACGCGGCGATGAACCATTTCACCCAGACGGTGATCCGCACTGTGGAGCGTGGCGAGGTGATGCGCTTTCCGCCACGCGCCGGTTCGAGGCGCATCCTGTGACGAAGGGTGCCAAGACGCCGCTGGAGACGCCGCCGAGCTACCAGGCGCAGCTCGAAGCCGAGCCCTGGCGCTTCGATTTCTATGCGGTGCTGCGCCGGCTGGAGCGCAGCTTCCCGGAACGCGGCCGCGTCGGCGACATCGCCTCGCGGCAGGATGAATATGTCGCGCTCGGTGAGCCGGCCTATCTCGATTTTCCGGCCTCGAGCATCGCGGAAGCGGGGCAGGATGCGCAGGGGCGCCTGCGGCTCCTCGTGAAGTTCCTCGGCCTGCTCGGTCCGCAGGGTGCGTTGCCGTTGGCGACGACCGAGGAGAGCTATCACTGGCAGATCGCGCGGGACGACGCCTTTCCGCGCTTCCTCGACATCTTCAACCATCGCTTCCTGCAGCTCTTCTATCGAGCCTGGGCGGATTCGCGGCCGGCTGCGCAGCATGACCGACCTGATCTCGACCGCTTCGCAGCCTATATCGGCAGCATGATCGGCGTCGGCTCGAAGCCCTATCGCGGTCGCGACAGCGTGCCCGATCCGGAAAAGCTCGCCCATGCCGGCCTACTCGGCGCCCAGGCGAAATCGGCTTCGCGACTGCAGCGTTTCCTTGCCGGGCTGTTCGGGACGCAGGTCGAGATCGAGCAGTTCGTCGGCATGCGCCTTGTCTTCGATCCCGCCGACCGGACACGGCTCGGCGGCGCGCATTGCACGCTCGGCGGTGACGCGCTGCTCGGCGCAAGCGTCTACAGCGTCGAGGACAAGTTCCGCGTCAAGATCGTGGCGCACGACCTCGATGAGTTCGAGCGCTTCCTGCCCAATGGCGACCGCTGTGAACCGCTGGCCGATGCGGTGTTCCTGCATCTCGGCGAGCAGTTCGAATGGGACGTCGAGCTCGCGCTGCCGGTCGGCGAGGTCAAGCCCGTCAGGCTCGGCCAGTCCGGCCAGCTCGGCTGGACGAGCTGGATGGCGCCGAACTGGAGCGTCGAGGAAGGTGCCCTGCGCCGCGACGCCCGCTTCCATCCCGCCGAGCGCATGCGCTTGAAACACAGCCGCGCCGCCTAATCGCTATTCGAAGGGGACGACCATGGCCGATATCAGCCTCGAAGCCGTCACAGGCAAACTCAACCGCATCGGCTACGACACTTTCCTGCAGGCGCTCCGGCAGGCCAAGGGCGCCGGGAACCGCAATGTCGAGCTGGCGCATTGGCTGCTGCAGATCCTGCAGGGCAGCGCCAACGACCTGACCCTGACTGCCGATCACTACAAGCTCGACCGCGCCAAGCTGCTGATGGATCTCGGCGGCGTGGTCGAGGGCTTCCGTCGCAACGAGACGGAGATGCCCGGCATCGCCAATCCCATCGTCGATATCCTCGACCGTGGCTGGCATTATGCGACGCTGTTCTTCGGCGAGACGCAGATCAGGACCGGCCATCTGCTGGTCGCGGCACTGAAGTCGAACGATCTGCGCCGGGCATTGACGGGTCTCTCCAAGGAATTCGCCAAGATCCCGGTCGAGGAACTGGCCGCGGGCTACGGCAAGATCTGGGAAAGCTCCGAGGAGGAGAATTTGCGGCCGATGGACGGCTCGGGCCTGCGCGCCGCCGGTACGCCGGGTGCGGAGGCTGCCGAAGGGCCGAAGGGTACGACCGCGCTCGACCGCTTCTCGCAGGACCTCACCGCCAGGGCGAAGCAGGGCGGCATGGACCCGATCCTCGGTCGGGATGACGAGATCCGGCAGGTCATCGACGTGCTGATGCGGCGGCGCCAGAACAACCCGATCCTCACCGGCGAGGCCGGCGTCGGCAAGACCGCGATCGCGGAGGGCTTCGCCCAGCGTGTCGCGGCGGGCGACGTGCCGCCTCCGTTGCGGGGCGTGCGGGTCTGCGCGCTCGATATCGGTCTGATGCAGGCCGGCGCCTCGATGAAGGGCGAGTTCGAGCAGCGCCTGCGTTCGGTGATCGACGAGGTGCAGTCCTCGCCGACGCCGGTGATCCTGTTCATCGATGAGGCGCATACGCTGATCGGCGCCGGTGGGCAGGCCGGCACAGGCGATGCCGCAAACCTGCTGAAGCCGGCGCTGGCGCGCGGCACGCTGCGGACCATCGCGGCGACGACATGGTCTGAGTACCGGCAGTATTTCGAGAAGGACCCGGCGCTGACCCGGCGCTTCCAGCCGGTGCAGGTCGACGAGCCCGACGTGCTGCGCTGCTGCACGATGCTGCGCGGGCTGATCGGCCCCATGGAGAAGCACCACAAGGTCCGCATCTCGGATGCCGCGATCGTCGCGGCGGTTACGCTCTCGCATCGCTATATCCCGGCGCGGCAATTGCCCGACAAGGCGGTGAGCCTGCTCGACACGGCCTGCGCCCGCGTCGCCATCAGCCAGAGCGCGACGCCGCCCGCGATCGAGGATGCGCGCGTCGCCATCGCCTCGCTGGAGCAGGAGAAGGCGGCGCTGACGGCGGATGCCGATCTCGGCACCGACAGCGCCAAACGGCTCGGCGAAATCGAGACGGAGATTGCTGACCGGCAGGAGAAGCTTACGGCGCTGGAGGCCGCCTGGTCGGGCGAACTCGCCATCGTCGAGGAGATCAAGGCACTGCGCGCCAAGCTCGGCGAGAAGGCGCCGGGCAGGGAGGCGAAGAAGGAAGCCAGCAAGCAGGGAGCGAATGAGAATGTCGCGCCTGTGCCGGCCGAAGCGGAGGATCCCGTTCCCGAGACTGCCGCCGATCCCGAAGAGTCCCGCGCCGCTCTCAATGCGAAATTCGCGGCGCTGAGCGAGATCGATCCAGCCAACCGGATGATCTATGCGCATGTCGACGAGCAATCGGTCGCCTCGGTCGTATCAGACTGGACCGGCATCCCGGTCGGCCGGATGGTCAAGGACGAGATCGAGACGGTGCTCAACCTTGCCGAGACGCTGAACAAGCGCGTGGTCGGGCAGGGCCACGGCATCGGCATGATCGCCAAGCGCATCGAGACCAACCGGGCCCGGCTCGACAATCCCAACAAGCCGATCGGGGTCTTCATGCTCTGTGGCCCCTCCGGCGTCGGTAAGACCGAGACGGCGCTTGCGCTGGCGGAGGCGCTCTATGGCGGCGAGCAGAATGTCATCACCATTAATATGAGCGAGTTCCAGGAGGCGCATACCGTCTCGACGCTGAAGGGGGCGCCTCCCGGCTATGTCGGCTATGGCGAGGGGGGGCGGTTGACGGAGGCGGTCCGGCGCAAGCCCTATTCGGTCGTGCTGCTCGACGAGGTCGAGAAGGCGCATCCCGATGTGCATGAGTTGTTCTTCCAGGTCTTCGACAAGG
>JARYGW010000129.1:0-9730 GCA_033792295.1 Allobosea sp.
ATGCGCGCCGATCTGGGCGTGATGATCTCCGCCTCGCACAACGCTTACGAGGATAACGGCATCAAGCTGTTCGGGCCCGATGGGTTCAAGCTGAACGACGAGGTGGAGCGCGAGATCGAGGCGTTGATCGATGCGGATCTCGGCCCGCGTCTGGCGAGTTCACCAAATCTCGGCCGAGCCAAGCGCATCGACAGCGCGGATGCACGCTATGTCGAGTTCGCCAAGCGGACGCTGCCGCGCAATATGAGCCTGGAAGGCCTGCGCATCGTGCTCGATTGCGCGAATGGTGCTTCCTACAAAGTGGCCCCGCAAGCGCTCTGGGAGCTCGGGGCCGAAGTCATCGCGATCGGTGTCGAGCCCGATGGCTTCAACATCAATCGCGAGATCGGCTCGACACACCCCTCCACGCTGGTCGAGAAGGTGAAGGAGCTGCGCGCCGATATCGGCATTGCGCTCGATGGTGACGCCGACCGCCTGCTGGTTGTGGATGAGCACGGCCAGATCGTCGATGGCGACCAGCTGATGGCGGTGATCGCCCGTTCATGGATGGAGGACGGCCGGCTCTCGGCTCCGGGTATCGTCGCGACGGTGATGTCCAATCTCGGGCTGGAGCGCTATCTGGCGGGCTTGGGTCTCTCGCTCGCACGGACCGCGGTCGGAGACCGCTATGTGCTGGAGCATATGCGCAATCACGGCTTCAATCTCGGCGGCGAGCAGTCGGGCCACATCATCCTGTCGGATTTCGGCACGACCGGCGATGGCCTCGTCGCGGCGCTGCAGCTGCTGGCCGTGGTGAAGCGGATGGATCGGCCGGTCTCCGAGGTCTGCCACTGCTTCGAACCGCTGCCGCAGATCCTGAAGAATGTACGTTACAAGACCGGCAAGCCGCTCGAGCAGCAGCCGGTGATGAGCGCGATCGAAGCGGCGAAGCAGCTCCTGGGCGAGAGCGGGCGTCTCGTCATCCGCCCCTCCGGCACCGAGCCGGTGATCCGCGTCATGGCGGAAGGAGACGACCGGGATCTGGTCGAGCGCGCGGTCGATGATGTCGTCGAGGCAGTGACCAGGGCGGCGGCCTGAGGGCCTCGGTTTCCTGCTCTTGAAACCTCGATCATCCCGGACAGCGGCAAACCCGTCCGGGATGAGAACGCGAGGCTTTACACCACAGCGCTCAGGCCGCCGTCGACCATGAGCAGATGGCCGTTGACGTAATCGGAAGCGGCGGAGGACAGGAAGATCGCGGCGCCGATCAAGTCCTTCGTCTCGCCCCAGCGGCCGGCGGGCGTGCGACTGCGGACCCAGTTCGAGAAGGCTTCGTCTGCGATCAGCGCTGCATTGATCTCGGTGGTGAAATAGCCGGGGCCGATGGCGTTGGCCTGGATGTTGTGCTTGCCGAGTTCGGCTGCGAGACCCCGGGTCATCATCTTCACCGCGCCTTTCGAGGTGGTATAGGGTATGATGGTGGCGCGGCCGAGCTCGCTTTGCACCGAACCGATATTGACGATCTTGCCGCGCTTGCGCGGGACCATGCGCTTCGTCACGGCCTGGGTGACGTAGAATACCGAATGCAGGTTGGTGTTCATCACCTCATGCCAGTCCTCGATTGGGAACTCGGTGATCGGTGCGCGCTTCTGCATCCCGGCATTGTTGACGAGAATATCGATGGGGCCGATCTCGGCCTCGACCTTGGCGACACCGGCCTCGACCGCCTTCTGATCGGTGACGTCGAAGGGAAGGATGGAAGCCTTGCGGCCGGCCTGGCCGAGTGCCTGTTGCGCCCGCTCCAGCTTGGTCCTGTCGCGACCGTTCAGCACGACATGCGCACCGGCTTCCGAAAGACCTTCGGCCAGCGCCAGACCGATGCCCTGACCGGATCCGGTGATCAGAGCGACCCTGCCTTCGAGGCTGAACAGCGACAGCGACATGGCGTATCCTCGCAAAATGCCGGGCTCCGGCTTCGGTTTCATTTGCGCCGATGGCGCCGGTTTCGGTAAGCAGCTTTCAAACGATTAGACAACGCGTGGTCCACTTGTCCCGCGTCATTCAGGAGAAACCGCCATGCGTGCCGTCGTCATCCACGCCGAGAAGGATTTGCGCGTCGAGCAGACCACGGCTCCGGAGCTGGGTCCGCGCGATGTCAAGGTCCGTGTCGAGGCCGGAGGCATCTGCGGCTCGGACTTGCATTACTACCTGCATGGCGGCTTCGGCACGATCCGCGTGCGCGAGCCGATGATCCTCGGGCACGAGATCGCCGGCCGGGTCGAGGCCATCGGCACCGAGGTTTCGCGGGTGAAACCGGGCGACCGCGTCGCAATCAATCCGAGCCGTGCCTGCGGCCATTGCCGCTATTGCCAGATGGGGCTTCAGCAGCACTGCACCGACATGCTGTTCTACGGCTCCGCGATGCGCTTCCCGCATGTGCAGGGTGGCTTCCGCGACGTGCTGGTCGTCGAGGAGCGGCAGGCGGTGAGGGTGGCGCCGGGCGTCACACCGGCGCAGGCGGCCTTCGCCGAGCCGCTTTCGGTCTGCCTCCATGCCGCCAAGCGCGCCGGGCCGCTGCTCGGCAAGCGCGTGCTGGTGACGGGGGCGGGGCCGATCGGCGCGCTCACCATCGTCGCGGCGAAGGCGGCAGGCGCCTCCGAAATCGTGGCGACGGACGTCGTTGATGGCCCCTTGCCTGTGGCGCGCAAGATGGGCGCGACCGCGGCCATCAACGTCGCCGCCGAACCGGATCGGCTGAAGGAGGAATACGGGGCCGAGAAAGGCGCCTTCGACGTGATGTTCGAGGCCTCGGGAAACCAGCACGCGCTGACCGGCGCTTTCGACGTGGTGCGCTCCGGCGGCACTATCGTGCAGATCGGCGTCGGAGGGCAGTTCACCCTGCCGATGAACGTGGTGGTGGCCAAGGAATTCGATCTGCGCGGCTCCTTCCGCTTCCACGAGGAGTTCGACTGGGCGGTCGCGATGATCGGCTCCGGTGCGATCGACCTCTCGCCCTTGCTGACGGCGACGATCCCCGTCGATCGGGCCGTCGAGGCGTTCGACCTCGCCGCCGACAAGTCGAAGGCGATCAAGGTGCAGCTCGACTTCGCCTGAACGTCTCAGCGCTTCAGCAGATCCTGGTCGGCGAGGTGGACGAGCCGCCCACCGGCGATGGTCGCGACCACGCGCGGCGTCGGTTGGGGCCGGATAATGACGAGATCGGCGCGCAAGCCCGGCGCGATCTGGCCGCGATCGTTGAGTCGAAGCGCAGCGGCCGGGTTCTGCGAGACCAGCTTCCAGGCGGCCGGAAGGGAGGCTGCGCCGCGCTCCGCCAGCCGGAAGGGCGCGAGCGGCAGGGCCGGATAATAATAGTCGGAGGCGAGGATGGTGCAGAGACCCTCGCGCACCATCTCCTCGGCGGCGGGGCAGCCCGTATGCGAGCCGCCGCGCACCACGTTCGGTGCACCGAAGACGATCGCTTCCCCGGCCGAGGCCGCCTCGCGCGCCGTCGCTTCATTGATCGGGAATTCCGCGACCGTAATGCCGAGCGCGCGATGCTCCCGCCGCATCTCGGGGCTCATGTCGTCATGGGATAGGGTCGGCACGCCGGCGCGGTGCGCCGCCTCCGCCAGCCGCGCGATCGAACCCGCGACCTCGGGCTTGCGGGCATAGATGCGGTCGACCAGCTGCATGAATGCGTCGTGGCTGAGACCTGTCCGCTCGACCATCTTGCCGATCTTGTCCGGCCGGTGGCGGGATTTCAGCGTGCCCTCGGTATGATCGTTGAAAGCGAGGACACCGATGCGTCCTTCGGCCAGCCATGCGGCGATCTCGTCTTCCGCGTCGAGGTTGAAGGTCTCGTGGCGCATGTGGAAGCGGGTATCGGCGCCGAGCTCGGGCTTCAGGGCTGAGATGCGTTCAACCAGCCGGCGCGCATTCTCGGCGCCGCGCAGGCCCGGTTCCCAGGACCATGTGACGCCGTGGAAGGCGGTGGTGATGCCGCTCGCCAGCAAGGCGCGGTCGGCGTCGCGCAGTGCCAAATCGATGTCGAAGGCAACGCCCGGGCGCGGCATGATGTGACGCTCGAAGGCATCGCCATGGCAGTCGACGATACCCGGCAAGACGAGGCAGTCTTTGGCTTGGATCGTGAGATCCGCCGGCTTCGGGGCTTCGCTCAGCGCGGTGATCCGCTCGCCTTCGATCGAGACTGCGGTTTCCGCGAACTCATCGAGAAGCACGCGCGCGCCAATGATCCCGAGGCCCATGGTCCCACCCCTTCGCTGTCAACACCAAGGCGCGGCGCATCGATGAGTCATGTGACGGGGGCATGACGGCTCCTGCGCCGGAACCGTCAGAACAACCCCTCGATATATCCCTGCGCGTCGATATGGATGCGCTCGGCGGCGGGCTCGCGCGGCAGCCCCGGCATGGTCATGATATCCCCGCAGATGGCGACGACGAAGCCGGCGCCGGCCGAGAGCCTGAGCTCCCGCAGGGGGACGATGTGGCCGGAGGGCGCGCCGCGCAGCGTCGGGTCGGCGGAGAAGGAATACTGGGTCTTGGCGACGCAGATCGGCAGGTCGCCGAAGCCGGCGGCTTCAAGGTCGGCGAAGCGCGCCGCGAGCTTGGCGTCGAGGCTGACGCTGGCGGCGCCGTAGATCTCGCATGCCACCGTCTCCAGCTTCTCGCGCAGCGGCATGGCGTCCGGATAGAGCGGGGCGAAATCGGCCTCGCCTTCATCGGCGAGCGCGGCGACCTTATGGGCGAGCTCTTCCGCGCCGGCGCCGCCTTGTGCCCAATGGCGGCAGATCACCGCCTCGACGCCGAGATGGTTGCGGCAATAATTGCGGATGAGCTCGTGCTCGGCGGCGGTATCGGTCACGAAGTGGTTGATCGCGACGATTGGCGGCACGCCGAACTTGCGGATATTGCCGACATGGCGGGTGAGATTGGCGAGCCCGGCTTCGAGCGCCTTGAGGCTCTCCTGCCCGAGCGCGTCCTTCGCCACGCCGCCATGCATCTTGAGGGCGCGGACTGTGGCGACGACGACGGCGACGGCCGGTTTCAACCCCGCTTCCCGGCATTTGATATCGAAGAATTTTTCGGCGCCGAGATCGGCACCGAAGCCGGCCTCGGTGACGACATAATCGCCGAGCTTCAACGCCGCGCGGGTCGCGATCACTGAATTGCAGCCATGGGCGATGTTGGCGAAGGGGCCGCCATGGACGAAGGCCGGAGTGCCCTCCAGCGTCTGCACGAGGTTCGGCATCAGCGCGTCCTTGAGCAGCACGCTCATCGCGCCCGTCGCCTTGAGGTCGGCCGCGGTGATCAGGCGCTTGTCGCGGGTGCGGCCGACGACGATGCGGCCGAGCCTGGCTTCGAGATCGGCGGCGTCGGTAGCGAGGCAGAAGATCGCCATCACCTCGGAGGCGACGGTGATGTCGAAGCCGTCCTCGCGCGGGAAGCCGTTGCCGTTGCCGCCGAGCGAGGAGACGATCGAGCGCAAGGCGCGGTCGTTCATGTCGAGCACGCGGCGCCAGGTGATCCAGCGGGTGTCGAAGCCGAGTCCGTTGCCCCAATAGACATGGTTGTCGATCATCGCAGCGAGCAGGTTGTGCGCGCTGGTGATGGCGTGGAAATCGCCGGTGAAGTGCAGGTTGATCTGCTCCATCGGCACGACCTGGGCATAGCCGCCGCCGGCCGCACCCCCCTTCATGCCGAAGCTCGGACCGAGCGAAGGCTCGCGCAGGGCGATCATCGCGCGCTTGCCGATCCGGGAAAGACCGTCGCCGAGGCCGACCGTCGTGGTGGTCTTGCCTTCGCCGGCAGGCGTCGGGCTGATCGCGGTGACCAGGATCAGCTTGCCGTCAGGCCTGTTGTGGAAGCCGGGGATCGCGCCCGTATCGACCTTGGCGATGAACTTGCCGTAGGGATGGAGCGCCTCGCCGGGAATACCGGCCCGTTCGGCGATGGCGGTAACAGGTTGAAGCGTCGCGGCGCGCGCGATCTCGATATCGGTCGGCATCCGTCCTCTCGGAAGCTGTCTCGGCCCTGCGCCTCCCGGCGGCGGGCCGCCGCGACACTGGCCGGAAAAGCGCGGCGTCGCCAGCGATTTCGAACGATCGAACGGCGCGATTCACAAGCCGGATCGCGCCGTCGGGAAGCAGGCCTACGCGTTCAGATGCGCGTTCTGCGGGAAGAGGAACTTGCGGGCGTCCGCGTCGACTTCGGTCTTGAAGGCGAATTGATCCTTCAGAGCGACGGCACGCTGGGCCGCGGGTCTGGCGGAGATCTCGTCGGTGTGGCGCTTCACATTCGGGAACAGACTCGCCCAGTTCTCCCCGACCGCAAATCCGAGACGCGTTGCCCAACCCCAGACCGACATGTCGATCAGCGTATAGTCGTCGCCGAGCATGTAGCGACGGGACTTCAGGCGCTCGTCGATGATGCCCCAGTGACGTTCGGCCTCCCGGGCATAGCGGTTGATGGCATAGGGAATCTTCTCCGGAGCGAAGCGGCTGAAATGCACGGCCTGTCCGCAATAGGGACCGATGCCGGTCGCGACGAACATCAGCCAGGACAGCATCTCGCCGCGGGCCTTCGGCGTGTCTGCAGGCAGGAACTTGCCTGTCTTCTCGGCGAGGTAGAGCAGGATCGCATTGGAATCGAAGACGGTGACGTCGCCATCGGTCAGGGCCGGCGTCTTCGCGTTGGGATTGATGGCGAGGAAGTCCGGCTTGAACTGGTCACCCTTGCGGGTGTCGACCGGCACCATCTCGTAAGGCAGGCCGGCCTCTTCCAGGAAGAGCGCGACCTTCGCCGGATTCGGCGACGGGTGGTAGTAGAGCTTGATCATGGAAGGCTCCCGCTGGGTCCGATCTGGTTGCGGCTCGCGGCATAGGAGACGAGATCGGTCAGCGCGGCAATGGTCGTATCCGCATGGAAGCCAAGCTGTTCCGGCTGCATGCGCAGCGCCTTGAACATCAGCTTCGGATCGATCGTGCCGGCCGCATCGAGCTCGCTCTGCAAGGCTGCCGTGGGGACGCGCTCGATGCGCGCGACCGTGAAGCCATGCGCCCTGGCTCCGGCGATGTCGAAGCCGTTGGAGGAGACGAAGAGGATCTCGTCGCGGGCGAGGCCAAGCCGCTTCTCGACATGGGCGTAGCCACGTGGGTCGGGCTTGTAGACGCCGATCTCATCGACGCTGATGACGGTCTCCAGGAGCTCGCCGATACCGGCCTGGGTGACGAGGTGCTTCAGCATGGCCGGGCTGCCATTGGAGTAGATGGCGAGCCGATAGGAGGCGAGCCTTTCGAGAGCCGTGCGGGCTTCGGGGTAGAGCGCGAGCGCGTCATAGGCGCCGGCGATCTCGACCAGGAATTCAGGTGTGGCGGTCAACCCCAGCGTCCTCAGGGTGAAGTCCAGGGATTCGGTCGTGACCGTCCAGAAATCCTCGTAACGATCCATCAAGGCGCGCAGCCAGGTGTATTCGAGCTGCTTCAGCCGCCAGATCTGGGTGATGGTCGTGCCATGGCCGGGAAAGGCGGCCTCGGTGACGGCCGCGACGGACTGGACGTCGAACAACGTCCCGTAAGCATCGAAAACCAGGGCCTTGATCGGCATGGACACCCTCCGTCTGCGGCCAACCTGAAATGAGTCACCTTCTTAACACTCGCATCGGCGGCGCGACGCATGGTATCCGCACAGGCACCTTTTCCAGAATGCCGAAGGTCAAGCCGATGCCGCCTCGTCCCGTGATGCTGATGATCCTCGATGGCTGGGGCTGGCGCGAGGACGCTGAGAACAACGCGATCAAGCTGGCGAAGACGCCGAACTTCGATCGGTTCTGGGCCAGCAGCCCACGCACCTTCCTGCGTACCTCCGGGCTCGATGTCGGGCTGCCGGAAGGTCAGATGGGCAATTCGGAAGTCGGCCACCTCAATCTCGGCGCGGGCCGCGTGGTGATGCAGGACCTGCCGCGCATCAACCAGGCGATCGTCGACGGCTCGATCGACAAGGCTCTGGAGGCAAGCGGGCTGATCGCGGCGCTGAAGGCGAGCGGTGGCGCCTGCCACCTTCTCGGGCTTGTTTCGCCCGGCGGCGTCCACGCGCATCAGGACCATGCCGTGGCGCTGGCGAAGATCGTCGCCGGGCAGGGTATTCCGGTGAAGGTACATGTCTTCACCGATGGGCGCGATACGCCGCCGCAGTCGGCCGCCGACTATGTGAAAGCCTTCGAGGCCGCGCTGCCGGCCGGCGCAAGCATCGCCAGCGTTTCGGGACGCTATTACGCGATGGACCGTGACAATCGCTGGGAGCGCGTCGAGAAGGCCTGGAACGCCATGGTGCTGGGGCAGGGCAATGCTTTTCCCGATGCCCAGGCGGCCATCGCCGCGGCCTATGCCGGCAAGGTCACCGACGAGTTCATCGTGCCGGCCGTGATCGGCGGCTATGCGGGAATGCAGGACGGCGACGGACTCCTGAGCTTCAACTTCCGCTCCGACCGCATCCGCGAAATCCTCAACGCGGTGCTTGAGCCGGCGTTCAACGGCTTTGCGCGGCCGCGCGTACCGAAGCTGGTGAAGGCGGTCAGCATGACGTCCTACAGTGCCGAGCTCGACAAGGTGATGCCGGTGCTGTTCGCAGCCCAGACGCTCGCCAACGGTCTCGGCGAGACGGTCGCCAAAGCGGGGCTCAAGCAGATCCGCATGGCGGAGACGGAGAAGTATCCGCACGTCACCTATTTCTTCAACGGTGGCGAGGAGACGCCTTATTCCGGCGAAGACCGCGTGATGGTGCCGTCACCCAAGGTCGCGACCTATGACCTGCAGCCAGAGATGTCGGCACCGGAACTCACCGCCAAGGCGGTGGAAGCGATCGATTCAGGTCGCTATGACCTCGTCATCCTCAATTTCGCCAATACCGACATGGTCGGCCATACTGGCGTGCTCGCGGCGGCGATCAAGGCCGCCGAGACGGTCGATGCAGGGCTCGGCGCCATTGCGGCGGCGGTACAGCGGCAGGGCGGGGCTCTGCTCGTGACGGCCGATCACGGCAATGCCGAGCTGATGGTCGATCCCGTCACCGGCAAGCCGCATACGGCGCATACGACCAATCCGGTGCCGTTGATGCTGATCGGCGGTCAGGCCAAGGCGCTGGCCGAAGGAAAGCTCGCCGATATCGCGCCGACGCTGCTGGCGCTGATGGGGCTGAAGCAACCGGCCGAGATGACAGGACAGTCGCTGCTGCGCTGAGACGTCCTGAAATGTGAAAGGGCGCGGAAATGATCCGCGCCGTTTTGTTCGTGGGAGGCGTGAGTCTCAGTATTTGCGCACCGTCGGCGGCGGCGCATAGGCGACCGGAGCCGGCTCCGTGCTGCAGCAGTTCGGGTCGCCGAAGTTCCAGCGCATGCCGATCCGGAAGTCGTGGCTGTCGATGTCCTTGGCCTTCAGCGGTGCCTGGATCTGGCCTGTGAAGGCGTTGACGAGGCGGCCCGACTGGGCATCGCCAAGATTCAGGTAGCGATAGCCGAGTTCCAGGGTGAGGTTCTTGTTCACCTCGTAGCCGAAGCCGGCCATCAGCGCCCAGGCGACGTTGGTCTTGGTGCCGGTATTGGCATAGCCCAGCGTCGGGCCGACGAAGTTGCCGAGGAGCGCTCCCTGATCGGTCAGCCCGCTGATGCGATTCTGCGTGAAGCCGATACCGGCGCCAATATAGGGCGTCAGGCAGTTCCAGGTGCCGAGGTCGAAGT
>JARYGW010000129.1:9740-13903 GCA_033792295.1 Allobosea sp.
TACCCTTGTAGGTGTTCGTCTGGTTGCCGTTGTTGAAGGGGTTGTAGACGATGTCGTTCACCCCGATCGACGAGGACCCGCGATATTCGCCGGTGACGTCGAAACGCAGCCAGTTGTTGAAGCGATAGCCGATGCCGAGGCCAGCGAAGAAGGCCGCGTTGTCGCTCTTGCCGAAGAAGCTGCCGCCGAATTGCGCGACATCGTCCTGGTGGTACTTGCTGACGCTCTGGACGCCGACGCCGACGTCGCCGCGCAGGTAGATGCCACTCGTGATCGTGCCCTTGAGCACCGGAGGCTCCGGCGGGGGAGGTGGCGGATAGCCGCCCAGATCGGCAGCATGTGCCGCCATGGATGCACCGAGGGCCAGGGCGCCCCCCAGCGCAATGGATTTCAGGCTGCCCATGGCAGGGTCCTTCGCGTTGCGCGCGGGACAAGGACGCAGCCCCGCGCAGTTACCGTTGGGCAGGACGATGGCAGCGATTTCTTAAATGACACTTAACCCTAAAAGCTAACCTTACTTTTTTGTTGAAGTCGCTGCCTTTTCCTCTGCTGCGACCTCTTGCAGGGCCTGGCGCGCCTTTGCGGCCATCTCCTCGAATTCCGAGCGGAAGCGCTCGATCTTCTCCTCGTCGAGCTCCTCGAGATCGAGCAGTTCCTCGCGTGCGCCTTCCAGCTTCAGGATCAGCTCGTCGAGCTTGATCTGCATGGCGGCGGTGTCGCGGTTCTGGCTGTTCTGGATGATGAAGACCATCAGAAAGGTGACGATGGTCGTCGAAGTGTTGATGACGAGCTGCCAGCTGTCGTTGAAGTTGAAAAGCGGCCCCGACAGCGCCCAGATCACGATGAGGGCAGCTGCTCCGAAGAATGTTTGCGGCTTGCCGGCCCAATGGGACACGAGCTGGGAAAGATGGGTGAAGAAGGAGCGATCGCTTTGCGGGAGGTGACGCTTGCGTTTCCTGGGCATGAGAATCCCCCGAGCCGGGTTGAGGCTGTGTGAGCTTCAACGCGGAGCGGAGAACGCCGTTCCTCAGGGATCTTCAGGCGAAAAGACGTTCGGCGTGCCAGGCGATGTGCTGGGCCATGAAGGTCGAGACGAAGTTGTAGGAATGGTCGTAGCCTTCCCGTAGGGTAAGCTGCAGCGGAATGCCGGCCGCGGCGCAGGCGACCTCCAGAAGCTGCGGACGCAGGCCCTCTTCGAGAAAACCGTCGGCGCCGCCCTGATCGACCAGCAATTCCTTAACGCGATGCCCGTCGGCGATCAGCAGTGTCGAGTCATAGGCCCGCCAGGTGGTTTCGTCGGAGCCGAGATATCTTTCGAAGGCTGGACGCGACCAGCCGGCGGTCGAAGGCTGGGTGATCGGGGCGAAAGCGGAGACGGAGCGGTAGCGCTCGGGGTTTTTCAGCGCCAGCGTGATTGCGCCATGACCGCCCATGGAATGGCCGAAGATGCCCTGGCGCGACATGTCGAGCGAGAAGTTCTTGGCGACCAGTTCCGGCAGCTCGTTCCGGATATAGCTCTCCATACGGTAGTTTCTGGCATAGGGCTCTTGCGTGGCGTCGAGATAGAAGCCGGCGCCGGAGCCGAATTGCCAGTCTCCGGGCTCGTCCGGCACATCTTCGCCACGCGGGCTGGTGTCCGGACAGATGATGGCGATGCCGTTGGCCGCGGCGGCAGCCCGGTATTCGCCCTTGTCCATGACGTTCTGGTGGGTGCAGGTCAGGCCGGAGAGGTACCACAGCACCGGCACCGGGCCTTCTTCCGCCTGATGCGGCAGGTAGATCGCGAAGGTCATGGGGCAGGCGCAGGCCGTGCTGTCATGCCGGTAGACGCGCTGCGAGCCGCCGAAGGCCTTGGAGGCGGAGAGGAGTTCCATGTGGGGTCCTTTCTTGTGGCGGCCCGCCGAGGGAGGCGTCAGCGTCGTTCCGGGCTTCGCGGCGTGAAGTCCCGGGATGGCGGATGGTTCCCTTGCCTCAAGGATGAGGCGGCAAAACGGCGCCTCAGTAGACCACGACGCTGCGGATCGACTTGCCCTCATGCATGAGGTCGAAGCCGTGATTGATCTCCTCGAGCTTGAGCTTGTGGGTGATCAGGTCGTCGATGTTGATCTTCCCTTCCATGTACCAGTCGACGATCTTCGGCACATCGGTGCGCCCGCGCGCGCCGCCGAAGGCGGTGCCCTTCCAGACGCGGCCGGTGACGAGCTGGAACGGACGCGTCGCGATCTCCTTGCCGGCCTCGGCGACGCCGATGATGATCGACTCGCCCCAGCCGCGATGGCAGCACTCCAGCGCCTGACGCATCACATTGGTGTTGCCGGTCGCGTCGAAGGAGAAATCGGCGCCGCCGCCGGTGAGGTCGACGATCGCCTGCACGACCTTGTCGTTGCCGATCTCAGTCGGGTTGATGAAGTCGGTCATGCCGAACTTGCGGGCCATCTCCTGCTTGGCCGGGTTGATGTCGACTCCGATGATCTTGTCGGCGCCGACCATGCGGGCGCCCTGGATGACGTTGAGGCCGATGCCGCCGAGACCGAAGACCACGACGTTCGCGCCCGGCCAGACCTTGGCCGTGCAGATCACGGCGCCGATGCCGGTGGTCACGCCGCAGCCGATATAGCAGATCTTGTCGAAGGGCGCGTCCTCGCGGACCTTGGCGAGGGCGATCTCGGGCAGGACGGTGAAGTTCGCGAAGGTCGAGCAGCCCATATAGTGGAAGATTTCGCCGCTATCGCAGGAGAAGCGGGAGGTGCCGTCCGGCATGACGCCCTGGCCCTGCGTGGCGCGGATCGAGGTGCAGAGATTGGTCCGGCGCGACAGGCAGCTTTTGCACTGCCGGCATTCCGGCGTGTAGAGCGGGATGACGTGGTCGCCGACCTTGAGAGTGGTCACGCCGGCGCCGATTTCGCGCACGATGCCGGCGCCCTCATGGCCGAGGATCGCCGGGAACTTGCCCTCGGAATCCAGCCCCGACAGCGTGTAGGCATCGGTGTGGCAGATGCCGGTCGCCATCACCTCGACGAGAACCTCGCCGGCCTTGGGGCCGCCGATCTCTATGGTCTCGATGGTAAGGGGCTTGCCGGCTTCCCAGGCAACGGCGGCACGGGTCTTCATCGGGCGATTCCTTCCTTGAGTGCGTTCATTTGAGATAGGGACGGATCACGCGCATGATCGCGGCGATCTCGTCTTCGTTCGTATCCTCGGCAGTGCCGGGAAGAGCACCGGCTTGCATCGTCTCGCGCAGATGGCTTTCGAGCACCTCGGCCATCAGACCGGTCGCTGCGCCGCGCAGCGCGGCGAGCTGTTGAAGCAGCGCACCGCATTCTTCGCCGCGCTCGACGGCACCGATCAGGGCATCGGCTTGCCCTCTGATGCGACGCAGCCGTGTGACGGCGCGTTTCTTCTCTTCCGGTGTGTGAGGCATGGCGCCGGGCTCGAACCGCGATCCACCGCGATCGTTATGGTACTGAGGGGGAGTATGTCAATGCGTCGCGAGCAGCAGCATGAAAATGGGCGGCAGCGTCGCCGCTGCCGCCCCGAGGAAACGCCTTGTCGATGTGTCAGAAGCTGTAGCCGAGCTTCACCTTGACGAGGTGCTGGCTGAAATTGGTCAGGTCGAGATCGCCGGGCTGGCCCTTGGCCTTGCCGGCCACCTGGATGTTGTAAGCTGCCGACAGGGCGAGTTGCTTCGTCGCCTGCCAAAACACGCCGGGGCCGATATAGGTAGCGTAGCCTGCCTCCTTGCCGAAGCCGAGTTCATTGTGCTTGCGCAGGTGGCGGACCTCCCCGCTCAGATAGAGCCCGTCCTGCACCTGCCAGGCGAGCGAGCCGGCCAGCGTCAGCGTCGAAGAGCGGCCATAGGGCGACGGACCGGTCCAGGTCAGGTCCTGCGAGACGTTGAGGGCGGCATAGAGCGTGTTCGGGATCAGTGTCTTGTCGGCATAGAGGCGGATGCCGGTATTGTAAGTGGTGAAGTTGCGGGCGATGCCATCCGGATCGGTGCGGGAGATGCTGGGGTCGATCACCAGTGTCAGGCCGAGCCCGTGCATGTCGCGGCCGAGCAGGCGGTACTTCATCTCGACGCCGGCGCCGTAGCCGCGTGAATCGGCGCTGATGCCGCCGGCCGAGGCATCGGTGAAATTGCCGAGGACATAAGGGCCGATCTC
>JARYGW010000012.1:0-35557 GCA_033792295.1 Allobosea sp.
ACGAACGGGGCCTTCCCGTCCGGCACCGCCGGGTTGTGCTGCCTGTAGCTCTCGACGAGCACGCTCGCCCCCTCCTCGACCTGATGCCGGTTGAAGACGCGATCGTAGAACTCGACGACCAGCTTGCGGTTCGCCTCCTCGCGCTCGAGGTCCCGGACGCCGCCTTCCGCATGGGCGGGAACGGCTGTCGCCATCATGAGAAGGAGACCAGCCGAAGCGAGCGATTTCACGAGGGACATGGGAGAAATCTCCTGACATTCGGGTTGCGGTCGAAACGCGATCTGATCCCGAGCCAGCTATGGCGGAGCGGCCGCCCCGGCAAGAAGGCACCCGATGCCGACCAGGTCACCCCGGCGTGACCATTGGCGAGGGCACGGCTCGCGCGTCCAAACCGACACTCGGCCGATCCGATACACAACCGAGGTGGGCCGCTGCCGGTTTCGGGACGAAATCATCCTTCGAGAAGAGCTCCGCCAGCCAGTCGACGAAGACGCGCACCTTATTGCTGAGGTGCCGGTTCGGCGGATAGACGATGTGCAACGGTTTTGGCGCCGCGCACCAGTCGAGCAGCAGCGGGACGAGGCGGCCGTCGGCCAAGGCTTCGCGCGCCATGAAGGTCGGCAGTTGCACGATGCCGTGCCCGGCGAGGCCGGCGGCGAGATAGCCCAGGCCGTCATTGAGCGAGACGATGTAGCGGCCGGCGATCTCGATGGTCTCCGCGTGATTCTGATAGACCATCGCCATGATGCGGCTGCCGAGAGCCGGACGATAGGCGACGATCCGGTGCCCGTCCTCAATGTCGCGCGGATGGCGTGGCATGCCGAAGCGGGCAAGGTAATCCGGCGAGGCGCAGGTGATGAGCTGCATTTCCCCGATCCGCCGGGCGATGAGGCTCTGGTCAGCGATCTCGCCCGCGCGCACCGCGCAGTCCAGATTCTCGCCGATCAGATCGGCCGGGCGGTCGCTGAGGCCGAGGTCGAGCTGGATATCGGGGTAGCGGGCATGGAATTCATGCAGTGCCGGGATGAGGACCGAAGTCGCCAGCGACGAGCTGCAATCGACTCTGAGCCGCCCGCTCGGCCGTGCCTGCGCCAACGTCAGGCTGGCGTCGAGCTCGTCGAGTTCGGAGAGGAGCCGCAGGGCCCGCTCGTAATAGGCCGCCCCGTCCATGGTCACCGTCACGCGCCGCGTCGTGCGGTTCAAAAGCTTGGCGCGCAGATGCGTTTCGAGCTGCTGGATCAGCTTGGTGACCGTCGGCTTCGGCGTGTCGAGAAGGTCGGCCGCCCGCGTGAAGGTGCCGGTTTCGACGACCCTGACGAAGGCCCGCATCGCAGCCAGCTGGTCCATCCGATCTCACATTGTTTCTGTTTGTGAATAATGAATGAGCAAATAGCCTATTTATTCGCGATTTGCCATTTCCTAGTTCATGCTGCAACGCAACAGTGAAGGTGCGCCATGCCGGCCATCGCCACACAGAGACTGCAACCGGTCCTCTCCGTCTTCTGGCGGGAGGAAAGCCTGACCGTCGGCGGGGAGACCGTCACCGGTCGCCTCTATGTCCCGGCGGAAGTGCCGGATGCCGCCGGGCTGGTGCTGCACCTGCATGGCGGCCATTTCAACAGCGGCTCCCTCGCCGAGGGCGAGGCCGTCGCGACCGCCCTGACCGAGGCCGGGGCGGTGGTGTTCTCGCTCGCCTACCCGCTGGCGCCGGCGCGACGCTTTCCCGATACGCTCGAGAGCATCTATGGCGTGCTCGTGGCTCTTGCCAGAGGGCGTGGACGCTGGACCACACGCAAGGCGCCGCTCTATGTCGCCGGTGAAGAAGCGGGCGGCAATCTCGCGGCCGCGCTGGCGATGATGGCGCGTGACCGCGGCGGCCCGACGCTGGCAGGCCAGATCCTGCTCTCGCCAATGCTCGATTCCTGCCTCGGCACCGCCTCGCTACGCGGCGTCCAGGCCGGCCCGGTCGGCTGCCGCTGGGCCGATGGCTGGGCCGATTATCTTGGCACCCCGGACCGCGCGGCTCATCCCTATGCGGCACCGCTGCAGGCGGCCCGGCTCTCCGGCCTGCCGCCAGCCCTGTTGATCAGCGCACAGGACGACCCGATGCGGGATGAAGCGGCGCAATATGCCGCGCGCCTCGGCCATGCAGGCGTCACCGTCCGCCATGTCGAGCTGCCCGCGCCGACGCGCTGGCCGCTGGCCTATGCCGAAGCGGCAAAAGAAGGCTCCTGCCTCTGTCGCACCTGCGGCGAGATCGCCGCTTTCTACACGGAGACCGCGCCCTCCTAGCGCCTCCTCTTCCCGAACATCGCCCATCCATTTCGAAGAAGGACCGACCCCATGATTCAGGGAACGAACCGTCGTGGCCTCTTGGCCGGCCTCACCCTCTCCGTCGCGCTGATCGCGATCGTCGCCGTCTCTCTGTCCGGCAACCGGGCGCAGGGCGACACGCCGCCGGCCGCCCCTTCCGCCGTACCCGTCTCGGTCGCGACCGTCGAGGCGCGCGAGGTCGTGCCCTGGGCCGAATTCTCCGGCCGGCTGGAGGCGATCGAACGCGTCGAACTGCGTTCGCGGGTGGCTGGCGTCGTCGAAGCCGTGCATTTCCGCGAAGGCAGCCTCGTCAAGCAGGGCGACCTGCTCGTCAGCATCGACCAGGCCCCCTATCTAGCCGATCTCCAGCGGGTCGAGGCGCAGGTGCTGGGCGCGAAAGCGAGAGTCGCGCTTGCGGAGAGCGAGAACGAGCGCGGCCAGCAGCTGCTGGCGACCCGCAACCTCTCCCAGCGCGATGTCGACACCCGCGTCAACAATCTGCGGGAGGCGCAGGCGAATCTCCAGGCCGCCGAGGCAGCCCGGCGCACAGCGCAGCTCAACCTCGACTATACTCAGATTCATGCGCCGATCAGCGGCCGCATCGGCCGGCTCGACGTCACCACCGGCAATCTGATCGCGGCCGGCGGACAGGTTCTGACCACCCTGCTCTCGGTCGATCCGATCTATGCCGCCTTCAATGCCGATGAGCGCAGCGTGCTCGATGCGCTGGCCTCGCTGCCGGAAGGCTCGCGGGCGCTGGAGCAGATCCCGGTCAGGCTCACCACGGCCACCGCCGAACATGCGAGCTTCGACGGCCGGCTGCATTTCGTCGACAACGGCATCGACGGCGCCAGCGGCACGGTGCGGGTGCGCGCCTTGCTCGACAATCCCGACGGCAAGCTGATGCCGGGCCAGTTCGTCCGGGTGCAGCTCGGGCAGGCCAAGGCCGAGTCCCAGCTCGTCATCAACGAGCGCGCCGTCGGCACCGACCAGAGCAAGAAGTTCGTCTTCGTCATCGGCGACGACGGCAAGGCGGCCTGGCGGGAGGTCTCGCTCGGCGCCGCCCATGACGGGCTGAGGGTCGTCACCAGCGGGTTGAAGGCCGGCGAACGCATCGTCGTCAACGGTCTGCAGCGTGTGCGGCCGGGCGCCGTCGTCGCAGCCGAGCCGGTGCCCATGGCCGAGAAGAGCGAGTTGAGGAAGCCCGCGACCGAACTCGCACGACGCTGACCACCCCGACCGGCCACGGGCGCTGCAAGGCGGGTCCGTGGCCTCCGGTCCAATAAGCCGCTCGAAAGGGGGCACTCCATGAATCTCTCGAAATTCTTCATCGACCGGCCGATCTTCGCGGCGGTCCTGTCCGTTCTGATCCTCGTCGCCGGGCTGCTCTCGATCAGGGCGCTGCCGATCTCCGAATACCCGGAAGTCGTTCCCCCGACCGTCGTCGTGCGGGCACAATATCCGGGCGCGAGCCCGCGCGTGATCGCCGAGACGGTGGCGACGCCGATCGAGGAGCAGATCAACGGCGTCGAGGGGATGCTCTACATGTCGAGCCAGGCGACGACGGACGGCGTCATGACGCTGAACGTCACCTTCCGCCTCGGTACCGACCCGGACAAGGCCCAGCAGCTGGTGCAGAACCGCGTGAGCCAGGCCGAGCCACGCCTGCCCGAGGAGGTGCGCCGGCTCGGCGTCACCACGGTCAAGAGTTCGCCGGACCTGACGATGGTGGTGCATATCACCTCGCCGAACGGCCGCTACGACATGGCCTATCTGCGCAATTACGCGGTGCTCAACGTCAAGGACCGCCTGGCGCGCATCGACGGCGTCGGACAGGTGCAGCTCTTCGGCTCCGGCGACTATTCGATGCGCGTCTGGCTCGACCCGCAGAAGGTCGCCGAGCACGGGCTCTCGCCCGGCGACGTCGTGCGCGAGATCCGTGCTCAGAACGTGCAGGCCGCGGCCGGAGTCATCGGCGCCTCGCCGAATGCGCCCGGCCTCGACCTGCAGCTTTCGGTGAACGCGCAAGGACGCCTCCAGAATGAAGAGCAGTTCGGCGAGATCATCGTCAAGACCGGCGCCGACGGCGCGGTCGTGCGGCTGAAGGAGATCGCCCGCATCGAGCTCGGCGCGGCCGAATATGCACTGCGCTCGCTGCTGAACGGCAAGTCCGCCGTCGCCGTTCCGGTCTTCCAGGCACCGGGTTCGAACGCCATCGCGATCGCCGATCGGGTCCAGGAGGTGATGCGCGAAGTCAAGCAGAACATGCCGGAAGGCGTGGACTACTCGATCGTCTACGACACCACCCAGTTCGTGCGCGCCTCGATCAAGGCGGTGATCTCGACGCTGCTGGAAGCCGTCGCGCTGGTCGTGCTCGTCGTCATCGTCTTCCTGCAGACCTGGCGCGCCTCGGTTATCCCGCTCGTGGCCGTGCCGGTCTCGGTCGTCGGCACCTTCGCGGTGATGTATGTGATGGGCTTCTCGATCAATGCGCTCAGCCTGTTCGGGCTGGTGCTCGCCATCGGCATCGTCGTCGACGACGCGATCGTCGTGGTCGAGAATGTCGAGCGCAACATCGAGAGCGGGCTTTCCCCGCGTGAAGCGACCTACAAAGCCATGCGCGAGGTCTCCGGCCCGATCATCGCGATCGCGCTGGTGCTGGTTGCGGTCTTCGTGCCACTCGCCTTCATCTCGGGTCTGACCGGGCAGTTCTATCGCCAGTTCGCGCTCACCATCGCAATCTCGACGGTGATCTCCGCGATCAACTCGCTGACGCTGTCGCCGGCTCTCGCCGCGCTGCTGCTGAAGGGCCATCACGCGCCAAAGGATGCGCTGACCCGCTTCATGGACCGCGTGCTCGGCTGGTTCTTTCGCGCCTTCAATCGCTTCTTCCACCGCTCGTCGGAAGCCTATGGCGGCGGCGTTCGGCGGGTGATCTCGCATCGCGCGGTCATGTTGGCCGTCTATGTCCTGCTGCTCGGCCTCACCGGCGTGCTGTTCAGGGCGGTGCCGGGCGGCTTCGTGCCGAGCCAGGACAAGCAGTACCTCGTCGGCTTCGCGCAATTGCCCGACGCCGCGACGCTGGACCGGACGGAGGACGTGATCCGCCGCATGGACGAGATTGCCCTGAAGCACCCGGGCGTGGAGAACGCCATCTCCTTCCCCGGCCTCTCGATCAACGGCTTCACCAACTCGTCCAATGCCGGCATCGTCTTCGTCGGCCTGAAGCCCTTTCATGACCGCAAGGACCCGTCGCTGAGCGGCAACGCCATCGCGATGCAGCTCAACAAGGAATTCTCCGGCATCAAGGAAGCCTTCATCGCGATGTTCCCGCCGCCGCCCGTGCAGGGCCTCGGCACGATCGGCGGCTTCAAGCTGCAGATCGAGGATCGCGCCGGCCTCGGCTATGCGGCGCTGGACGAGGCGACCAAGGCCTTCATGGCCAAGGCGGCGCAGGCACCGGAAATCGCCGGCATGTTCTCGAGCTTCCAGGTCAATGTCCCGCAGCTCTACGCCGATATCGACCGCACCAAGGCCCGCCAGCTCGGCCTGCCCGTGACGGAGGTGTTCGACACGCTGCAGACCTATCTGGGCTCGACCTATGTCAACGACTTCAACCGCTTCGGCCGCACCTACACCGTACGCGTCCAGGCCGATGCGCCCTTCCGTGCGCTGCCCGAGCATATCGGCCAGCTCAAGGTACGCTCGACGGCCGGAGAGATGATCCCGCTCAGCGCGGTGCTGAACGTGCGCTCCGATTCCGGCCCGGAGCGCGCGATGCGCTATAACGGCTTCCTCTCGGCCGACATCAATGCCGGCGCGGCGCCGGGCTTCTCCTCGGGGCAGGCGCAGGCAGCCGTGCAACGGATCGCCGACGAAACCCTCCCCAAGGGCTTCGCCTTCGAATGGACGGAGTTGACCTATCAGGAGATTCTCGCCGGCAATTCGGCGGTGATCGTCTTCCCCGTCGCCATCCTGCTCGTCTTCCTGGTGCTGGCGGCTCAGTATGAGAGCCTGACGCTCCCGATCGCGATCCTGCTCATCATCCCGATGGGGCTGCTCGCAGCGCTGACGGGCGTCTGGCTCTCGGGCGGAGACAACAACGTCTTCACCCAGATCGGCCTCGTCGTGCTGGTTGGGCTATCGGCCAAGAACGCGATCCTGATCGTCGAATTCGCGCGGGAGCTCGAATTCGAGGGCAGGACACCGATCGCTGCCGCGATCGAGGCGAGCAGGCTCAGGCTCAGGCCGATCCTGATGACCTCGCTCGCCTTCATCATGGGCGTGGTGCCGCTCGTCACCTCGACAGGCGCGGGCGCGGAGATGCGGCAGGCGATGGGCATCGCGGTCTTCGCCGGCATGATCGGCGTCACCGCCTTCGGCATCTTCCTGACGCCGGTCTTCTACGTGCTGATGCGCAAGCTCGCGGGCAACCGCCCGCTCGCACGGCACGATGTCCAGACGCCGGCCCTGCAGGCGGCGGAGTGACGAAACGGCCCCGACCTCTGGTGGCGCGGCGCGACCAGAGGTCGGTCGACAAGCCACCCGACTCGATCCAGGCTTTCTCGGCCGGAGGGGGGCGGATTCGCCCTCTCCGCCCGGCCCCATCGAACCACTGGCGCATTCCACGCCTGCGGCCCACATCTGCCCAGAGCATTTCTTCACGCGAAGGGGCATTCACTTCGCTTGAAAGTACTCGATATCACCAGCAAAGGCTCGCCTGATGGACAGCGAGAACCCTGCCCTCGACATCAATCACCTGCGCGAGTGGATCGGTCGCGAGGAGATCGGCGCGGACATCCTCAGCGAGGATCTCGCGCGCAAGTACCACGCGACGATGGATTTCGCCGGGGAAGCACCCAGGCAGGGCGAGGCCGCGCCACAGCTCATCCATTTCTGCCTTGCCCAGCCGGCCGCGCCGACCGCCGAACTCGGCCCCGACGGCCACCCGGCCCGCGGCGGGTTCCTGCCGCCCGTGCCGTTGCAGCGGCGGATGTGGGCGGGCGGCGCCTTCACCTTCCACGGCGATCTGAGGGTCGGCGACGCGGTGAAGCGCATCTCCCGGATCCAGGACGTCGCGCTCAAGCGGGGACGCAGCGGCGCGCTCTGCTTCGTTACGGTCGCGCATCGGCTGGAAGCGAATGGCGCGCTCGTCCTGGAGGAGCGGCAGGACATCGTCTACCGCGAGGTGGCGGCGCCGGGCAGCGCTGTCAAACCACCGTCACCGGGTGAACCGGGTCAGCATCGGCGCCCGAAGAAGGCCGGGGCGCCGCTGCTGTTCCGCTACTCGGCGCTCACCTTCAACGGCCACCGCATCCATTACGACCGCCCCTATGCCAGCGAAGTCGAAGGCTATCCCGGCCTCGTTACCCATGGACCGCTCCAGGCGACCTGGCTCTGCCACTATGCCGCCGAGATCAAGGGCACGCCGCCAAAGCATTTCAGCTTCCGTGGCCTCTCCCCGCTCTTCGAGCAAGATGCCTTCACCCTCCATGCCAGCGAGGCCGACAGCGGCCTCGCCTTGTGGATCGTGGCAGAACGCGGGGTTCTCTGCCTGACGGCCAAGGCCGGCTGGTAGCAGCGATCGGCGCACAGCCCACGCCGCACTTTCGTCGCGCCCGATGCTCAGACTTCCAGTGGCGCGTCCTGCTGCGGCATGCGCGCCATCGGTGTCGCACGCTCGGCATCGAGCACCAGCGAAACCGGCGCCTTGACCAGCTCGCTGAGGCGATAGGCCGCTTCCAGCGCATGGCCATTGCCGGGCTGCCCGCTCATGACGAGCCCACCCTGGGCCCTGCGGGCCACGGGCTCCAGCATCGCGCCGTCGTCGTTCGATGCTGCAGCGACGAGCACCCAGTCATAAGTCTCGCAGAGTGCGTCGAGCGCCACCTCGATCAGATCGGGCGCCGCGAACACGGCCTCGCGCCCGGCCCGGCCGGGGCCGATGCTGTGCAGACGCGAGCCGGCCTCGCGCATGATGATGTCGGAGAAGAACGCCTCGCCGGCCAAGAGCTCCGAAAAACCCGGCTCGCCATGGTCGTCGTCCCTGGCGAGATCGACGAGAATGCAACGGCAGCGCTGCGCCAGTAATTCGGCAAGCTCGCGTGGCCTCGCGGCGCCCTCTCCACCGCCGTCCAGTACCAGCACGATCGGCGCCAGCCCGCGCGGCGGCTCCTCGGTGCGTTCGGCCAGTGCGGCCAGCGCGTCCTCCGGTCGGTCGAGGTCGAGCTTGATCTGGCCGAGGCGCCCGGCATGGGTGAGCAGACCGGCGACGGAATCGCGGCGCGGAGTCTCGGGCGTCGGACCATCCGCCCTTGCGCTCTCCTCCTCCTCGCCGACCGAGACCCAGCGGGGGCCGCGCGGCGCCTGGGGCAGCGGGCGGGACTGGCCGTTCAGCAGCTCGCGGGTAACGATGGTCGCGAGCGCGATCAGGAAGGTCGCGAGCGTCGAGACCAGAACGACCGGCAGCTTCTTCGGGAAGGAGGGATCGGTCGGCTCGACGGCGCGTGAGATGATACGCGCATCGGCCGGGGCGCCGTTCAAGGTGTCGCGGGCCGATGCCTCGCGATAGCGCTGCATGTACTGCTCGAGCTGCTCACGCAGCGTGCGGGCATCCAGCTCCAGCGCCCGCAGCTGCACTTCGCTGTCATTGGCGGTGGCGACGTTCTTCTTCTGGCCGTCGAGGGCGGCCTGGAAGCTCTCGACACGCTGCCCCGCGATCTTGGCCTCGTTCTCCAGTGTGCGGACGGTGCGCTCGGCCGCGGCCCTGAGCTGGCCCTCGAGATCGGCAAGCTGCGCGTTCAGCTCCTTGATGCGCGGATGGCCGGGCAGAAGGCTGCGCGATTCCGCAGCGATCTGCGCGCGCAGATTGACGCGCTGCTCGATCAGCCGGCGGACGAGGTCGTTATTGGCGACATCCGGAATCTCGAAGGTACGGCCCTGCTTGATCGCGTCGCGGATCAGCCCGGCCTTGGCCTGCGCTTCGGTCTGCTGGCTGCGCGCGTTGGAGAGCTGCGCCGAGAGATCCGCGAGCTGCTGGGACGTGATGCTGGTGTTGTTGGGACCGGAGAAGAGGCCGTGCGTGGTACGGAAGGTTTCGACCTTCGCGTCGGCCTCGGCTACGCGCTTGCGGAGCGGCTCGATGGTGGTCGAGAGCCAGGCGGAGGCGCTGCGGGCATTGTCCTGCTTCGCCGCCTCCTGGAATTCGAGATAGGTCTCGGCGATGGTGTTGGCTGCCTTGGCGGCAAGCTCCCGGTCCTGCGAGGTGAACTCGATCGCCACAATGCGCGAGCGGGCCACCGGATATACCAGCAGCCGGTCGTAATACTTCTCCAGGACGCGTTCTTCCGGAGAGCGATCGGCGGGATGGGTGCCGAGCCCGATCATCACCGCGACCTTGCGCAAGGCGCCGAGCGCGCCCGCGCCGGAGTCGAATTCGGGATTGCCGACGAGGCCGATGCGCTTGATCGCCGCCCGTGCAAGATCGCGCGACATGATGACCTGCACCTGGCTCTGCACCGCCTCGGCATCGAACTGGCCGGAGGTATCCTGCGCCGACTGCCCGGGCAGAGCGTAGAAACCGCTGCGGCTTTCCAAGAGCAGGCGTGCCTCGCCGGTGTAGCGCGGCGTCACGGCATTCACGGCAAGGAAGGACAGGCCGAGCGCCGCCAGGGTCGGCACGACGATCCAGGCTCTCCGGCGCTTGATCGCCGTCCAGAGCGCAGCGAGGTCGAGCATGTCGCCGCGGCTCTCGCCGCTACCTCGTGCTTCAGTCCCAGCTTCAGCGGTCATGACCCACCTATGTGACGCAGAACTCTCGCACCCCGAAGGAATGCAGCGTCATTCAAGGCCCGGTAAGGTTATTGTCCGGTAAATGCCGAGGACCGCGGCGCGAAAATCGTTCACTTTCCCTGCTCCGCGGCCGCCATCTCCACGGATCATCGTCAAGTTGCCGGCATGAAAAAGGCCCGGCCGCAGAGCCGGGCCGCGCCGAATGCCGCCACGCGCTATTGCTTTGGCGTGGCCGGCGGCATCGAGATGACCTTGCCGTCTGGCATAATGACGTCCCCCGGCTTCTGCCCCGGCCCGCAGTCGCCGAGCCGCTTGGCTTCGACCACCAGCTTGCGTTCGACCGGGGCCGGCTGGCCGGGCATGCCGGTCAGCTTCGTCGTCCCTTCGGTACGGACCGTCGTCTCGAAATCGCCGGTCACGACGCTGCTGCCCGAGGCCTTGATCGGCCCCATCGCGCACTCGGTCTCAACCGCGTAGCCGGTCGCGGTCCTGGTCACCAGCATCTTGGAGCAGTTGCCGCCCGCCATGCTCCCGACCAGGGAGCGATCGGTGCCGGGGCCGACGCATTGCTTGGCGACCGCCTCTCCCTGCTCCCCGACGGATTTGGATTCCCAGAGGCCGGGCTTGCGCTCCGGCAGGTCTTCCGCGAGCGCCGGCAAGGACATCAGGAGCGCAATCGCGGCAAGGGCGGCAGGCTTCATTTCCGATCTCCTTCGCGGAATCAAACGGAACGGGCAGCCGAGACAAGGCCAGCGGGGCGGCCAGAATAAGGCGCCGACCATCGGAGCACCCGTGCGCGACCTGCGCCCAGGCGGCTGCGGAAGCCTTTGTTAACCATATCGCCCTAAAGCTCTGCGCGAGTTTTCACGGATAGCCAGTGATGAGTCGACGCCTCGCCTCCCTCGCCTTGGCCGCCGCCATGATGGCGGGCGCCTGCGCGCCGCAGTATCAGGCGACGGAGTATGCACTCGCCCAGCCCGAGGGCGCCTACCGGCTTGCCAGCGGCGACAAGCTGCGCATCATCGTCTTCGGACAGGACAATCTGTCGAACATCTATGCCGTGGACGGCTCGGGCAAGATCTCGATGCCACTGGTCAATACGATCATGGCCCAGGGGCGCACCACCCAGCAGCTCGCGAGGGACATCGAGGCCAAGCTGCGCGGCGGCTATCTGCGCGAGCCCAAGGTCTCCGTCGAGGTGGATACCTACCGCCCGTTCTTCGTCCTCGGAGAGGTCACGAATTCCGGCCAGTTCCCCTTCGTCAGCGGCATGACGGTGCAGACGGCGGTCGCCATCGCCGGCGGCTTCACACCACGCGGCCAGCGCAACTCCGCCGAAGTCACGCGCCAGATCGACGGCCAGACCGTCACGGCCTCGGTCCCGATCACCTACCCCGTCCAGCCGGGCGACACGATCGTCATCAAGGAACGCTGGTTCTGACAGCCCTGCCCGGCCCAGCCATGACGGACGCTTCCCGCGCGCCGCCGCTCAGGATCCTCCACGTCTTCCGCGCCCCGCTCGGCGGGCTCTTCCGGCATGTGCTCGATGTCGCCCGAGGGCAGGCGGAGCGCGGCCATCAGGTCGGGATTTTCTGCGACGCCACGACGGGCGGAACACGGGCCGCCGCCGTCTTCGACGAACTCGCGCAAACGCTGGCGCTCGGCATCACGCGGGTGCCGATGTCGCGCTATCCGAGCCTGACCGATCTTCGAGCGCAACTGGCGGAGATGGCGCTGCGGCGGCGCCTCGCCCCGGATGTCGTCCATTGCCACGGCTCGAAGGGCGGGGTCTATGGCCGCGTCCCGGCCCTGCTCGCACCGGGCCGGCGCTACGTCACCGCCTATACGCCACATGGCGGCAGCTTCAACTACAAGCCCGGCAGCACCGAACATAAGGTCTATATGACGGTGGAACGCCTACTCGAAGGCGCAACCGACATATTCCTGTTCGAAAGCCGCTTCATCGCCGGCCGTTTCGAAGCCCATGTCGGCCACCTGCCGAAAACCGACCACCGCATCGTGCTCAATGGCATTTCCGAAGCAGAGTTCGAGCCGATCGACCATGGCGAAGCGGGTTTCGACCTGCTGTATCTCGGCGAGCTGCGCTCGGCCAAGGGCGTCGACACGCTGATCGACGCGCTTGCCCTGCTGCACCGGCGCGACGGGCTCAAGCCCCGCATCCTGATCGTCGGCTCGGGCCCGGACGAGACCGAGCTCAAGGAGATGGCGAGCGCGCGGGGCATCGCGGACCAGTGCGTCTTCGAGCCGCCGGGACCGATCCGCAAGGCGCTGGCGCAGGCGCGGGTGATGGTCATCCCCTCGCGTGCGGAATCCCTGCCCTATGTCATTCTCGAAGCCGCCGCGGCGGCCCAACCGCTGATCTCGACCGATGTCGGCGGCATCAATGAGATCTACGGCCCGCACCATCGCCAACGCCTGATCAAGGCGAACGACCCGACGATCCTCGCCGAATCCATCCGCACCATGCTGGCGCGGCCCGAAGCCGAGCGCCTCGCCGAGGCCGCTGACCTCGCCGCGCATGTCCGGCGGCATTTCCGACTGGACAGCATGATCGACGGCGTGATCGCGGCCTATCGCGATGCACTCGCCACCCGCCGGGCAGGCTAACAAACCGTCTGACACTTCAACGAGCTCTCGTCCTGAGGAGCCATTCCGTCAGGAATGGCGTCTCCAAGGAGGGGCCGGGAGGCTCCAGAACCATCTGGAGCAGCCTTCGGCCGCTCCTCGGGATGAGGGCTGGAGGTTCCAAACAGTCTCCAAGGCCGTAACTACATCAGCTTGAGCGCGACCACGCCCGCGACGACGAGGAGAATGCCGAGCCAGCCGGCCGGTGCGATCCTCTGCCCGAAGGCAAGCGCGCCGATCACGGCCGTCGCGACGAGACCGACACCGCCCCAAACCGCATAGGCGACCGAAAGGTCCATGCCCTTGATGGCCTGGGCGAGCGCGCCGAATGCGCCCATCACCAGCAGGACACCGCCGGCGCCGGTCAGGCGGCGCGTCATGCCGTCCGAGAGCTTCAGCAGATAGGTACCCCACAGTTCGAGCGCGACGGCACCGACCAGCCAAAGCAGAGGGACGGCCTGAACGAAGGAGACATTCACACATGCCTCCTCTCGTTCGGGAGCCGCTCCTCTTCGGCATCGTCCCGGTCATGGCCGATGCCGGCCTCGATCAAGACGATACCGGCCAGGATCGCCGCAAGAGCGGCAGTGCGGCCAGCCGTCAGATGCTCGCCGAAGACGAGATGCCCGGTCGCGGCGATGCCGACGATGCCGAGCCCTTCCCAGACCGCATAGGCAACGGCCATGGGAATGACGCGCAAGGCGATGCTGAGCAGCGCGAAGGACAAACCGATCAGAAGCAGCGGCAGGGCGCCGACGAGCCAGGGAGCGGCGACGACCGATTTCAGCGCGGCCGTCGCGACGATCTCGACGGCAATGGCCGCGAGCAGAACCAACCAATGAAAAGACATGTTGCACACGGGCGAAGCCGCGCTGCACGGCGTGCAAACACCGCAAGGACAGCCAAGCAATCGTTAGAGTTTTAAATCGATAAATCCGATGAATGAGCTACGCCAGGGGGCATCCCCGGCAAACCGCACCGCAGATGGAGCAACACCAGAGGCGTCGGGCTCATCGCGCGAAATATGTGCTTCTCAGACACTCATCGAGTAGCAATATACCTTCACCAAAACCTTATGTCAACAGACATACACTTTGGATTAACGAAACCATTCCAATTCAAACGCAAAAATTCTTTCACTAAACTTCGAACAACCCCTTGAAGCATCAGGGTTATTTTCAATTCTTCGCAAGCGGGAAAACTGCAGCCCCCATGCGGGCCTGCAAAGGCCCTGAATCGCACCAAAATCATTGCAAATCGGGTGAAACAGCGAATAGTCGAATTAAATGTTCCGAGAGCAATTTCGGCTAGACCACAGGCCGGGTCGCGATGCGAGACGCTGCGTCCCGGACGAGGAATGGACGTCATGGGTGCTTTCGATGTCCGCGACATGATGAAGGCGGATGCGGCCGGTGCGGCCGCTCCGGCATCGGCGGACAAATCCGAGGATGGGCAGACACGCCGCTTCCATCCGCTCGCGGAGCAGATCGCGGCGCTACCGCTGAAGTCGACCCTTTCGCCGGTGATGATCGAGGGGCTGGCGCGGCTCCTCGACCTCCTCGTCGTGCTCGCAACGGGCGGGCTGGTCTACTGGCTCTATGCCGCCGGCAAGGTCGACGATCCCCTCGCCTACCAGGTCACGGGTCCGGCGCTCGCCTTCGGCGCGCTCATCACCTTCCAGACGCTGCAGCTTTATCCGATCGGCGCGCTACGCAACTTCGCCGGCTCCGCCGTGCGCCTGCTCGGCGGCTGGACCATGCTGTTCATGATCGCGCTGGCGACATTCTTCTTCCTGAAGGTCGGCAACCAGGTTTCCCGCGGCTGGCTGATCGGCTTCTATCTCATCGGCGCCTGTGCGCTCGTAGCGGGCCGCTTCGCCGTCACCATGACGGTGCGCAACCTGACCCGTTCGGGCCGGCTCGAGCGGCGCACCGCCATCGTCGGCGGCGGCGAAGCGGGTGCGGCGCTGATCAAGGCGCTCGAAGCGCAGAAGGACACGGGCCTGCACATCTGCGGCGTCTTCGACGATCGCAACGATGCGCGCTCGCCCGACCTCGTCGCCGGCTATCCGAAGCTCGGCACCATCGACGATCTCGTCGAATTCGCCCGGAGGACCCGGCTCGACCTCGTGATCTTCACCCTGCCGATTTCGGCCGAGGCGCGGCTCCTGACGATGCTGCGCAAGCTCTGGGTGCTGCCGATCGACATCCGGCTCTCGGCCCATATGTCGAAACTGCGCTTCCGGCCGCGTTCCTATTCCTATCTCGGCGCCGTGCCGGTGCTCGACGTGTTCGACCGCCCGATCGCCGATTGGGACGTCGTCCTGAAATGGCTGTTCGACAAGATCGTCGGGTTGCTGGCGCTGATCGCCCTCTCACCCGCGATGCTGGCGACGGCGATCGCGATCAAGCTCGACTCGAAGGGCCCGGTGTTCTTCCGCCAGAAGCGCTATGGCTTCAACAACGAGACCGTCGAGGTGCTGAAGTTCCGTTCGCTTCGCCACGACATGGCCGACCATGCGGCGGCGAAGCAGGTCACCCGGGACGATCCGCGCGTCACCCGGGTCGGGCGCTTCATCCGCAAGACCTCGATCGACGAGTTGCCGCAGCTCATCAATGTCGTGTTCAAGGGCGATCTCTCGCTTGTCGGCCCTCGCCCCCACGCCATCCATGCCAAGACGTCCAACCGCGCCTATGAGCAGGTGGTGGACGGCTATTTTGCCCGCCACAAGGTCAAGCCCGGCATCACCGGCTGGGCCCAGATCCACGGCTGGCGCGGCGAGACCGACACCGACGAGAAGATCCAGCGGCGTGTCGAGCACGATCTCTACTACATCGAGAACTGGTCGGTGCTGCTCGACCTCTACATCCTGCTGAAGACCCCGTTCTCGCTGCTGACCAAGAACGAGAACGCCTACTGAGGGCCACTTGCTCCGGCGAAGCCTCCGGGAGAACCGCGCGGCGGATTCCGCGTGCGATCCAGCTGCGCTGTGTCGCTTCAGCCGCGGCCCTTGCGGACGAGCACATAGGCGTAGGTCGTCACGAAATGCCAGCCGATCTTCGCCGCCAGCGCGTTGAAGGCGTGGTCGACCTGGCGCAGCCCCGGCATCCGGTCGAAATAGCCATGTCCCCAGAAGGGCTGGACATGGACCTCGTGGAAGCCGGCGCGGTTCAGCATCGGCGTCAGCAGGCGGGGATTGCCGCGGGCCCAGTCGTAGAGCGCCGGGAATTTCGGGTCCCCACCGCCGTCACGGCGCAGCGGAAAGAGGGCGTGCACGATGGCGCGCGAAGCCTTCTCCGGCAGGACATGATTCAGCGCGAAGACCGGCGCCCAGAGGGTCGGAAAGAAGGCCAGCGCCACCCCGCCCGGCGCCAGCAGCGCATGGATGTTGCGCCAAGCCTGCTCGACGCCGTCGATATGCTCGAAGACCATGCGCGAGACCATCATGTCATAGCCGCCGCGCGCGACGTCGGGCTCGGACAGGTCGCCGGCGACATCGAAGCGGGCCGTCTTCAGACCGGGCGGCGTGAGGGCCAGCTCGCCCGCATCGATGTCGTTGACGATGAGATCGATCCCGCGCGCCGCCGCCTGCTCGGCGGTGAAGAGCGGATCGCGCCCGCCGCCGATCTCGCAGACGCGGCGCAAGCCATAATGCTGCGCAAGCGCGAGAATCGTCGATTCGTAATGGTCCCAGGCCCAGGCGGAATGCCAGTGTGGGTCGAGCGTGGCGAAGAATTGCGGGAGCGGGGCGCCAGACGCTTCTGAAATCGAGGTTTCCACAGGCGAAGCGTTCACAGGCAGGCGCGATGCGGCAGCAGGCGCGAAAGACATGGCTTGCAGACCTCCGGCGCCTGACCTTTTCCCCGCCAAATTGCGCTCCCCCGCGCGGGCCTGCAACCGGATGATGGAACGAGGGTTAAATGTTTCGCAGCCGGCGGCTGCTTGGCGCGACGACGGCCGTGGCAGAAAGTTGTGCCCCGGTCGCATCGAAGCGCATTGCATCCGGAACGACCGGCCACTATAAGCCGATCCGTCGGAGCGTAGCGCAGCCCGGTTAGCGCACTTGTCTGGGGGACAAGGGGTCGGAGGTTCGAATCCTCTCGCTCCGACCATAAATCTCAAAAATTCGAAGACTTACGATCGTCCTGCTTTCCGGTACCGGGAAACGGATCGGTGCCACGCGTGGCAGATTCGCGATCATTGCCCTCGCTTGATCGTGTCCTTGAGCAAGGCCACAGCCGTGTCGGCATTGCCCTTCGGCCCACCGATGCCGACAACAACTTAATTCGCACCAATGATGGCCCCTGAGGCGGTCGCTATTTCAGCTGGCTGTCCTTGCTGCCGCGGCGGTTATAGGCGCTGGCGGCGGCGGGGCGATCCAAAGCAGACTGACAATCGATGCAGGTGCGGGCGCCGGGCATAGCGCGACGCCGCGCTTCCGGGATTTCCTCGCCACATTCCAGGCAGTGAATCTCGCCCGGCCCCGACGGCAGGCGCGAGCGCGCAAGCCTCACCGCATCGGTGATCGAATCGTCGATCTGATCCTGAACAGCTCCATCCGGAGCCCAGCCGCTGGCCATGCGCGCCTCCGGCAGGGAAAGATGGGGTCTTTCGAGCCAGAATCCAAGCCCGCGCTCCGAGGCGTGGCCTTGGCCAAGGCTGTGAGCCACGATGCACCGGGACCTCGCACGCCCCGGTGCATCGCCCCCTCAGTTCCTGTTGAGCCAATCCTTCAGCAAACCGATATCGGCCTGAGTGAGGCCATGGCCGGACGGCAGCTTGCGATGCTCCACAGCAGCGCCATTCGCGGCGAGGAGAGCGGCCAGCCCGTCCGCGCTCGTCGCCGGGACGATCGGATCGAGCAGCCCCGAAAGCAGCAGCACGGGCTTACCGGTGAGGTCGGCGCGTGGCGGCTCTCCCAGGGTCGGCATCGCACGCAGCAGCGCGGCACCCGCCAGCGCCTCCGGACGCAGCAACAAGAGGCTCGCCGCGATGTTGGCGCCGTTCGAGAAGCCGAGCGCGATCGGCGCCGGCAGGTCGTAACGAGCCCTCGCCGCCGCGATGAAGTCGGCGAGCTCATGCGTACGGTGTATCAGGTCCTGCTCGTCGAAGACGCCCTCCGCGAGGCGGCGGAAGAATCGTGGCGCGGCGCCTTCCAACACCTTGCCGCGTGGCGAAAGCAGGCTGGCTCCCGGCGCCACGGTGCGGCCGAGCGACAGCAGATCGCGTTCGTCACCGCCGGTGCCGTGCAGGAGCAGGAGCGGCTTGCGGGCCGGGTCGGTGCCCGGCTCGAAAACATGGATTAAGCCGGTATCGGTCTGGGTTTCGGTCATTGTTCTCTCCCTTCGAGAAGCGGAGGGCCGCCCTGCCTCCGCGCACGGCAGGCAGGGCGGGATGGGTTGAGTCCGGTTCAGTCACGCGCGGGCAGCACGGCCTCGATCTGGGCGCGATGAGCCTCGAGGCCGGGCGGCAGCTTGAGCGCACGGCCGAGCTCGGCCGCAGGCTCATCCACGGCGAAGCCGGGGATGTCCGTCGCGATCTCGAACAGGACATGGCCAGGCTCGCGGAAATAGACCGAACGGAAATAGTTCCGGTCGCGCTGCTCCGTCGTCCCGATGCCATGGTTTTCGACCAGGCGGCGCACCATCTCCGCCTGCGCCGCGTCGTCCGCGGCCCGGAAGGCGATGTGATGTACCGAGCCCGCGCCCTGCCGGGCCGGCAGGAAGCCGCCGGCAACCCGCAGGTCGATGACGCCGCCGACCTTGGTGCCCTCCGCCGCATAGCGGATCAACGTGCCCTCGCGGGCAGCCTCGGCGAAACCGAAGACATCCGTCAGGATCGCCGCCGTCGGCGCGGCATCGGCCAGGAGCAGGCTGACACTATGGAAGCCGCGAAGCGCGTTCTCCGGCCCGATGCCGCCCTCCGCCCAGTAGGGCTCGGCTTCGACGCCCGGCAGCCCGACCAGCGCAAGCCGCATCCCGTCGGGATCGCGGAAACTCAGCACGGTCTCGCCGAAGCGCTTCGCCGGCGCCTCATGCGGCACTCCCTGCTCGACGAAGCGATGCGCCCAGAAGCCGATCGCACCTTCCGGCACACGGAACACCGTCTCCTGCGTCTCGCCGACGCCGAGGCGACCAGGCGCCGCATGCTCCCAGGGGAAGAAGGTCAGGATTGAGCCCGGCGCAGCATCGGCATCGCCGAAATAGAGGTGATAGGTGCCGGGATCGTCGAAATTGACGGTCTTCTTGACCAGGCGCAGGCCGAGCACGCGGCTGTAGAAGTCGAGATTGCGGCGGGCGGGGCCAGAAATGGCGGTGACGTGGTGAAGCCCATTGATCTGCATGATGACGGTCCTCCGTTCCAGGATGTTTCAGGAGGCGCCGCCCTTTGCAT
The DNA here is from genome assembly GCA_033792295.1 of Allobosea sp. Taxonomy (GTDB): domain Bacteria; phylum Pseudomonadota; class Alphaproteobacteria; order Rhizobiales; family Beijerinckiaceae; genus Allobosea. The sequence goes on from JARYGW010000012.1 coordinate 19,144, forward strand.
GGCATCGGACGGCGTCGCTGTTGGCCCAAACATCGTGGGTGCTCTCACCAAAAGCCAGAGACCATCCATTGCATGGACGCAATTTCATAAAGCAAAAATTGCAATTTGAATTGCCGTGAGTCTCGAACGATCTTCAGCGACGAAATCAATCCCGCTCCCTGGAGACACGACCATGACCGATACCCGCCTTGCTCCCTATGGTGCTCTTGCCCTGCGCATCGCGCTCGGCGTGATGTTCATCGCCCATGCCTATCTCAAGCTCGTCATCTTCACCCCGGCTGGTTTCGCCGGCTTCCTCGGGCAAGTCGGCCTGCCGGGCTTTCTCGCCTGGCCGATCATGCTGGCCGAACTCCTTGGCGGCCTCGCCATCCTGCTCGGCTTCTATGGGCGCTATGTCTCGCTGCTGCTGATCCCGATCCTGCTCGGCGCGCTGATGGTCCATGCTCCGAACGGCTGGATCTTCAACGCCCCCAATGGCGGCTGGGAATATCCTGCCTTCATGGCCCTCACCGCCTTTGCCCACGCCTTGATCGGCGACGGCGCCTTCGCCATCCGCTCGGAGCGCTCCCTCCTGCCCGCGAAGACCGCACTTGCCTGAGCTGCAGCCCGGTGCCGCGCTTGAACGCGGCACCGCCTTGGCGGAGAGTGGCGCAATGACGTCCGCTCCCCGCCCCGCCCTCGCCAAATCGCTGGCCTGGGACGATTTCCGCCTGATCAAGGCGATTGCCGACAAGCGCGCCCTGCCCGCCGCCGCGGCCGCCCTCGGAATCAATCATTCCACGGTGTTCCGCCGGCTCGGACAGATCGAGGAGGCCCTCGGCGTCAGGCTGTTCGAGCGCCATCGCAGCGGCTATGTCGCGACGCCTGCGGGCGAGGAGATGGTCCAGCTCGCCGGCCGGGTCGACGACGACATCCACGCCTTCACGCGGCGGCTCGCCGGGCAGGAGATCAAGCCCGCGGGCGAATTACGGATCGCGACCAACGACACGCTGCTCGTCGATCTGCTGACGCCCGTCTTCGCGAAATTCCTGGCGCAGTGCCCGGATATCCGGCTCGACATCCTGATCGGCAACCAGGCCGCCAATCTCTCGAAGCGCGACGCCGATATCGCGATCCGTGCCACCGACAATCCGCCGGAAACGCTGATCGGCCGCAAGCCCGCCCGCATCGCCTGGGCGCTCTATGGTCGCCGCGCCGATTTTCCCGGCCCCGAGCTGCCGTCGAGCGAGGATCTATGGCAGCGGCAATGGGTCTCGCTCGGCGAGCAATTCACCATGATGAGCGCCGTGCGCTACCTCGCACGCCATGTCGCGCCGGAACGGGTCGTCTACAAGCTCAACACGGTGCTCGGCCTGGCCGAGGCGGTCGAAGCGGGAATCGGCGTCGGCTTCCTGCCCTGCTTCATCGGCGACACGCGGCCTGGCCTGGCGCGGCTGGCGGCTCCGAATCCGGACCTCTCCGCCGACCTTTGGCTCCTGACCCACCCCGATCTGCGGCATACGCCGCGAGTCAGGCTGTTCCTCGATTTCGCCGTCGGCGAGCTCGCTCGGCTCAAACCGCTGGTCGAGGGCGACAGGATCGGCGCTCCCGCGCGGGATGCGCCGGGCTGAAACGCCTCCCGGCCCAGCGGCGGTTCTACCCGTCGCGGAAGCAGGCTATGATCCGGCCATGGAGATCATGGTCCCGCTCATCGCCGGCCTTGCGTTGCTCTGGCTGATCGGCCGCGGCGTCCCCTGGAACGCCAAGCTGATGACGATCGTGGTAACGCTCGCCGCTATCATCCTGATCGTCGCGCTGGAACGCGGCGGCTACTGGCCAGAGGCCTTCCGCCGCCGCTGAACCCGTCACTCCGTCAGGCCGAGACGAGCTTGAGCCCGACGATGCCTGCCACGATCAGGCCGATGCAGGCGAGCCGAAGCACATTTGCCGGCTCACCCAGCAAAGCGATGCCGAGAATGGCGGTACCGATCGTGCCGACGCCGGTCCAGACTGCATAGGCGGTGCCGACCGGCAGGCTCTTCAGGGCAAGCCCGAGCAGGCCGAGGCTGATCACCATGCTGGCAAGGGTGAAGACGGTCGGCACGAGCCGGGTGAAGCCCTGAGTATATTTCAGGCCGATCGCCCAACCGACCTCGAACAGCCCCGCGATGAAAAGAAAGAGCCAGGCCATGACGGCGCTCCTCGGAAATCCGGCGAGGTCGTCCACGCCTGTGGGAAGAGAAGGCTGCTAGCCCGAGGTCGTCCTCGGCACGAAAGCTATGTTGTTTGCAGGGAACATCAACTGCCTCGCTTTCACACATGAGGTTTTGCACAGCCGCCGCAACGGGCTCCCTTGCGTCAACCTGGACGCAAGGCTAGCGGAGAATGGGTTTAGGGGCTGAAGAAAATGCTGATATCAAAGAGACTTGCGGCGGTTGCCATGGCTGCCGCACTAGGCGGCTGCGCGACTGTTACGCGCGGCACTACCGAACAAATCACCATCAATAGCGAGCCGGCCGGTGCCGAGGCAAAATCCTCGATCGGACACGCCTGCACGGCAACACCTTGCACTTGGGAAATGAACCGCAAGTCGGAATTCGTCGTCAGCTTCTCCAAGCCCGGCTACGAAGACACGCAGGTACCGGTTTCGACGCGCATCGCGGGCACGGGGGCAGCCGGCTTCGCGGGAAACGTGCTGATCGGCGGACTGATCGGCATGGGCGTCGATGCTGCGACAGGTTCAACCCTCGAGCATTACCCGAGTCCTGTCATGGCAAGCCTGGTGCCGACACGAAAAGCCGGTCCTCAGCGTGGCAAGCGGCAACATGCAACGAAACCCGCAGTCGTCGAAAGCGCGAAGCCGGAAGAGGAAGCACCTCAGAGCTGAGGCACGTTACTCAGGCCGGCTCGGCCGCCGGCTTCAGCGCATTCTCGAGGATGCGGCGGCACTCGCCGAGCTCGGCCATCACCGCGGTCAGAACCGTGATGTCATCGAGCCCTTCGGGCACGACCTCGCGCGGCGGCGCCCATTCACGGGTCGGCTGCGCGGCACTTGCAGCTCCTGCTGGCATGGCCGTCTGGCCCGCCCCGGGGGCGGAGGCGATCGGCGCGCCGCGTCCAATCGCCTGGACATGGCGCGGCCCCTGCTCCTTCAGGATGCGCTGCAGGCCCTTGATCGTATAGCCCTCGCCGTAAAGCAGGCGACGGATGCCCTTGAGCAGGGCGACGTCATCGGGCCGATAGTAGCGGCGTCCGCCACCGCGTTTCAGCGGCTTGATCTGGTTGAAGCGCGTTTCCCAGAAACGGAGCACATGCTGGGGAACATCGAGGTCGTCAGCGACCTCGCTGATGGTTCGGAAAGCGTCCGGGCTCTTGGTGTCCATCTCGGCCTCCGCGTCTGCTTCGCCGGCGTGGAACTCCAGATTCACTCAGTCTCACCCTCACCCAACTGCCCGTTGATGCGGGCCTTCATCACGTTCGAGGGCTTGAACACCATGACGCGACGGGGCTCGATGGGCACCTCGACACCAGTCTTGGGATTACGCCCGATTCGCTCGCCCTTGTCTCGCACGACGAACGAACCGAACGAGGACAACTTCACGTTTTCCCCGCGCGCGACCGCATCGCAGATCTCGTCGAGCACTGTCTCGACCAGCTTCGACGCTTCCGTCCGCGACAGCCCGATCTTCTGGTAGACAGCCTCGCACAGATCCGCACGAGTCACCGTTTGCCCCGACATTCATATCCTCCAAAGGCGGACCAGCAGCGGCGGCCCCAAGCCGCCACCTTTCGCCAAATACGGACGGCGGACGCTAGGCGCCCCGGCTGCCCCGGTCAATCCTCGAACACTGGATTTGCGACCATGACGGCCAAAACCGGCCCGATCTGGCTATAAATCGTTACAAATTTCGCGAATTCCGAAAGTCGGCTCACCAACGGATCAGTGCCGACCCCCAGGTGAAACCACCGCCCATCGCCTCGATCAGCACGAGCTGGCCGGGCTTGATCCGCCCGTCCTTATGCGCCTCAGCCAAGGCCAGCGGAATCGAGGCCGCCGAGGTGTTGCCATGGCGATCGACCGTCAACACGACATGGTCATGGCTGATACCAAGCTTGTCGGCGGTGGCGTCGATGATGCGCCGATTGGCCTGGTGCGGCACGAACCAGTCGATATCGGCGCCGGAGAGCCCGGTCTGCTCGAAAGTGTGACGGACCGTCTCGGCGAGATTGTTGACGGCGTGGCGGAAGACTTCCTTGCCCTCCATGCGCAGGAAGCCGACCGTCTTGGTCGAGCCCGCGCCGCCATCGACATAGAGCTTGTCCTTGTAGCGCCCATCCGAGCGAATATGCGTGGTCAGCACCCCGCGGTCGGCCAGAGTCCCCTTGCCCGGCACGGCCCGCAGCACCACGGCTCCGGCACCGTCGCCGAAGAGGACACAGGTGGCGCGGTCCTCCCAGTCGAGGATGCGCGAGAAGGTCTCGGCGCCGATCACGAGCGCCGTCCTGGCCCCGCCCGTGGTGAGGAACTTGTCGGCCGTCGCCAGAGCGAAGACGAAGCCGGAACAGACGGCCTGCACATCGAAAGCGGCGCCGCCGGTGATGCCGAGCGCGGCCTGGATCTGCGTCGCGGTGGCGGGAAAGGTGTGATCGGGCGTCGCGGTCGCGACGATGATCAGGTCGATCTCGGAGGCGTCGATACCGGCATCCGCAATGGCGTCCTGCGCCGCCTTGAGCCCGACAACCGAGGTGGGTTCGTCATCGGCAGCGATATGGCGCTGGCGGATGCCCGTGCGCTGGACGATCCACTCGTCGCTGGTGTCGACGCGTGTGGCGAGTTCGGCATTGGTGACGATGCGGGCGGGAAGAAAAGAACCGCAACCGATGACCTGGGAGCGCAAAATGGACAAGAAACGTTTTCCCTATTCGGCCTCGGCCGGCTGCGCGATCGACGACGCCGGCTGCGTGCTCGCGGCGACCATTTCGCGCAGCTTCGCCATCAGGTCCTCGCGCGCCATCTCGTAGCCGAGTTCGGCGGCGCTGGCGAAACCGATGGCATCCGTGCCGCCATGGCTCTTGATGACGATGCCTTCCAGCCCCAGGAAGACACCGCCGTTGGATTTGCGCGGATCGAGCTTCTCGCGCAGCGCCGCGAAGGCGTCGCGGGCGAAAAGATAGCCGATCTTGGCCATCAGCGAACGGCCCATCGCCGCACGCAGATAGGAAGCGATCTGACGGGCCGTGCCTTCGGCCGTCTTGAGCGCGATATTGCCGGTGAAGCCTTCCGTCACCACGACGTCGACCGTGCCCTTGCCGAGATCGTCGCCCTCGACGAAGCCGTGATAGGCGAGATGCGGCAGATCGCTCTCGCGCAGGATGCGGCCCGCCTCCTTGACCGCCTCGACGCCCTTGATCTCCTCGACGCCGACATTGAGCAGGCCGACCGTCGGCCGATCGAGATCGAAGACGACGCGAGCCATGGCAGCGCCCATCACCGCGAGATCGACGAGATGACGGGCATCGGCACCGATGGTCGCGCCGACATCGAGCACGATGCTCTCGCCACGCGCCGTCGGCCAGAGGCAGGCGATCGCCGGCCGGTCGACCTGCGCCATCGACTTCAGGCAGAATTTCGACATCGCCATCAGCGCGCCGGTGTTGCCGGCCGAGACGGTGACGTCGGCCTCGCCGGCCTTGGTCGCTTCGATCGCCCGCCACATCGAGGATTTGTAGCGGCCATAGCGCAGCGCCTGGCTCGGCTTGTCGTCCATCTTCACCGAGATCTCGGTATGGTGGAACGTCGTCACGGCCTTCAGCTTCGGATGCTGCTCGATCAGCGGCAGAACCTGCTTCTCATCGCCGAAGATGACGAAGCGCGCGTCCGGGCGCCGTTCCAGCATCAAGGCGGCGCCGGGGATGACGACGGAAGGGCCGTGATCCCCGCCCATCGCATCGAGCGCGATTGTAACCGGTCTTGTCATGGAGTTCTGGTGTATCCCGGGAGCGGCCGACCTTCGATCCGGGGCGGCTCTTTGCCGGCCGGACAATAGCGGTTTGCGATCAAGTCGCAAGCCGCGCTGACGGGTTGGCGGTCCTCAATCATGGTTGCCAATTGTGTTCGGCCGTGAGCGGCGCGTCGTCCAGACACATCCGCGTCATGTCGCGTCCCGCTTCAGCTTGGCGAGCGCGGCGAAGGGCGAGACGCCCGCCGCGTCCGCCGCCGGCGCCTCGAAGCTCACTCCGGGCTTGCGCGGATAGGGATCGAGCGAAAGCGCCAGGAACTCGAGCGTGATCGCGCCGAGCTCGATGACACCGTCGAGGATCGGCTCGGGCGGATCCTCCTCGTTGAGCATGACTTCGATGTCGATCTCGGCATCGCCGCGCCGCGGCGACGCGAGCGCATCATCCTGCGGCGCGAAGTCGAGCTTTACCGGCACATCGAGCGCGACGGGAAACGGATCGAGGGTGACCACGCAGAGCTGGTGAAGCTGCGCCTTGATACGGCCTTCGAGCTTCACCCGCTCGCCGTTGCGGGTCAGCAGATAGCGGGCAGTCAGCGCCTCGACCGAAGGTAGACCGAGCGCTGCCGCGATGGCGGCGCGCTGCCTGGCATCGGCCTCGAGCACGACCTCGGTGCCGCGCTGGCGGATCGCCTCGATGCGGATCGGATGGCGGAAGGGCGAGGCTTGCAGATCGTCAGGCGTCATGCGCGGCCTCCTGGCTTGCGAAGGCGGGAAAGAGCGGCTCGCGCTGCAAAAGCGTGTCGAGATCAAGGGCGGCGAATCCGGCCTGAGCCCTACGCAAATAGACGGCCAGAACCGGAGCGCCCTCGGGCGAGGCGTTGCGGCGCAGGGTTTCGATCAAGGTCCCGGCCTCCGACGTGGTGAAGGCGGCCTCATAAGCCTGGATGCGACCGTAGAACATCTGGCCGATCTTCTTCATCCGCTTCGGTACGACGACGTCGCTGACGCCGCCATTGCGGAAGCCGAGCTCGAGATAGGCGAAGCAGGCGTCGATCAGCTCCTGCGAAAGATCGCCCGCTGGCGGCGGCAATTCGCGCAGCCGCCGCAGCACCAGAAACATATACAGCGTCAGCGATTCGAAGCGGCCCTCGAAACTGTCGGGAATCCCGCCTTCGATATAGAGCGCGGGCTGACGCGACGCTTCGGCGACGCGCCCGAACAGCGCCTCCACCGGCGCCAGCCGCTGCGCACGCTTGCCGAACCAGCCGAAAATCACACCTTTGCCCTCGCCCGGCTGCGTCGCGGGCGTCCTTGCCTTGCCAAAGCCATCCTCGGGCGTTACGCCAACCCTGACCCTTTTGACAAGCGGCTTGGAACGGTTACCAGACTGTCCCGGCTGCCCCGCCTTCGGATCGTGCCCGCATGACCCAGACTTCCCGCCGCGCCGTCCTGTTCGGAGCCCTCGCGACCTCGTCCCTGGCTCTGGCCGGCTGCGGCCCCGATTCCGGCGGCTTCGTATTGCCGACCTCGACCGGCATGAACGAGGAGTTCACCCGCGGCTTCGTGATGGACGAATCGCTCGTCGCGCAGATCAAGGTGGGCATGGACGTGCAATCCGTGCTGCAGATCCTCGGCACCCCGTCGACGACCTCGACGGTGGGCAACCGCACCTTCTACTACATCAGCCAGCGGATGCGCCGACGCTTCCAGTTCCAGGACCCGCAGGTCATCGACCAGCAGGTGCTGGTGATCTACTTCAACAAGAGCTTCAAGGTAGAGCGGATCGCCAATTACGGCCTGCAGGACGGCGTGATCTTCGACTTCATCAGCCGCACCACCCCGGCCGGCGGCGAGGAGCAGAGCTTCCTGCGCAACCTGTTCCGCGGCGTCACCAAGTTCAACCCGCTCGGTTCCTGACCGGCCACGACGCCCTTCCAAAAAAAAGAAAGAACCCCGCGGCGCTGCCGCGGGGTTCTTTCGTTTTGGCCCCTGCCCGCACACAGATCATCGCGCGGCCGATCGGACGCGGTAACGATGATCTATCTCATGGGAATCGCATCGGATTCTTCCGAAAATCGGATTCCACTTTTCGGTCCGGTGCTAGAGCCGGCCCCGCTCTTTCGCTCCGGCAGGGTCATCGCCATGACGCCAAGGACGACCAGCGCCAGCCCGGCCCAGGCCGTCGGCTGCAGGCGCTCCCCCAGGAAGAGAAGGCCGATCGCCACTCCGATCGGCACGCGCAGATAGGACACCGCCGTCGTACCGACGGAGCCCAAGGTGCGGATCAGCCGGAAATAGATCGCGAAGGCGAGCGCGGTCGAAAAGACCGAAAGCGCCAGCAGCGCGAAGAGCGATTCCCGCGAAGGCGCCAGCGTCCAGGGTCGGTCAACGATGAGCGCAGCCGGGATCAGCAAGGCCGTGCCGGTCAACATCGAGCCGGCCGCCGGCAAGAGCGGATCCATACCGGTGAAATGCCGGCCGAACAGGGCCGCGCAAGCATAGGCGATCGTCGCCGCGACGATGGCGAGCTGCGGCATGGCCTGCGAGCCCAGCCCCGAGAAGGCATCGACGCCGACGATCAGGCTGATGCCAGCGACACCGGCCGCAACGCCGAGGCCCTTGCGCCAGTCGGGACGACGGCCGGGCATCAATGCGAGCGAGATCAGGAAGACGAAGACGGGCGTGGTGCCGTTGAGGATCGAGGCGAGGCCGGCATCAACGCTGCGCTCGGCCCAGGCGATCAGCGTGAAGGGTACGACGCTGTTGAGCAGGGCCTGGGTCAGGAAGCGCCGCCAGGCGGTGAGATCGCGCGGCATCCGCAATCCGCGCCAACGCATGACCGCGAGCAGGATCAGCCCGGCGATCAGCGTGCGGGCTGCGATCAGGGTCAGCGGCGGAATCGTCTCCACGCCCAGCTTGATGAAGGTGTAGGAGCCGCCCCAGAGCGTCGCCAGCGCCAGCAAGAGCGCGAATTCGGTGGTGCGGCTGGGGGCGGCGGCAGGTGTTTCTAGCGGTTGCGTGGACATGGCCTCTCCTCGGTCGGCGGAGACCATGCCAGCAGAGGCACCCGACGGCATGTGGCAACACTACGTTCCCGACCGTAGCTTGTCGGATTGATTCAAGCGCTTGCCGCGTTGATTCAACCCACAGCGGCAAATCATTGCCACAAAAGAAAAACCCGCGGATTTCGCCGCGGGTTCGGATCGTTCGGGCAAGGCCCGCGCTCAGGAATGCGCCAGGATCGCCAGCAGCAGAAGCGCGATGATGTTGGTGATCTTGATCGCCGGGTTCACGGCGGGGCCCGCCGTGTCCTTGTAGGGGTCGCCGACGGTGTCGCCCGTCACCGAGGCCTTGTGGGCCTCGGAGCCCTTGAGATGGCGCACGCCGTCCTTGTCGACGAAGCCGTCCTCGAAGCTCTTCTTGGCGTTGTCCCAGGCGCCGCCGCCCGAGGTCATCGAGATCGCGACGAAGATGCCGGTGACGATCACACCCATCAGCATGGCGCCGACGGCCGCGAAGGCGTTGTTCTTGCCGGCGATCCAGTAGATCACGAAATAGGTCACGATCGGCGCCAGCACCGGGAGGAGCGAGGGCACGACCATTTCCTTGATCGCGGCCCGCGTCAGCATGTCGACGGCGCGGCCGTAATCGGGCCGGTCCGTGCCTTCCATGATGCCGGGCTTCTCCTTGAACTGCCGCCGCACTTCCTCGACGACGGAGCCCGCCGCGCGCCCGACCGCCGTCATACCCATGCCGCCGAAGAGGAAGGGGATGAGGCCGCCGAGCAGCAGGCCGACGACGACATAGGGGTTGGACAGCGAGAAATCGACGGTGACGCCCTTGAAGTACTGGAACGCCGTCGAGCCCGCTTTGTTGGCCTCGGAGATAAAGAAGTTCAGGTCCGAGGTGTAGGCGGCGAAGAGCACCAGGGCGCCAAGGCCAGCCGAGCCGATGGCATAGCCCTTGGTAACCGCCTTGGTGGTGTTGCCGACCGCGTCGAGCGCGTCTGTGGAGTGGCGCACCTCCTTGGGCAGGCCCGCCATCTCGGCGATGCCGCCGGCGTTGTCAGTGACCGGGCCGAAAGCATCGAGCGCCACGACGACGCCGGCCAGCGCCAGCATGGCGGTGGTGGCGATGGCGATGCCGAACAGGCCAGCAAGGCTGTAGGAAGCGATGATGCCCGCGATGATGACGATCGTCGGCAGCGCGGTCGATTCCAGGGAGACCGCGAGGCCCTGGATGACGTTGGTGCCGTGGCCGGTCACCGAGGCCTGGGCGATCGAGACCACCGGGCGCTTGCCGGTGCCGGTATAGTATTCGGTGATGATGACGATGAGCAGCGTCACCGCGAGGCCGACCAGCGCGCAGGCGAAGAGCCCGCCCGAGGTGAAGCTGACGCCCTGCACTGTCTTGAAGGCCGCCGAGAAGCCGCCGAACATGACGTAGTTCACCGCTGCGATCGCGCCGACCGAGAGCACGCCGGCCGCGATGAAGCCCTTGTAGAGCGCGCCCATGATCGACTGGTTGGCGCCGAGCTTCACGAAGAAGGTGCCGATGATCGAGGTGACGATGCAGGCCGCGCCGATCGCCATCGGATAGAGCATCATCGTGCCGAGCGCCGGCTGGCCGGCAAAGAAGATCGCGGCGAGCACCATGGTCGCGACCAGCGTCACCGCATAGGTCTCGAACAGGTCGGCCGCCATGCCGGCGCAGTCGCCCACGTTGTCACCGACGTTGTCGGCGATGGTCGCGGGGTTGCGCGGATCGTCCTCCGGGATGCCGGCCTCGACCTTGCCGACGAGATCGGCGCCCACATCGGCGCCCTTGGTGAAGATGCCGCCGCCGAGGCGGGCGAAGATCGAGATCAGCGAGGCGCCGAAGCCGAGCGCCACCAGCGAATCGATCACAGTGCGGCTCGAAGGCTCGAAACCGAGCGAGGAGGTCAGCACGCCGTAATAGACGGCGACGCCGAGCAGCGCGAGGCCGGCGACCAGCATGCCGGTGACCGCACCCGCCTTGAAGGCGACGTCGAGCCCCTCGCCGAGCGACTGCATCGCCGCCTGTGCCGTGCGGACATTGGCGCGCACGGAAACGTTCATGCCGATGAAGCCAGCCGTGCCCGATAGCACGGCGCCGATGAGGAAGCCGATCGCGACCCATTTGCCGAGCAGCCAGGCGAGCGCGATGAAGAGGACGATGCCGACCATGGAAATGGTGAGGTACTGGCGCTTGAGATAGGCCTGCGCGCCTTCCGCAACCGCGCCGGAAATCTCCTGCATGCGCTGGTTGCCGGCATCGCGCTTCATGACGTCGCTATAGGCCCAGACGCCGTAGGCGATCGATAGCGCACTCAATATGATGATGAGAAGCAGAGCTGACATTCGATTTCCTGACCTAGAGGCTGAACCGTCGGGAGCGCTGTCGCTCCTCTTTTGCAGCATTGGACGTCAGGCAGCGAAAAAACGGGCCCTGAAGACTAAAAGGCCCGCTCTGCGTCGCCAGTGTCAGGCGAATTTGTGGCAAGTTTCGACGAGGAGCGCAAACCGCTGCGCTTACAAATTTCGTCGAATGTCAGTCGTTCTCGCCGGAGGCGTCAGAGCGCGACGTCGCGGTTGACGTTCTTGTAGAGCAGATAGCAGGCGTCGTCCTGGCCGGTCGGATAGAATTGCTGCGGGCAATAGCCGCCCATCCAGATGAAATCCCGCGCCCAGATCTCGTGCCAATCCGCGCCGAGCAGATAGAGCCCCTGCCCCTCCAACATGTAGAGGCCGTGCTCCATCACATGCGTCTCGACCGCCGGGAAGCAGACACCCGGCTTGAACCACATCAGGTTCATCTCGAAGTCGAAACGCATGTCGCCATAAGGGAGTAGGAACTGGAAGCCGCGCCCCTCCATGCCGGTGTGATTCGTCATCGGCACCGCATCCTGGTGCGACAGGATCGGCTCCGGCACCGTCAGGCCGGGAGCGGACTCGTAGCGCTTGCGGAGCGCCAGCACGCGCACCGTCTCGGCCGTCTCGTTGCGCAGGCTGAACGGCGTGTCGGGCGGCAAATAGGCGAAGCCGCCAACGGCGAGCGGCTTCGGCGCATCGCCAGCGATGGCCAATGCCGCCTCGCCCGTCAGCCCATAGAAGAAATGCTGAATGCCCTCCTCCGCGAACGGAGCCACGGTTCCGCCACCAGGAGCAATCTCGAGGACATATTGCGCGAAGCCGGCGCCGAGAACCGGAGCGGCGAGGATGCGCGCAACCGTGCTCCGATATTGCGGCAGGCGGCTGACGAGCACGCCCTCCGGCGGCATGAAAGCATAGTTCGAGCGCACGACGCCACGGTTATGGCCGATCGCTCCGGGCGGAACGCGGCCGGTCGCCGCCGGAAATATGCGCTGGTTCACGTCTTCCCCCTTTTTCTCGCGTCGATTCCCGCAGAGCTTACATGGCCGAGGCCGCGACAGGCTTCTGCGTGCGTTGCCAGACGACCAGCAGCAAGGCGAGCGCGACGGGCGGGAAGACGAGCCAGTTCACCGCATCCCAACCGCCATGGCTGAGCAGGCCGCCGGACGAGAACGAAGCGATCGCGACGGAGCCGAAGACGAGAAAATCGTTGGCCGCCTGCACCTTCACCCGCTCCTCGGGGCGATAGCAATCCGTCACCAGCGCCGTTGCGCCGATGAAACCGAAATTCCAGCCGATGCCGAGCAGCACCAGCGCCAGCCAGAAATGCCCGACGCTCAGGCCCGTCAGGCCAATGACCGCCGCGAGCGCCGTCAAGGTGAGCCCGGTGATGGTGATCGTCTCCTTGCCGAAGCGCTCGATCAGCTTGCCGGTGAAGAAGCTCGGCCCGTACATGCCCAGCACATGCCACTGGATGCCGAGCGCGGCATCGCCGACGGAATGGCCGCAAGCGACCATCGCCATGGGCGCGGCCGTCATCACGAAGCTCATCAGCCCGTAGGCGACGAGCGCGGCGATGACCGAGGCGATGAATTTCGGCTGGCGCATGATCTGGCCGAGCGGCCGGCCAAGGTCGCGGCGGACCGCCTTCACCGGCGGGGCATGCAGTTGCGAGACGATGCAGATCGCGAGCAGCGCCAGCACGCCCTGGGCGAGGAAGCTCGCGGCGAAGGGCGCGGACGGCGTCAGATCGCGCGTCCAATAAACCGATTGCGGGCCGATGACGCCCGCGGCCAGCCCGCCGAGCATGACCCAGGAGATGGCACGCGGGCGGAAGCCCGGGCTCGCCGTATCGGCTGCGGCGAAACGATAGCTCTGAACGAAGGAGCCATAGAGCCCACAGACGAAGGTGCCGAGGCAGAACAGCCAGAACTGCCGGGAGACGACGCCGCCAGCCGCGATGCTGCCCCCCGTGGCCCCAATCAGAGCCCCGATGAGATAGCCGCCACGACGGCCCAGGTGCCGCATGAGCATCGCCGCGGGAATGACACCGGCCGCAATGCCGAGCTGGAGCAGGCTGACCGGCACCGTCGCGAAGGTCTTGTCCGAGGCAAGCTGGGCGCCGACAAGGCCGCCGAGCGAGACGACGATCGCCGGATTGGCGCCGCCGAGTGCCTGCGCGCCGGAGAGAATGAGCGCATTGCGCTTCGCGAGCCTGTCGCCCTCGGCGACCGGGACATGCTGGTTCATCACCACGCCGTTCTGCGGCGCCGCGAGGTGCCGCCTTCAGAAATGAGAGAAGGAGCCACGCTCGAAGCTTCGCGTCCCGCCCTTCCCGCTGTAACGCACCACGCCCGCCTCCGGGACAATCCGGCCGATCGCGGTCAGCGGAACCGAATGCTCCGCAGCAGCCGCAGAAAGAGCAGAATAATCTCCCCGTGACGCCGTGCAGAGAATTTCGTAGTCGTCCCCTCCGGTCCAGGCCAGTTCCGCCAATGCAGGGACAGCCATGAGCGCGGCGCGGGCCGGAGCGGAGAGCGGAACCGCATCGAGATCGATCTCCGCGCCGACGCCGGACGCCGTCAAGAGCTTGGTGAGATCCCCGACGAGCCCGTCGGAGATGTCCATCGCAGCACTCGCATGGCGCTGGAGCGCCTCGGCCAGAACCGTCCGCGGCTGCGGATGCAGATAGCGGTCGGTGAGGACACTGCGCTCTCCATCGTCCAATGCGGCGACCCAGCCAGGCTTGTCCGGGCCATGCACCTTGAGACCGAGCGCGCCGTCGCCGATCGTGCCGGAGACGAGCACGACATCGCCCGGTTTTGCTCCCACGCGGCGAACCATCCGCCCGGCCGGCACCATGCCGAAGGCCGTAATCGAGAGAGTAAGAGGACCCGTGGTCGAGACAGTGTCGCCCCCGATGAGCGGGCAACCGGCCTGCTCCGCCAGCTTGCCGAGGCCGGTCGCGAAGTCCTTCAGCCAGTTCTCGGTCCAGTCGCGCGGCAGGGCGATGGTCAGGACGAAGCCCTCGGGCTTGGCGCCCTTGGCGGCGAGGTCGGACAGATTGACGGCGAGCGCCTTCCAGCCGATCGCGGCGGGCGGATCGTCCGGAAAGAAATGCACGCCGGCGACCAGCGCATCGGCCGTGACGACAACCTCGTAGCCGCGGCCGGGCCGGAGCAGCCCGGCATCGTCGAGAAGGCCCAGGCCACCCGGCCCGGCAAGCGGCGCGAAATAGCGCTCGATCAGCTCGAATTCGCCGGGGCGTGAGTTCTGACTGCTCATGATCGTCCGAAGCCGCTAGCCGCCTCTGAACGGCTCTCATCCTGAGGAGCCACGCAGCGGCGTCTCGAAGGATGCTCCAGAAGGCGAATCCGGAGCAATCTGGAGCATCCTTCGAGACGCGGCCTGCGGCCGCTCCTCAGGATGAGGGCTCGAAACCGAGCCCTCCTTGCATCACCAGCTCACGCCGCCGGAACGTCGAACTCGTCGGCGCGGAACTCGCGGGCCATACGATCGAGCACGGCGTTGACCATGCCGATCTCCTCGCCGTCGTAGAAGGCACGGGCGACCGCGACATATTCAGAGATGACGGCGCGAGCCGGCACGTCCTTGCGGAAGGCAAGTTCATAGGCACCGGCGCGCAGGATGGCGCGGACTACCGCCTCGACGCGCTTCAGCGGCCAGCCCTTGGCGAGCAGGTCGTCGACGGTGCGGTCGACCAGCCGCTGCTCGCGCACGACTCCGCCGAGCAGGTCACGGAAGAAGGCGATTTCCGCCTTCGGCAATTCGATCTCCTCGACCTCCTTGCCGATCCAGAAGGCCTCGAATTCGGCCATGGCCTCGTTGACGCCGCGGCCGCCGACTTCCATCTCGTAGAGCGCCTGCACGACAGAGAGACGCGCGCCGCGCCGCATCTCGGCCCGGCTCATTCCGGTTGCTCCAGGTCGGCGGCCTCGGCGAGCGAGCGCTTGTAGCGCAACACCGCCAGCGCTGCTTCCGCAGCGCCGCCGCCCTTGTCCATCTCGGAGCGGTTGGCGCGCGCCCAGGCCTGCGCCTCGTTCTCGACGGTCAGGATGCCGTTGCCGAGCGGCAGGGCGAAAGCGACCGACAGGTCCATCAGCGCGCGCGAGCTTTCGCCGGCAACGATGTCGTAATGGCCGGTCTCGCCGCGGATCACGGTGCCGAGCGCGACGACCGCCTCATAGGGATCGACCGACTCGTCGGCGGCGCGCAGGCCGATGACGATGGCGGAGGGAATTTCGAGCGCGCCGGGGACGGTGACGACGTCGACGCGGCAACCGGCCTTCTCGAGCACGGCGGTCGCGCCCGCCAGCAGCTCATCGGCGAGCTTGTCATAGAAGCGTGCCTCGACCACGAGCACGCGCGCGCCCTCGATATCGAGCGCAGGAGTTGCGGCCTCATTGGCCGAAATCTGCCGGGGTCCGGCCATGGTTCTTGTCCTTGCAGGAATGTGAGCAGGCTCGTTACCCCTGCGGGCGCGCCTCCGCAAGCCGTGCGGCATACCGTGCCATCAGATCGACCTCGACATGAACGGGATCACCTTCCTTGCGCTGGCCCCAGGTGGTGACCGCGAAGGAATGGGGGATCAGCAGTACGGTGAAGACGTCGTCTTCGACCGTGTTGACCGTGAGCGAGGTGCCATCGAGGCTGATAGAGCCCTTCGTGGCGATGAAGCGAGCGAGTCCTTGCGGCGCGCGGATGTGGAAACGCGCGGTCGCTCCCCAGGGCTCGTCTGGGTCGGGTTCGATCGCCTCGATCTTGAGAATGCGTCCGACGCCGTCGACATGGCCGGTGACGAGATGGCCGCCGAGCTCTTCACCCACCTTGAGCGAGCGCTCCAGATTGATCCTGGTGCCGGGCTCCCATTCCCCGACCAACGTCTTGGACAGCGTCTCGGCCGCCGCCTCGACCTGGAAGATGCAGCCGGGCTCGCCATCCGTCCGGGGCTTCAGCGCCGTGACCGTGAGGCAGACGCCGGCGCAGGCGATGGAGGCGCCGATGGCGATGCCTTCCGCGTCATAAGGACTGGCGATGGCGAGGCGCTTGAGATTCGGCCCC
>JARYGW010000130.1:0-13899 GCA_033792295.1 Allobosea sp.
CCGCCGGCCTTGTACTCCTGCGAAACGTCGAGCATCTCGATCCGGTCGAGAATGCCGAGTTCCGCGGCGGCGATCCGCACCTTGAGGACGAAGGGCGAGGTGGCGGACTGGTAGAGCTTCATCGCGGCAGCCTTTCTCAACGGGGCAGATGGTCGGGCTCGGCGGCCAGCGCGCGCCCGGCGATGAAGCCGAAGGTGAGCGCGGGGCCGAGCGTGATGCCGGCGCCGGGATAGGCACCAGCCATGATCGAATTCATGTCGTTGCCGGCGGCGTAGAGACCGGGGATCGGTCGTTCATCGCGGCCGAGCACACGCGCCTGCGGATCGCAGGTCAGGCCGGTCGCGGTGCCGATATCGCCCGGCCAGACCTTCACGGCATAGAAGGGCGCGGTCTCGATCGGCCCGAGGCAGGGATTGGGCTTGTTGTCGGGATCGCCGAGATAGCGGTTGTACTCGCTCGAGCCCTTGCCGAAGGCGGTATCTGTGCCGGAGCGCACCGCCTCGTTCATGCCTGCGACGGCCGCAGCCAGCGCAGGCATCGGTACGCCGATCCTGCCGGCGAGCGCGGCGACGCTGTCGCCCTCGAAAAGGTAGCCGGCCTCGACGAAGGCCTTCGGTGTCTTGAGACCGGGGTGGACGAGGCCGAGACCGTATTTGCGCAAGAAAACGCCGTCGCAGACGAGGAAGGCCGGCACGGCGCCGCTCGCATGCATCGCCTCGACGAAGCCGTGATAGGAGGTCGCCTCGTTGACGAAGCGATTGCCCTGGCCGTCGACCGCGATCAGGCCGGGCTTGGCCCGGTCGAGGATCAGATGCGGGAACTGGACCTCGCTCCCGTCCGGCTTCTTCAGCACCGACACCGGCGTCCAGAAGGCCGCGCCGATATTGTCGTCGCGCAGGGCGCCACCGACGGACAGGCCGAGATTGATGCCGTCGCCGGTATCCGTCACCGGCGCCATCGAGCGATGGACCTCGGCATGGGGCATGTGTTCGCGCCGCATCGCGGCATTGGCCGGAAAGCCGCCGCTCGCCAGCACCACACCGCGCCGCGCACCGATGCGCCGTTCGCCCTGCGGGCCCTTGACCACGAGGCCGATGACGGCGCCATCCTGCTCGATCAGCGCGCCTGCGGGTGTCTTCGTCCGAAGATCGACACCCGCGAGTCGGGCCGATTTCAGCAGGCGCCCGGCCAGCGCATTGCCCATCAGCAGACGCGCCCCGCGCGGGTGGCGCAGGCGGTCGAGCCCGTACTGGATCAGGAGCTTCGCGCTGTGCCTGAAATTGGCGAGGTTCCGGAAGCGGCCGACCAGCGCGTCGATGTCCTTGCGGTTCACCATCATGCCGCCGAGCACGGTGAATTCCTTCAGCGGCGGGCGCAGTAGCGCGAAATCCGCGCCGAGATCGTTGCCGTCGTAAGGGGCGGGGTCGATGGTGCGGCCGCCCTTGGAAGCGCCGGGCTGCTCGGGCCGATAGTCCGGCGAATAGGCGCGCGCATCGAATTTCAGCGCCGTCTCGCGCTCGAAGAAGCGCACCATCTCCGGCCCGTTATCGAGAAAGGCGCGCATGAGATCCGGCCGCAGGCGGTTGCCGAGCACGGCTTCGAGATAGGTCAGCGCCGCTTCGCGGGTATCGTTGTGGCCGACCTTCGCGGCATGCGGGTTCTCCGGCACCCACATGGCGCCGCCGGAGACCGCGGTGCTGCCGCCGATATACTCGCTTTTCTCGATCAGCAGGACGTCGAGCCCGGCCTTGGCGGCGATGATCGCCGCCGACATCCCGCCGGCGCCCGAGCCGACCACGACGACGTCATGGATCTCGTCGAAGTTTTCGCTCATCGACCGGCTCCGCTCAGATGCCCATGCCGCCGCCGAGCGACTTGCCGCCGTCGACGAGCAGGACCTGGCCGTAGATGAAGTTGGTGTGCGGCGAGGCGAGGAAGGCGACGGCGTTGGCGATGTCCTCGGGCGCCGCGAGCGCGCCGGTCGGCTGCTGGGCGAGCAAAGCGGCGCGCGCTTCTTCCGACTGCTTCGCCACCATCTCGGTCGCGACACCACCGGGCGCCACCGCGTTGACCGCGATGCCGCGCGGCAGCAATTCCATCGCCATCGCCCGGGTCAGGCCGACGACGGCGGCCTTGGAGGCGACGTAATGGGCATGGTTGCGCGCGCCGAGGAAGGTACGGGACGAGATGTTGACGATGCGCCCGCCTTTTTCCATCCGCCGCGCCACCGCCTGCGAGAGCAGGAAGAGCGCCGTGACGTTGACGTCCATCATGCGGGTGAAATCTCCGGCGGCGAGGTCGAAGAACGGCTTGTTCTCGAAGATGCCGGCATTGTTGACGAGGGCCCGCGCCGCCGGGAGGCGCTCGGCCAGTGCGGCGAGGCCGTCGTGATCGGCAAGGTCGACCGGCTCGAAGAAGACGCCGTGGCCCTGCGCGGTGAGTTCAGCCACGAGCGCCATCGCGGTTTCCTTCTCACGGTCCAGGATACCGACCGCGAAGCCGTCGGCGCAGAGGCGCTCGACGATGGCCCGGCCGATGCCGCGGGCACCTCCGGTGACGAGAGCGAGGGGTTTCTCTAGCGGCGTAGCCATGTGCCGGTTCCTGTATCGTAGCGTCCCGGCTCAGCCGCCGAGATAAGTGCGCCGGACGCTGTCGTCCTGCCGCAGTTTTTCGGAAGGTCCTTCGAGGGCCATCTCGCCGTTCTCGAGGATGTAGGCGTAGCTCGAGCAGCCGAGCGCGACCGCCGCATTCTGCTCGACGAGCAGGATGGTCAGCCCCTCGCGGTTCAGCCGTTCGATGATCGCGAAAATCTGCTGGACGAGCAGTGGCGAAAGCCCGAGCGAGGGCTCGTCCAGCAGGAGCAGGCGCGGCCCGGCCATCAGCGCCCGGCCAATCAGCAGCATCTGCTGCTCGCCGCCGGAGAGGGTGCCGGCCTTCTGCTGGAGCCGCTCCTTCAGCTTGGGGAAATATTCGAAGACCCGGTCGAGGTCGCGCCGGATGCCGGCCGTATCGCTGCGGCGATAGGCGCCCATGTCGAGATTCTCGCGCACGCTCATGTCGCGGAAGACCTCGCGCCCCTCGGGCACCTGCAGCACACCGGCTGAAACCACCTTGTGCGATGGCCAGGACTGGATCTCCTCGCCGGCGAAGCGGATCCGGCCCTTCGTCACCGGGACAAGGCACGAGACGGTGTTGAGCGTCGTGCTCTTGCCGGCGCCGTTCGAGCCGAGGAGGGCGACTATCGCCCCTTCCGGCACCTTGAGCGAGACCTCCGAGAGCGCCTGGATGCGGCCATAGGCGGCGGAGACGCCGTCGATTTCGAGCAGATCAGCCATGAGCAACCTCCTGAGCCGCTTCGCGGCCGAGATAGGCTTCGATCACCGCCGGGTTGGCTCTGATCTGGGCTGCCGTGCCCTCCGCGATCTTGGTGCCGAAGCTCAGCACGGTGACGCGATCGGAAATCGACATGACGAGCTGCATGACGTGCTCGACCAGCAGGATGGTGAGGCCGTCGCGGTCGCGCAATTCGCAGAGCAAGCGGTCGAGCGCGGCGATCTCGCGATTGCGCAGGCCGGCGGCCGGCTCGTCCAGCAGCAGCAGCTTCGGCCGGATCGCCAGCGCGCGAGCGATCTCGACCATCTTCTGGTGGCCGAAATCGAGATTGCGCGCCTTGGTCTGGGCGTAAGCCGTGAGGCCCGTGCGCTCGATCAGGTGCTCGACCTCCTCGACGATGCCGCGCGGGCGGGCGCTAAGCGCATCGCGCCAGGTCCGGCCGGCATGGACATGCGCGCCGATCAGCACGTTCTCGAAGACCGTGAGTTCGGCGAAGAGCTCGAGGTTCTGGAAGCTGCGGGCTATTCCTAAGCCCGCCATCTCGCGGGCCGGCAGGCGGGTAATGTCGCGCCTGTCATAGGTGATGCGGCCCTCACTCGGCGTATAGAAGCGCGAGATGCAATTGAAGGTCGTCGACTTGCCGGCGCCGTTCGGGCCGATCAGCGCATGGATCGAGCCTTTCGCGACCGCCATGTCGAGCCCGCCGACCGCGGTGAGCCCGCCGAAGCGGATGGTCAGACCCTCGACATTGAGGAAGGGCGCGGCGCTCTCAGCGGTCATGCTTTCAGCGACCATGGCGCGCCTCCCGGATGCGCTCGCCGATGAAGGCGAAGAGGCCGTGCGGGGCATACATCATGAACAGCATCAGGATCGCGCCATAGATGATCTCCTGATACTGCGGCGCCTGGCGCAGCACCTCCGAGATCAGCCCGAAGACGATGGCGCCGCCGATCGCGCCCCAGATGGAACCGAGGCCGCCCACGACGACCATGGTCAGCACCAGGATCGTCGTCTGGAAGCCGAGGCTATCGGGATGGATGAAGGTCTGGAACAGGCCGAACATGCCGCCGGCGAAGCCCGCGACCGCCGCCGAGAGGCCGAAGCCGATGACGCGGGTGCGGCGCACGTCGATGCCCATCGCCATCGCCGCCACCTCCGACTCGCGCACCGCGCGGAAGGCACGGCCGAGCCGCGACCGCGAGATGACGACGGTGAAGCCGATCGCCAGCAGGCAGAAGAACAGCACGAAGGGATAGGCCTGTTTGTCGCTGAGGATTTCGAGCGGGCCGAAGCGGGCGGGGCTGATGCGCAGCCCGTTCGGGCCGTTGGTGACGCTGTCCCAGTTGGCGAAGACCCATTGCATCGCCTCGCCGAAGGCGAAGGTGGCGAGCGCGAGGTAGATGTCGCGCATGCGCAGCGCCAGCGCCCCGATGAACAGGCCGACCGCACCGGCGACGAGCGCACCGAACAGCATGGCGAAGGGATAGGGCAGGTCGACCGCGCGATTGGCGAGCGCGCTTGCATAGATGCCGATGCCGTAGAAGGCGGCATGCGCCATCGAGAACTGGCCGGTCTCGCCGATGACGATGTGCAGGCCGAGGCAGAGCACGACGAAGACCAGCAGCAGATTGGCGATGTAGACGACGTAGCCCGTGGTGAAGACCGGCAAGGCGACGGCAGCGATCGCCACCGCGACCAGCCCGGCCAGGACAGGCCCGGAGAGCGCACGTCTCGCTGGCGCTGTCGATGCGAGGGGGGAGGACGACACGGGCTCAGACCTTCTTGATCGACAGCTTCCCGCCGAACAGGCCCTGCGGACGCAGGACGAGCACGATCAGGATGGCGAGGAAGGGGGCGAGCACGATGGCGCGCGAGGAGATGAACAGCCCGACCAGATTCTCGACGATACCAATGACGAAGCCGCCGACCACGGCGCCGGGCAGGCTGGAGAAGCCGCCGACGATCGCCGCGGCAAAGGCGAGCATGACGATGGAGCCCATATCGGCCGTCATCAGGATCTTCGGGGAGATCAGCAGCGCGGCGATGGCGGAGATGACGCCGGAGAGGCCCCAGATCAGCATATGGCAGCGGCGCAGGTCGACGCCGACGAGCTGCGCGGCCTTGGGGTTCATGCCGACGGCGCGCATGGCGCGGCCGGTCTTGGTGTAGTTGAACATCCAGAAGAAGACCGCCATCACCGCGACAGCCGTGCCGAAGATGGCGAGGTCGAGCAGCGTCACCGAAGCCTGGCCGATCATGACGGAATCGGTCGGCACCAGCGCCGGGAAGGAGCGCGGCGTGTCACCGAAGCCGGTGCGGCGCACGAGGCCCTTCAGCACATAGGACAGGCCGAGCGTCGCGATGACGAGATAGACGAGATCCTTGGCTGATTTCGCGACCTGGTCGAGCACGAAGCGGCGGAACAGCGCCATGGCGAGGAAGGCGACGACAAGCGTCGCCGGCAGCACGATCCAGATCGGCAGCTGCTGGAAGACGAAGAGATAGAGCGCGACATAGCCTGCCGCCATGAAGACCTCACCCTGGGCGAAGTTCGGCACGTCCGAGGTCTTGAAGATCACGACGATAGCGAGGGCGAGCAGGGCATAGACGCTGCCCGAGACGAGGCCCGAGGCGATGCCTTGCTGCAGAAAGATCAGGGCGAGTTGCAGATCCATGTCCGGCCCGATGCTCAGGTCAGGGAAGGGCGGCGGCGCTCAAGGCTGCCACCCGGTCTGGTCGAGACGAGGCCGGTCAGCCTCGCCAGTGGCGATCATGTCGCGGTTATTTGGCCTGATAGGTCCAGCGGCTGGTGAAGACGCCGGGCAGCGGGGTCATCGTCGAGCCGTCGTACTTGATGAAGATCGTCGAGCGGTTGGCGGCGCGCTGCTCGGGCCCGAACTGCATCCGGCCAGCCATGACGCCCGAGTCGAAATCCTGCGTCTTGAGCGCGGCGAGCACCTTCTCGCGGGTCGGGTTCGGGCCGGCATCCTGCAGCGCCCTGACCAACGACATCGCCGGCGGGATGCCATAGGGCATGTAGGTCTGCGGATGGTCCGGCTTGGCCGCCAGGTCCGGATAGGCCGCCTTGTACATGTCGTAGATCGGCTTCAGCTTGGCCCCGCCGGGCGAGTCCACCATGACCTCCTGGGTATAGAAGTTCTTGAGCGCGTCCTTGCCGACATTCTCGACAAGCTGGCTCAGACTGGCCGTGCCGGTGACGGAGAGGATGATCGGCTTGTTGAAGCCCATCTCCGCCGCCTTCTTGATCAGCAGCGCGGCCGGGCGGGCATAGGTGACGAGCAGGATCGCATCCGGATTGGCCGCCCTCAGTTTCAGGAACGGGGCCGTGACGTCGTTGATGTTCGGATTGACGGACTCGACCACGAGCTTGACGCCGTTGACCTCGGCATCCTTCTTCGAGCCTTCGAGGTTCCAGGCGCCATAGGCGTCGTCATGGTTGATATAGGCGACGGTCTTGGCGCCGAACTGCTTGGCCGCGAACTCAATCATCGCGCCGCCGACGGCATATTGCGAGATCGAATAGGCGCCGAAGATATAGTCGGTCGGCGGGAAGAGCGCGCCGTCGCCCGATGCGTTGAGCATCAGGTAGGGCACCTTGTTGCGGACGACATAGTCCTTGGCCGCGACAACGGCAGCCGAGCAGGAACCGCCGTTGAGCATGAAGACCTGATCCTGCTCGACGAGCTTCTTGACGGCAGCGACAAGGTCGTTGGCGTTGCAGCGGTCGTCCTCGACGACGTACTCGATCTGGCGGCCGTGGATGCCGCCTTCCCTGTTGATCTTGTCGTAGTACATCTTCGCCGCGTTCACGACATCGAAGCCATAGGCCATGTTCGGCCCCGAGAGCGGTCCGAAGATGCCGATCTTGATGGTCTTGTCGGTGATGCCGGGCTCCTGCGCCCTGGCGGCGAAGCTCGCCATCAGGCTAGCGGCCAGCGCAAGGCCGGCTGCGACTCGCGTCATCCTCATCATCTCTCTCCCTGGTCGTTCGCTGGTCTTGTCGTTGAGGTCCGCCCCACGGCGACACCGCAGCCCAGCCTTGCACCGATCATAGCCTCGGCGCGGGAGGCTTCTGTCACAGCGGCTTGGGACATGCGGGGATGCACGGCGCGCCGGGTTTCGCTCGCGGACCGGATCACGGCTTTTCGCCATGCGCGGCGTGCAGCGGCGCGAGCGAGGGCGCGTCGAGCGACGGGTAGGACAGCTTCTCGAAGATGTGGAAGGTGCGCATGATATGGCTGCGCATGGCCTGCTCGGCGCGATCCCCGTCGCGCGCCTGCAGCGCCGCCATGATGGCCGCATGATCCTCGTTGCTGAGGCGGAACTCCTCCGGAGAGGTCATGCGCGCGACCGAGCCGTTGAAGTAGAAGCGGCCCGAGCGCAGGATCGCGTCCTTGAGCTTCCCGTTGCGCGCGGCAGCGACAATGATGCCGTGGAATTCGCGATTGGTCTCGACGCGAGCCTTGTCGTCAGCCGGGTCGATGGCGAGCCGGCGGGCGTGGACGGCAGCGGCGGCGGCAATCTCGGCATCGGTGGCGCGCTCGGCCGCGAGCTGCGCCGCATAACCTTCCAGCGCCGCCCGGACCTCGGAATTCTCCCCGGCCTCGAGCGCCGTGATCTCGCGCACCGCCCAGCCGCGCTTGCGCGGCAGGATCAGTTGCTCGACCGCGAGCCGCTGCAGCGCCTCCCGCACCGGCGTGCGGCTGACGGCCAGCGCGGCCGCGATATCGGCCTCGATCAGCGGTTCGTTCGGCCGGATTTCGCCGGAGAGGATCGCGCTGCGCAGCGTCTCGTAGACATCGCCCGAGCGCCGGCGGCCGGAGATGCCGTTCTCCGCCGTCGTCGCGGGAGGCTCTGAGCCCGAGAAGCTGAAGCGTTTCTGCATGCGGTTCGGTGATCCATGACCGGCGATGGCGTTCAGGATGCCGCCAATCCGCTTCGGCCGCTGTCACCATGGCAGGGGACATATCGCCCCGACCCGCCTCAGTGCTTGTCGAAAGTCTGCTCCAGATGGCGGAGCGCCGCGAGCAGCCGGCCGGCGTCGGGGCCGAGCGTATCCAGGATCCTGGCCTCGAAGGCCAGCGCCCGCGGGATGATCTCGGCATAGGTCTTCCGCCCCAGCGACGTCAGGCGTAGAATTTCCTCGCGCCGGTCGTCGGGACTTTCGCGCCGGGTGAGCCAGCGGCGCTCCTCCAGGGCGCGGACGGCGCGGCTGACCTTGGTCTTATGCATCGCCGAATGCGCGCCGATCTCCTTGGCGCTCATCGTCTCGAACTGGCCAAGCGTCGCCAGCACCCGCCATTCCGGCACAGTCAGGTCGTGATGCGGGCCATAGACGGCGCGAAAGGCCTGCGACACCGAGGCCGAGAGCCGGTTGAGGCGATAGGGCAGGAACTCTTCGAGGGCGAGTTTCGTCATCGCTTGTTAGTTACAAAATCGACGGTTACCGCTGCAACGATATCGCGGTTCCCATGCCGAAGGAACGATCCGAGGCAGTGGAGGCGGAAGGGCACCGAAGGTCACCTATCCGCATCACGGGAACAAGACCACGTCGAAGACGGCGGTTCTCTCCGGGAGAAGAATCATGAACGTCCAGAATCCTGCAGTCCAGGCGAGCGATCGCAAGCTCGAGAGCGCCATCGCCACCGGCTACATGTCGGGTTTCGGCAACGGCTTCGAGACCGAGGCGTTGCCCGGGGCCCTGCCGCTCGGACGCAACTCGCCGCAGAAATGCGCTTACGGCCTCTATGCCGAGCAGCTCTCCGGCTCCCCCTTCACCGCGCCGCGGACCACCAACGAGCGCTCCTGGCTCTACCGCATCCGCCCGACTGTCGTGCATTTCGGCGATTTCCAGCCCGTCGATATCGGCCTGTGGCAGACGGCGCCGGTGGCGACGCCCGACCTGCCGATCGCGCCCTATCGCTGGGACCCGATCCCGATCCCGGCCGAGTCGCTCAGCTTCGTCGAGGGCGTGCGCACCATGACGACCTGCGGCGATGCCGGCGCCCAGGCCGGCATGGGCGCGCATCTCTACTTCATCACGCGCTCGATGAAGGACGAGTATTTCTACAATTCCGATGGCGAGATGGTGTTCGTGCCTCAGGAGGGGAGCTTACGGGTCTGGACCGAGTTCGGCATCATCGACATCGAGCCGGGTGAGATCGCGGTCATACCACGCGGCGTGAAGATTCGGGTGGAGCTGCGCGGCGGTCCGGCTCGCGGCTATCTCTGCGAGAACTACGGCGGTTCCTTCTCCCTACCGGAACGCGGGCCGATCGGCGCCAACTGCCTCGCCAATCCGCGCGACTTCCTCACCCCCGTCGCGGCCTATGAGGATCGCGATGCGCCCTCGAAGATGTTCGTGAAATGGGGCGGCAAGCTCTGGGCCTGCGATCTCGGCCATTCTCCGCTCGATGTCGTCGCCTGGCACGGCAATTACGCGCCCTACAAATACGATCTGCGCAAATATTCGCCGGTCGGGCCGATCCTGTTCGACCATGCCGATCCGTCGATCTTCACCGTCCTGACCTCGCCTTCCGAGACGCCCGGCACAGCCAATATCGACTTCGTCATCTTCTCCGACCGCTGGCTGGTGGCGGAGAACACCTTCCGGCCGCCCTGGTACCACATGAACGTGATGAGCGAGTTCATGGGGCTGGTCTACGGCGTCTACGACGCCAAGACCGGCGGCGGCTTCCAGCCGGGCGGCGCCTCGCTGCACAACATGATGCTGCCGCACGGGCCCGACATGGACGCATTCGAACGCGCCTCGAGCGCGGAGCTGAAGCCGCACAAGCTCGAAGGCACGCTCGCCTTCATGTTCGAGACGCGCTTTCCGCAGAAGGTCTCGCAATTCGCGGCCGAAAACCCCGCCTTCCAGAAGAGCTATGCCGGCTACGGCAAGGCCCTGAAGAAATATTTCGATCCGAAGGCACAGGCGCCGAAGTGATCCCCGGGACCGCGGCGCTGGCCGCGCCCCTTCCGAACGAAACCAAGGCAGCGACAGAAATCGAGCCGCGATCTTCGCGGCTCGATGCCTTCCACGCATCGCTGGCGGTCGGCCTCTACGCGACACCGTCGGTTCTGCCGGCTGCCTGGGCGATATCGAGCGCGCGCAAAAGGCGCGGCACGAACCTTCTGAAATGAGTTCGATAAAGATGACCCATCAAGCCGCTCCCTTAAACAGCCTCGACCAGACCCATGATCCGCATCTGCGTTCATGGGTGCCCGAGGCCAACGGCCATCCGGAGTTTCCGATCCAAAACCTGCCGCTGGGCGTGTTCTCGCCTCCAGATGGGGCACCCCGGATCGGCGTGGCGGTCGGCGATGACGTACTCGACCTCACTGGATTGCAGAAAGCCGGGCTTCTCACCGGCGCGGCGGCCGCCGCCGTCGAAGCCGGCGCGAACAACAGCCTCAACGGCCTGCTGGCACTCGGCGCCGGCCCACGCAAGGCATTGCGGGCCCGGCTGTCGGAGCTTCTGCGCGAAGGTGCGCCGGAGCGCGAACGGCTCACCCCGATGCTCTTCAAACTCGCGGATTGCACTCTGCATCTACCGGCGCGCATCGGCGACTACACCGACTTCTATGTCGGCATCCATCATGCGACCGCGGTCGGCAAGCTGTTCCGGCCCGACAACCCGCTGCTGCCGAACTACAAATACGTGCCGATCGGCTATCATGGCCGTGCCTCGTCGATCCGGCCGTCCGGCACGCCGGTCCGGCGTCCCAACGGACAGACCAAGGCCCCCGACGCCGCAGCGCCGGTTTTCGGTCCATCGCAGCGCCTCGACTACGAGCTCGAACTCGGGATCTGGATCGGACAGGGCAATGAACAGGGCGAGCCCATTCCGATGTCCGAAGCAGCCGACCACATCGCCGGCTTCTGCCTGCTGAACGACTGGTCGGCGCGCGACGTCCAGGCCTGGGAATACCAGCCGCTCGGGCCGTTCCTGGCGAAGAACTTCGCCTCGACCATCTCGCCCTGGATCATCACGCCGGAGGCGCTGGCGCCTTTCCGGATCGCGCAGCCCCCACGTCCCGAGAAGGACCCCGCGCCGCTACCCTACCTCACCGATGCGGGCGACCAGGCTGCCGGCGCCTTCGATCTCGAACTCGATGTCCTGATCCGGACCGAAGCGATGCGGCGCGACAACCTGCCGGCCCACCGCCTTGCCCGCTCCAATGCGCGCCACATGTACTGGACCGTCGCGCAGATGCTGGCGCATCACACCAGCAACGGCTGCAATCTCGCGCCGGGCGACTTGCTCGGCTCCGGCACCATCTCGGGTCCGGACCAGACCAGCCGCGGCAGCCTGCTGGAGAGTACGGAAGGCGGCCGGACGCCCGTACAGCTGCCCTCCGGCGAGGAGCGGCGCTTCCTCGAGGATGGCGACGAGATCGTGCTGAGGGCGCAGGCGCGACGCGACGGCTTCGCCTCGATCGGCTTCGGCGAATGCCGGGCCGTCATCCTGCCCGCCCGGTGAGGAGAAAGCGATGAAGCTCTACGGCTACTGGCGCTCGACCTCCGCCTATCGCCTGCGCATCGCGCTCGCGCTGAAGGGCGTCGCGGCGGAACAGGCCTTCGTGAATCTCGTCCGCGGCGAGCAGAAGGCCCAAGCCTATCGCGCGCTCAATCCGCAGGGCCGCGTTCCAACGCTGATGCTCGACGACGGGACCGTGCTCACGCAATCTCCGGCCATCATCGAGTATCTGGAAGAGGTCTTTCCGAATCCGCCGCTCATGCCCGCCGATCCGCTCGCTCGAGCAAAGGTCCGCGCGGTTGCGGCGATCGTCGGCTGCGACGTGCATCCCCTGCACAATGTCGGGCCGCTGAACTATCTGCGCGGGCCACTCGGCCGCTCGGAGGAGGAGGTCAGCGGCTGGATCGCGACCTGGATCGGACAGGGTTTCGCCGCGATCGAGACGATGATCGGCGAGGACGGCTATTGCTTCGGGCCGGCACCAGGTCTCGCCGACGCCTATCTCGCCCCGCAGATCTATGCAGCGCGGCGTTTCGGCGTGCCGCTCGAAGCCTACCCACGGATCCTGCGCGTCGAAAAACTGGCCGAAGAGCATCCGGCCTTCCAGGCGGCGCACCCTGCCAAACAGGGCGACGCGGCTACCTGAGAGCCGTCTTCCCCCGATTTAGGGCGGTGATCGGCGCCGGAGGCTGGCCAAGCGGCCCCGGCTGCGGCACACCCACATTCCATGTCGCCCTCCCGCGAATCAGAAGCCCGCGCGATCCTGAAATCCGTGTGGGGCTATGACGATTTCCGCCCCGGCCAATGGGAGGTGATCGCGGCCGCCCTGTCCGGGCGCGACGTCTTCGCGGTGATGCCGACCGGCTCCGGCAAGTCGATGTGCTACCAGCTTCCGGCGCTGGTGGCCGGCGGGCTGACGCTCGTCGTCTCGCCGCTGATCGCGCTGATGCGCGATCAGGTCGGCCAGCTCATTCGCGCCGGCGTGCCGGCCGCCTCACTCAACTCGATGAACAGCGAGGAGGAGGCGGCGCAGGCCTGGGACAAGCTCAATTCAGGCGAATTGCGGCTGCTCTTCGTCTCGCCGGAGCGGCTGGCGGGCGAAGGCCTCGTCTCGCGCCTGAAGCGTCTCGGCGTGAACCGGCTCGCGATCGACGAGGCGCATTGCGTCTCGCAATGGGGCCATGACTTTCGCCCGGAATATCGCCTGCTCGCCAAGACGCGGGAGGCGCTGGGCGGCGTGCCCGTCACCGCACTGACCGCCACGGCCGACCGACAGACGCAGGCCGATATCGCCCAGCAGCTCTTCCCCGAGCCGCCCCAGATGGTGGTGCATTCCTTCGACCGGCCGAACCTGAAGCTCGCCTTCGCGCCGAAGGAACAGCCGCGCCGGCAGATCGACGATTTCCTGCGGCGCCATCGTGGCGGTTCCGGCATCGTCTACTGCTCCTCGCGCGGCCGCACCGAGCGCCTCGCCGAGGGTCTGCGCGAGAAGGGCTGGAACGCGCTGGCCTACCATGCCGGGATGGAGCAGACGCAGCGCAACCGCAACCAGGACGTCTTCCTGCAGGAGGACGGCGTCGTCGTCTGCGCCACCATCGCCTTCGGCATGGGCATCAACAAGCCGGATGTGCGCTTCGTCGTCCATGCCGACATGCCGGGCTCGATCGAGGGCTACTATCAGGAAATCGGCCGCGCCGGCCGCGACGGGCTACCGGCCGATACGCTGACGCTCTACGGCGTCGACGACATGGCCCTCAGGCGCCGCCAGATCGACGAGAAGCCGGTCGACGACGAGCGCAAGCGCATCGAGCACAAGCGGCTCAACGCGATGATCGACCTGTGCGAGAACGCGCTGTGCCGGCGCAGCGCGCTGCTCGCCTATTTCGGCGAGGAGACGCCGCCCTGCCGGCACGGGCAGGTGCCGTTCCGCTGCGATCTCTGCGGCGCCGAGGCATCCACGCTCCATGACGCGACGCTCGAAGCCCGCAAGCTGCTCTCCGCCGTGATCCGCTCGGGCGAGCGCTTCGGCGCCGGCCATCTCGCGGACATCCTGACCGGAACG
>JARYGW010000131.1:0-13854 GCA_033792295.1 Allobosea sp.
TCGCACTACGATTCGTCCGGCCGCATCCGCAAGGGCCCGGCACCGCTCAACCTGCCGGTTCCGCCCTACGCCTTCACCGCGGATACCAAGATCAAGATCGGCTGAGCGATGCGCTCGACGCTTTCCCGCCAAGATGAGACAGCCTTGAGGCATTCTTCATGAGTGGTCACAGTTCCTACGTCCCGAAGACCGGCATCGAACGCTGGCTCGATGTACGCCTTCCGATCATCCGGCTCGCGCATGATTCGGCGGTCTCCTATCCGGTTCCGCGGAACCTGAACTACCTGTGGACCTTCGGCGGCATCCTTGCCTTCATGCTGGTGGCGCAGATCATCACCGGCGTCATCCTGGTGATGCACTACACGCCGCATGCCTCGATGGCGTTCAACTCCGTCGAGCACATCATGCGCGACGTGAACTATGGCTGGCTGCTGCGCTACCTGCACTCCAACGGCGCCTCGATGTTCTTCGTCGCCGTCTATGTGCACATCTTCCGCGGCATCTATTACGGCTCGTACAAGGCCCCGCGCGAGGTGCTCTGGATCCTCGGCGTCGTCATCTTCCTGCTGATGATGGCCACCGCCTTCATGGGCTACGTGCTGCCCTGGGGCCAGATGTCCTTCTGGGGTGCGACCGTCATCACCAACCTGTTCTCGGCGCTGCCGGTGATCGGCGAGACGATCGTGACCTATCTGTGGGGTGGCTACTCGGTCGACAACCCGACGCTGAACCGCTTCTTCTCGCTGCACTACCTGCTGCCCTTCATGATCTTCGGCGTCGTCGGGCTGCACATCTGGGCGCTGCACCATGTCGGCCAGAACAATCCGACCGGCGTCGAGGTGAAGAACGTCGAGAAGGACACCGTGCCGTTCACGCCCTACGCCACGATCAAGGACCTGTTCGGCATGGTCGTGTTCATGATCGTGTTCGGCTGGTTCGTGTTCTATCAGCCCAACTTCATGGGCCATGCCGACAACTACATCATGGCGAATCCGGCCGCGACCCCGGCCCATATCGTGCCGGAGTGGTACTTCCTGCCGTTCTACGCGATCCTGCGCGCCATCCCCGATAAGCTCGGCGGCGTCATCGCCATGGGCGCGGCCATCGTCGTCCTCGCCTTCCTGCCCTGGATCGACACCTCCAAGGTCAAGTCGATGAACTATCGGCCGATCGCACGCCAGCTCTTCTGGGCGTGGCTCGTCGTCTGCATCGGCCTCGGCTATCTCGGTGCGATGCCGCCCGAAGGTGGCTTCGTCATCGCCTCGCAGATCTTCACGGTGCTGTATTTCGGTTTCTTCGTCGCACTGTTCGTCGTCGGCCTGTTCGAACGGCCGAAGGCGCTGCCCGCTTCGATCGCCGATTCCGTGCTGGCATCGGCCAAGGGCGGTTCGGCCGCCCGCATCGCGACCGCCACGGCCGCCGAACCGAACGTCAAGGGCTGACGGAACCATGAGCAGACTATCGTTTCGCCTGGCCCTGACGGGTCTCGCCGCCGGCCTCGGCTTCGGGGCCCTCTCCCTCCCGGCCGCCCGCGCGGCGGAAGGGCGTGTCGAGCCGCCGCAGCTCAGCTGGACGTTTTCGGGCCCGCTCGGCACCTTCGACAGGGCGCAGCTCCAGCGCGGCTTCAAGGTCTACAAGGAGGTCTGCTCGAGCTGCCACGCGGCCAGCCTGCTGCGCTTCCGTAACCTGTCGCAGCCGGGTGGTCCCGAGTTCTCGGACGGGCAGGTCACTGCGCTCGCCGCGACCTACCAGATCAATGACGGTCCGAACGACGCGGGCGAGATGTTCCAGCGCCCGGGCCGGCCGGCCGACGCCTTTCCGTCACCCTTCCCGAACGAGCAGGCGGCGCGCGCGGCCCAGGGCGGCGCCTATCCGCCGGATTTCTCGGTGCTGGCCAAGGCGCGCACCTATGAGCGCGGCTTCCCGCGTTTCATCTTCGACATCTTCACCCAGTATCAGGAGCAGGGGCCGGACTACATCCACGCCCTGATGGTCGGCTACAAGGATCCGCCGGCCGGCTTCCAGGCTCTCCTGCCCGGGCAGAACTATAACGAATATATGCCCGGCCACCTGATCGCGATGCCGAAGCCGCTTTCGGACGGTCAGGTCGACTACAAGGACAAGGACGGCAAGCCGACCGCGCCCGAGACGGTCGACCAGTATGCGCGCGACGTTGCGACCTTCATGGTCTGGGTGGCGGAGCCTCATATGGAGCAGCGCAAGCGCATCGCGCTGTGGTTCATGCCCTTCCTCGTCATCCTCGCCTTCCTGCTCTACTTCAGCAAGAAGAAGATCTGGTCGCGCATGCCGGACGGCTCCCCCGCGCACTGACGCTGCAGGATATCGTTCTGGAAAAGGCCCCGCCCGGCGGGGCCTTTTTCTTTTCGGCCGCGGGATGCGGGAGGTTCGTCATCTCCTGTGTTGCGATCGTCATGGAAAGGTGATCCTTTCCGCGCCGCAACAAGGAAGCAGCCATGAACGAAGCCGTTCTCGGAATCATCGGCGGATCGGGTATCTACGATCTGCCGGGCTTGACCGACATTCGCGAGGAGCGGATCGAAAGCCCGTGGGGCGAGCCCTCGGACGTGCTGCGGATCGGCCGGATCGGATCCACCAAGATCGTCTTCCTGCCGCGGCACGGGCGCGGCCATGTGCTCTCGCCCTCCGACATCAACTACCGCGCCAATATCGATGTGCTGAAGCGGGCGGGTGTGACGGATCTCGTCTCGCTCTCGGCCTGCGGCTCTTACAAAGCCGAGCTCTATCCGGGGCTTTTCGTCCTGGTCGACCAGTTCGTCGACCGTACGGCCCGGCGCGAGAGCTCCTTCTTCGGCAAGGGTTGCGTCGCCCATGTCTCCGTGGCGCATCCGGTCGGGCCGAACCTCCAGAACCGGATCGCTGCGGCGGCCGAGGCGGAAGAGCTGCCCTTCGTGCGCGGCGGCACTCTGGTCACGATGGAGGGGCCGCAATTCTCGACCTATGCCGAATCGACGAGTTATCGAGGGCTTGGCTACGACCTGATCGGCATGACCGCGATGCCTGAGGCCAAGCTCGCGCGCGAGGCCGAGATCACCTATGCCACTGTCGCGATGGTGACCGACTATGACTGCTGGCACGAGTTGCACGGCGCGGTCGATGTCGCGTCCGTGGTCGCGGTGCTGCATGAGAATGCGGACAAGGCGCGCCGCCTCGTGGCCCGGCTCGCCGCCGATTTCCCGGCGGAACGCGAGCCTTGCCCGGTCGGTTCCCACAACGCTCTCGACCATGCGATCATCACCGCGCCGGCCTTCCGCGATCCGGCCTTGCTGGCCAAGCTCGATGCCGTCGCCGGGCGGGTACTCAAGAGCGCGTGATGGCGGCGCCCTTGACGAAGCGGGCCGGGCGGCCGACCAAGGCTCTCGACCATGCGCCCGGGATGCCCTCCATGAACCTCGCCGATACCATCCGCGCCATTCCGGATTACCCGAGGCCGGGGATCGTCTTTCGCGACATCACCACGCTGTTGGGCGATGCGCGTGCCTTCCGGCGGGCCGTGGATGAATTGGTGCAGCCCTTTGCCGGGCTGAAGATCGCCAAGATCGCCGGCATTGAGGCGCGAGGCTTCATCCTCGGAGGTGCGGTGGCGCATCAGCTCTCGGCCGGCTTCATCCCGGTGCGCAAGAAAGGCAAGCTGCCCCGCGAGACGCTGCGCGTGACCTATGCGCTCGAATACGGCACCGACGAGATTGAAATCCACCGCGATGCGGTGCAGCCCGGCGAACGCGTCCTGCTCGTCGACGACCTGGTGGCGACGGGTGGGACAGCCGAAGGCGCCGTGAACCTGTTGACGGGGCTCGGTGCCGAGGTGGTTGCCGCCTGCTTCATCGTCGACCTGCCGGAGCTCGGCGGTGCCGACAAGATCCGCCGGCTCGGCGTGCCGGTCCGTACGCTCGTCTCCTTCAACGGGCATTGAGCCGTCAGCCATGAAGATCAACGGCCAGCATTACCGTACGATCTGGCTCGCGCAGGATGGCTGGCGCGTGGTCGTCATCGACCAGACGCGGCTGCCCTTCCGCTTCGAGACGGTGGCGCTGGGTTCGTCCGAGCAGGCAGCCGATGCGATCCGCAACATGGTGGTTCGCGGCGCACCCCTGATCGGCGCGACGGCGGCCTATGGCGTGGCGCTGGCGATGCGGGCCGATGCTTCCGACGCCGCCCTGGAGGCCGCGATTGCGCTGATCGGAGCGACGCGGCCGACGGCGGTGAACCTGCGCTGGGCATTGGAGCGGATGCGGCGCACGCTTGCTACGCTCGCTCCGGTCGAACGCGCTGAGGCTGCCTATGCCGAAGCGGCCGCGATCTGCGATGAGGATGTCGCGCTCTGCCGCGCCATCGGTGAGCATGGCCTGCCGCTGATCCGGGAGATCGCGGCGCGCAAGCCGGCAGGACAACCGGTCAACATCCTGACCCACTGCAATGCCGGCTGGATCGCCACGGTGGATTGGGGCACGGCGCTGGCGCCGATCTACCTCGCCCATGACGCCGGCATTCCCGTCCATGTCTGGGTCGACGAGACGCGACCGCGCAACCAGGGTGCGGCGCTGACGGCCTATGAGCTCGGCGCGCATGGCGTGCCGCACGCGGTGATCGTGGACAATGCCGGTGGGCATCTGATGCAGCGCGGCCAGGTCGATCTGGTGATCGTCGGTACCGACCGGACCACGGCAAGCGGCGATGTCGCCAACAAGATCGGGACCTATCTCAAGGCGCTGGCCGCGCATGACAACGGTGTGCCCTTCTATGTCGCGCTGCCCTCGCCGACGATCGATTGGAGCATTCGCGACGGCCTCGCCGATATTCCGATTGAGGAGCGCGCTGGCCGCGAGGTCACGCATCTCGCCGGGTTGGCGGAGGATGGCGAGGTGAGGGCGGTCAGGGTCGTCGCACCGGGGAGCACGGTGGCGAATCCGGCCTTTGACGTCACGCCGGCGCGATTGGTGACGGGGCTGATCACCGAGCGCGGCGTCTGTGCCGCGAGCGGCGAGGGGCTGTCCGGGCTGTTCCCCGATCTGGCGCGTGGAGTGGCGGCATGAACGAGCAGGCGTTGCGGGCGGAGATCGTCGCGGTCGCGCAGGCAATCGATCGGGCCGGGTTCTGCCCTTCGAAATCCGGCAATGTCTCGGCGCGTTTCGAGAGTGGTCTGCTGATCACGCCGTCGGGGCTGCCCTATGCGCAGACGACGCCGGAGGATCTGATCCATCTGTCGCTCGACGGCACGGTCCTGTCGGGCGTGCGCAAGCCGTCCTCCGAATGGCCGTTCCATGTCGAGATCTACAAGGCGAGGCCGCATGCGCAGGCGATCGTGCACACCCATTCGCCGCGGGCGACCGCGCTCTCCTGCACGCGGCGCGGCATTCCGGCCTTCCATTATATGATCGCGCTCTGCGGCGGCGCGGATGTGCGCTGCGCCGACTATGCGACCTTCGGCACACCGGAGCTGGCGGCAAATGCGGTGAAGGCCCTGGAAGGGCGCAAGGCGGTGCTGCTCGCCAATCACGGCGTCATCGCACTCGGCGGTTCGCTTGCCGGCGCGCATCAGATCGCCGCGGAGGTCGAGAACCTTGCTGGACAATATCTCGACATCCTCGCGGCAGGGCTCGCGCCGGTGATCCTCGACGCGGAGGAGATGACGCGGGTTTCGGCAAAATTCGCGGGCTACGGCAAGGTCGGTTGAACCACTCTGCCCAGGGTCGCGCAAATGCGGCCGATGGGCTTAAGTTTTTCGCAAGGGCGCTGCCGTCATAACCGCAGCGTCTTGGTCGCCTGCAGCAGAGACTTTCGTGCCGCTGGACTATCATTCCCTCCTGACAGCCTTCACCCTTTCCGGATGCGGATTGGCGGCCGCCTTCCTCGTGAGCTGGCTGGTCTCGAAGAAAGAACGCTTCCTGATGGCCTGGACCATCGGCGTCTCGCTGATGGCGTTCGGCGTGTTGATCTATGACGGCTACGTAAGGACGATGTCGCCGCTTCTTGGCACTGCCGGGTACACGGTGTTGCTGGTCGGCCTCGCTTTCGTCTTCGGTGCGGGCCGGGAGTTCCGCACCCGGGTTCTGCCTTGGAGCAGCATGGCCATCATGGCGGTCGCATCGTCCACGGTCATGGCTGTCCCCATGCTGGCCGGCTATAATGGCGCCGCGATCCTGGTGCTCAACGTCGCAGCGACGGCTATCCTGCTGATCACGGCCTGGGATTACTGGCTGGGGCGGGCGGAGGCGCGGCTGGCGATTACGCTGCTGACCGCACTTTACATCCTGACCGGGCTCTCCTTCGTTCCCTGCGCTGTCCTGCTGCTGCTCGATGGCCGCTGGATTCTGCCTGAAATCCCGTCGAATTGGGCCGAAGACCTCAATATCGGCGTTTGCCTCACCTCGTTGGCCGGCATCGGAGCGCTGTCACTGGCGCTGAATCAGGCGCGGCTGGCGCGTGGTCACAAGCGCGATGCGGAGACAGACGCGCTGACCGGTCTGCTCAACCGGCGCGCACTGCTCGACCGTATCACCGGAGACGTCGAAGGGCCTGCCGCCCTCGTCATCTTCGACATCGACCATTTCAAGCGAATCAACGACGTTCACGGCCATCTCGCAGGTGACGAGGTATTGCGCGCGTTCGGCGAGATCCTGACCTTGTCATCGCGCTCGCAGGGGCTGGCTGCGCGGCTCGGTGGCGAGGAGTTCGCAATGCTGGTGACGGGCACCTCGCTCGTTTCGGCCGCTATTCTGGCCGAGAACGTGCGGACGCGCCTCGCCAAGCGCCACTTCACGGGAAGCGCCGGCGCGTTCGGCTGCACCGTCAGTGCGGGCGTCGCGCGGACCGAGGACGTTGTCATCGATTTCGACGCGCTGCTGCAGGATGCCGACACGGCGCTCTACGCAGCCAAGCGGAGCGGGCGGGACCAGGTCGCGGTCAGCTCGGACCAGGAGGAGTTCCTGGCCCAGATGCGCTCGCCGCAGGATGGCCAGCGCGGCCCGATCGACCTCATCAGGCTGAAGACCGGCTAAGGCCGCGGGAGGGCCTGCCTGATCGTCAGCCGGGCTTGCGCTCGATGAACACACAACCGTCGAAGCTGAAGACTTCTTCGCCGCGCTGGTTGATGCCGGTGTTGTGATGGAAGAACAGGCCCCATTGCGGGCGCGAGGCGCTTTCACGCTTGTCCGCGACTTCCGAGAAATAGGTAATCCGATCGCCGGCGAGAACCGGTCGCGACCAGCGCAGGTTCTTGAAGCCGGGTGAGGGGCCGAGGCGCGCCGGGCGCCCGGGCGTGGCGGCGAGCTGGCGCTTCCGGTGCAGAACCATTGTCGCCATCCAGACGGAAGCCGTGTGCCAGCCCGAGGCCGCGAGGCTGCCGAAGAGGCTGTCGCGCGCCGCCGCCTCGTCCATGTGGAAGGGTTGCGGATCGAAACTGCGGGCGAAGGCGACGATCTCCTCCGGTGTGAAGACGAAGCTGCCGAGTTCGTGGCGGCTGCCGATTTCCAGCTCCTCGAAGAAGGGTGTCGGCGTGGGGCCCTCGGCGGGCTCCATCAATGGGCTTTCATGAGTCGGGCGCTCGTAGCGCGGCCCATGGGCGAGCCAGTCCCCCCCGGGCTGAGGCGTGATGGAGGAGCCTTTGCGGCCGAACATGATCCAGTTGGTCTGCTCGAGCACCGGCTCGTCGCGCTGGTTCAGCAATTCGAAGCGGAAGCGCACCAGCCCCATTTCAGGGCGGGAACGGGACGCCTTGGTTTCGAGGATCGTGCGCCGCGCGCTCAGACGATCGCCCGGGAAGACCGGCTTCAGCCACTTCACCTCATCGATGCCCGGTGCGCCCATGCCGGTCGAGTCGAGCAGGAAATCCTCGGCGATCAGCCGCATCAGCAGCGAGCAGCTCTGCCAGCCGGAACCGATCAGGCTGCCGACGAAGCTCGTCTTGGCCGCTTGCGGGTCGACGTGGAAATCCTGCGCGTCGTAGCGCGAGGCGAAAGCGACGAGATCCTCTTGCGAGACAGCGATGCTGTGCGTGCAGGCACTCTCGCCGACGACGAAATCCTCAAATTGCAGCATCGATCCGCCTCCCGCCAAGACTTCAGTTCGCGAAGCGGAAATGCAGGACGTCGCCGTCGGCGACGACGTATTCCTTGCCTTCAAGACGGAACTTGCCGGCTTCGCGCGCGCCGGCCTCGCCCTTGTTGGCGACATAGTCGTCGAAGGCGATGGTCTCGGCGCGGATATAGCCATTCTCGAAATCGGTGTGGATCACGCCGGCGGCCTGCGGCCCCTTCGTGCCCTTCTCGATCGTCCAGGCGCGGGCTTCCTTCGGGCCCACCGTGAAATAGGTCACGAGGTTGAGCAGTTTGTAGCCGGCGCGGATGACACGGTTCAGGCCCGGTTCGTCGAGGCCGACCGCCTCCAGATATTCCGCCTGCTCCTCGGGCGGCAGGATGGCGATCTCGCTCTCGATCTTGGCGGAGACCACGACCGCGACGGCACCTTCCTCGGCAGCGCGCTTTTTCACCAGCTCGGAGAAATTATTCCCTTTGTCGGCACTCGCTTCCTCGACATTGCAGACATAGAGCACCGGCTTGGAGGAGAGTAGGCCGAGCTGCTCGAAGGCGCGCTTCTGGTCGGCCGGGATCTCGGCGAGGCGGGCCGGCTTGCCGTCGCGCAGCAGCACGAGGCAGCGGTTCATCAGCTCGACCGCCTCCTTGGCCTCCTTGTCGCCGGACTTCGCCTTCTTCTCCAGCGGGACGACGCGCTTCTCGAGGCTTTCGAGATCGGCGAGCATCAGCTCGGTCTCGATCGTCTCGATGTCGTCGATCGGCGAGACCTTGCCCTCGACATGGGTGATGTCGCCATCCTCGAAGCAGCGAACGACATGGGCGATGGCGTCGCACTCGCGAATGTTCGCGAGGAACTGGTTGCCGAGACCTTCGCCGCGCGAGGCGCCACGCACGAGGCCGGCGATGTCGACGAAGGTCAGCCGCGTCGGGATGATGTCCTTCGAGCCGGCGATGCTGGCGAGCGTCTCCAGCCGCTCATCGGGAACGGCCACGTCCCCGACGTTCGGTTCGATGGTGCAGAAGGGATAGTTTGCGGCTTGTGCCGCGGCCGTCTGTGTCAACGCGTTGAAGAGGGTCGACTTGCCGACATTCGGCAGGCCGACGATTCCGCATTTGAAGCCCATGATCGCCTATCCGATACGCTGCCGCGGCTCGAAGGCGGGCGCGCGTGATGTTGCAGAAATGATGGCGCCTTATTGGGGGGAGAGCGCCGTAAAGACAAGGGGTGGAGCCGAATGGCGGTAATCTCCGCTTCACGGGAACGTGCATGGCGGCCGACGCCTGGCCGGTGCTGGATCGCCGGCGGATCTTCTCTGCAACCGGTGCCCCCGATGCGCAAATCTCCCTTC
This sequence comes from Allobosea sp., assembly GCA_033792295.1. Classification (GTDB taxonomy): domain Bacteria; phylum Pseudomonadota; class Alphaproteobacteria; order Rhizobiales; family Beijerinckiaceae; genus Allobosea. The sequence goes on from JARYGW010000131.1 coordinate 9,422, forward strand.
GCCTCGCTCATCTTCGCTTTCAGCCTTGCCGGCACAGCCGCCTTTGCCCAGACGCCTGGCGCGCGGTTGCGGGGGGAGGTGGAGGCGGTATCCGGCTCCAGCCTGACCCTCAAGACCTCCGATGGTCGCGAGGCCAAGGTTACGCTGGCGCCGGGTTTCTCCACCGGTGCCGTCGTGTCCGCCAAGGCTACCGATATCGGCAAGGGCGCGTTCATCGGCGTCGGTGCCAAGCCGCAGCCGGACGGGACTTTGCTCGCGGTGCAAGTGATGATCTTCCCGGAAGCGATGCGCGGTACCGGGGAGGGGCACCGCCCTTGGGCCGTGCTGCCCGATGCGACCATGACCAATGCGACCGTGGCCGAGACGGTCTCGCGCATCGACGGCGCCAATCTGGTGCTGAGCTATCCCGGAGGGGAGCAGAAGGTCGCGATCACGCCCGAGGCGGTCATCCTGAAGGCTGCGCCAGCCGAGGCGGGCGAGCTCAAGCCCGGCGCACAGGTCGCGATGACGGCGAACCGGCAGGCCGATGGCAGTTACAGCACGAGTCGCATCACGGTCGCCAAGGGCGGGGCGAAGCTGCCTTACTGAACCGGGCTCCGCGCGCCGAACTCAGTTTTCGCTCTTCTCGCCCAGCCGCTTCACGGCGGCATGCCCGCGCGCATCCATGAAAAGATGCACCTTGTTCTGGAAGCCGGCATCGTCATGGGCGGCGAGGAGAGGGGCGAAGTCGGCGCAGGCCGTGCAGAGATCTTCGACCCAGGGCTGCTCGGCCTTGCCGAAATCGTTCAGCACATAGCCGTGGACCAGTTCCTTCAGGCCAGGATGGCCGATGCCGATCCTCACCCGACGATACTCGTTGCCGATGGCGGCGGTCGTGGAGCGCAGGCCGTTATGGCCGGCATTGCCGCCGCCGAGCTTCACCCTGAGCTTGGCCGGCGCGAGATCGAGCTCGTCGTGGAAGACGACGACGTCCGCGGGCGCGATCTTGAAGAAGCGCGCGGCTTCGCCGATCGAGCGGCCGGATTCGTTCATATAGGTTTGCGGCTTGAGCAGGATGACCTTCTCTGTCCCGATCGTCGCCTCGCAGGCTTCGGCCTGGAAGCGTGAGCGCCAAGGCGAGGCGCGGTGAGCGCGCGCGATCTCGTCCACGGCCAGGAAGCCGATATTATGTCGGTTGCGGGCGTAACGCGCGCCCGGGTTGCCGAGGCCGGCGAAGATCAGCATGGCGGGACTCCGGCAGACTCAGGGAGCGGCATCGGATTCATCCGAAAAGTGGATTTCGTCTTCCGGTCCGGTGCTAAAGCAAGACGGCCGGGAAAACCCGGCCGTCTCGTTCGATCGCAGAATGGCCGCATGGCGCCAAGGGTCGCGTGGCGCCATGAGCGCTAGATCATCACGCGTCCTGTCGGACGCGATCACGATGATCTACCTGATTGTTGGTGCATCGGATTTATCCGAAAAGCGGAGTCCACTTTTCGATCCGATGCTCTGGTGCGTCAGGCCTTGGCTTCCGGAGCGGCTTCCGTGGCCTCGGCGGCTTCAGGCTCGGCCTCGACGGTCGGCGGCGCGATCGTGATGATCGTGGCGTCAGAACCGACGGTGAGCTTGGCGCCGGCCGGCAGCTTGATGGCATCGGCGTGGAGCGAGTCACCGATGTTCAGGCCGGCGACGGACACCTCGAAGGCATCCGGGATGCTGTCGGGCTCGACGGCGATTTCGAGCGCGTGCTCGACGATCTGGACGAGGCCGCCGGACTTGACGCCGGGGCTGGCTTCCTGGCCGACGACGTGAACCGGTACGAGGACCGTCACGGTCTGGCCCTTGGCGACGCGCAGGAAGTCGACATGGAGCGGGAAATCCTTGACCGGGTCGAGCTGGTAGTCGCGCGGAATGACGCGCTGCTTCTTACCGGCGACGTCGATCTCGAAGATCGTGGTCAGGAAGTGGCCGCCGAAAATGAGCTGGCGGGTCTTGTTGGCGTCGAGCGCGATGGCCTCGGGAGCGGCGCCCCCACCATAGATCACGGCAGGCGTCTGGCCCTGGCGGCGAACTGCACGGGCGGCCCCCTTGCCGACCTGTGCGCGCGCCGAAGCCTGGATTTGCTTCACGGCGGTCATGTTAATGTCCTTGACTTCACAAAAATGACAAGGCCGCCTGGTGGCGGCCATCGGGTTGCGCGTCCAGAGCCTCCAAGGGTGTCAGCGGGACGCGTGGCTGCTCATAGGCGAAAAGCGCCGCGATCTCAAGTCCGTTCAGGCGGCATTCGCCACCTTGCCGCTGTTTGCGAGGCTAGCGGTCGGCCCCTGCGGGCCGAAACGCTGCAGCAATTCCCGGACGACCGGGGCGGGCACGGGCGGCGAGTACAGGAAGCCCTGCCCGAGGGAGCAGCCCATTTCATACAGGCGGCTCGCCTGTCCTTCCGTCTCGATGCCTTCTGCGATGATCTTCATTCCAAGCCGCTTCGCCATGGCCTGCAGCGATTCCACGATGACGCCGCTGCGCGCGCCGCTATCGATGGCGCCGACGAAGGAACGGTCGATCTTGATGATGTCGATGGGGAAATCGAGCAGGTGGGTCAGCGAGGCGAAACCGGTGCCGAAATCATCGAGCGCGACCGATATGCCGTGGGCGCGCATCGCCTCCATCGTGCGGGCGACGCCGTCGCGCAAGCCGCCCATGAAGACCTGTTCGGTAATTTCGACCACGAGATGCCGGAGCGGGACGCCGGCCTTGTCGAAGGTTCTGACGATCCGTGAGAAGAGGTCGCCCTTACGGAAGTCGGCGGCCGTGACGTTGAGCGCGACGTGTTGGAATTGCAGGCCGGCAGCCTGCCATTCGGCCATATCGGCCACGATGGCGGCGAGCATCCGGCTCGTCGCCCGATAGGCCACCTTGGGATCAAGCAACGCCTCGTGGAACTCGCCGGCAGTAACGATGCGGCTGTCGCCGAGCCGCATCCGCGCCAAGGCCTCGAGCCCGACGATCTCGCCGCTGTCGAGGCGGACGATCGGTTGATAGTAGGGGATGATCCGCTCGTCCCCCAGTGCATCCTCGACCTGCCGGCGGATGCGGATGCGCCGCATCATGGCGCTGCGCAGACTGTGCCGGAAGCGGACATAGCCACCGCGGCGGGTTTCCTTCGCGTGATAGAGCGCGAGATCGGCGTTCTGGCGCAGCGTATCGCTGTCTGTGCCCGCGACATCGGCGATGACGCCGCCGATGGTCACGCTCGGGACGATGCTTTGGCCGTCATGCTCGACGGGCGGAGGCATGGCGGCGAGGACGGCGGTGGCGAGCGCCCTCATCCGGCCGGCGCAGTCGCAGGAGGGAACGAGCACGGCGAACTCGTCGCCACCGATGCGGCAAGCGAGGCATCCTTCCAGTTCTCGGCTGAGGCGCGCTCCGATCTCGGCGATCAGCGCGTCGCCTGCGGCATGGCCCAGTGTGTCGTTGATGGCCTTGAGGTTGTCGATGTCGATCAGCATAAGCCCGAGACGGCCCGCCGGATTCGCGCACATCGCGGTAATCGCGTCACTGAAGCGGGTGCGATTGGGCAGTTTCGTCAACGTGTCGAAATAAGCGAGGCGATAATTGCGAGCGCGCACCTCCTCATGCTCGATCGCGATGGCGCAGAGATGCACGCAAGTCGCCACGATCCGCCGCTCGATGGCGCGCGGGCGCCCTAGGTTGCGGTAATAGAAGGCAAAGGCGCCGACGACGCGGCCGTCGCGGGCTTTGATCGGCATCGACCAGCTCGCGCGCAGCCCGAGCGGCAGCACCAGCTCGGTCAGCCCCTCCCAAAGCGGGTCGGTGGCGATGTCGACGACCTCGACCGGCTCACCGCGATAGATCGCCGTGCCACATGAGCCGACACGTGGGCCGACGGCGATGCCGTCGATTGCTGCAGCGTAGGAAGCGGGCAGGCTGGGCGAGGCGAGCGGCCGGAGCAGGCCATCGTTATCGACGGTTACGACCGAGCAGACGCAGCCGGGGGCCGCCGCTTCGGCACGCAGGCAGAGCCGCTGCATGCAGGCGGCAAGAGGCTCGCCGCGAGCGATGTGCTCGAGGATTTCATTCTGCAGCGATTGCAGCCGGGTGGAAGGTTTCGTCACGGTATTCCGACAACTCTTGTCGAAGAGAGCGGTGACGGTAAGAAATACCCGTTAAAATCCGTTTGCGCTATTTCTGCACAATTTGAGCGGTTGCGACGAAAGCGTCAGGCGGCTGCGAGGCCAAGGCGTTCGTCGCGACGGCGCAGCAGGTGCATCAGCGGCAGGGCAAGCAAGATCATCCAGGCCTTGCCGAGAATCTGGCCGGCGAGGAAATCGAGACTGCCGAAAGCCAGATGCAGGAAAACAATCGAATCGACGACGAGACCGGCCATGCCGGAAGCCACCACCGCCGTAACGAAGCGGCGACGCTGCAGCGGCGTG
>JARYGW010000132.1:0-13839 GCA_033792295.1 Allobosea sp.
TCATGACCGGCGAGATCGAGCTTGCCGCCGGTCAGCATCCAATCGGTCATAGTTGGCAGGGCGCCGGCGCTGCCAGCCCTGATCGTACCGGCCGTGAGCAGCGTGCCACCCGCCCAGCTGTTATTGCCGGTGAGAAGAAGCGTGCCGTCGCCCCATTTGATCAGCCCGCCGGGGCCGCCTACCGGGCTGGATAGGGTCAATGTGGTGCCGGCATCCGTCTCGATCGCGCCGGTGCCTCGCAGCACGATATCCCGGGCACTGGCCATGTTGCCCACGGTATGAAGCGCGCCACTGTCGAGCGTCAGCCCGCCGCTGGCCGCGCCGAGATTGGCGTCGGCCGAAACCTGCAAGGTGCCACCCGAGATGATCGTGCCGCCGCTATAGCTGTTGGCGCCGTTGAGGATCAGTGTGCCGTCGCCGGTCTTCTCGAAACCGGCCGTGCCGGTGATCGCTGCATCGATCCGGGCAGTCTCGCCGTCGAGCACCCTGATTTCAGGCGTGGTGATGGTGATGCCGCCACCGCTATAGCCATGCAGGTCGAGGCTGTCGCCGGTCAGCGTGTAGCTGCCGCCGGCAAATTGCAGTCCGACGGCGCCCAGCGCGCCGTTGCCGCTGTCTAGTACGACGGTGCCCCCCGGGCCCCGGAACACGCCGTAGCCGCTGCCCCATTGTGTCGGCGTTGCACCGCCAAGGTCGAGCCAGTTCTGATTGGCCGCAGTCCAGCTACCACTGTCGCCGCCGGCCGATGTCGTGCCCCAGAGCTGCAGGATATTGACGCCATTGGCACCGACGAGCACGTCGACCTTGCCGCTTTGCGAGGTGTCGACGCTGTAATTGTAAGCGAATGGCCCGGTGTTGGGCACCGTCCCGACGAGGAGGCCACCACCCGACAGGGCTCCCGTATAGGTAAAGGCGCGGTGATAGCCGAGCGCGGGCTGGGAATTGCTGGCGAGATTCAACGTCCCGCCATTGAGGGCCAGGTTGCCGTTGACGCGCGTTGTCGCCGAGCCATCGGACGATGATCCGTAGCCATGCAGTTTGTAGTCGTAAGCGCTGCCGGCATCGAGCGTCAGCGTGCCATTGACGATGAGACCGGCGGCATCCGACGGCTGGAGGGTGCCGCCGCTGTTGACGGTCACGTTGCCATTGACCGTGAGCGCGTTCCAGCCGGAAGGTGCGAGCGTGCCGCCATTGTTGACGGTTGTCGCGCCGATGCTGCCCCCGCCTTCGACCCGGCCCGCGCCATCAACGCTGACAGTGCCGCCGAGACGTGCGCTGTCTGCCATCCGGAGCGTGCTGCCGGCGACCGTTGTCCGCCCGGAAAAGCCTCCGCTGTCGGCCGTGAGGATCGTCGTGCCGGCGCGGAGGTCGATCGCGCCCGCGCCCGAGACCGCTCTGGTGAATGTGTAGCCGCTGGAGGTGTGGTTGAAGACCAGCCTGCCGGTGCCGGCACCGAACTGGATATCGCTGGCGAGTGTCCCCGGTGCGGTCACGGCTTGCCCGGCGGCCGCGCCGATATTGATGGTACCGACGCTGCCCAGGGTCTTGGCGACCTCGATGGCCCGGCCCCCGCCAGCGCCGGCTCGGCCGCCGTCGGCGACGGTAAGATCGGCGCTGCCTAGGTTCGCGACCGTGAGCGCATCTGCCGTTAAGCTCGACGTAGCCCCGGACACCAAGGCCGATGCCGTGCCACCATCGCCGAGCACGAGGCTGCCGGCTCCAACATGCGAGCCGCTGCCGGTCACGCTGATCGTACCGGTCCCGCCGGTCGCCGTCCCGGCACTGATCGAGCTGGCGAGAACGGTTCCTCCATCGGCGACCGTCAGACCGCCCTGACCTTGATTGCCAACGACAAGTGGGCCGTCGGCGGTCCATTTCGCTCCAGCCCCCGTGACCGAAACGGCCGCGATCGCCCCCGTGCCGTTTGCAATCTGAGCATTCGTCGCCGCGAGTTGCGCTCCTGCCGAGAAGGCGAGCGTTCCAGCATCGATCGCCATGTTGCCGCGAAAGGCGGTCGCTGCATCCGACAGGGCCCAGGTGCTCGCGCCGGTCTTATTGAAATCCGAGAAGCCCAGATATTGCGAACCCAGCCCGCGCAGATCAAAGCTCGCATTCGTCGCGCCGCCGAGAATGAGCGTTGCATTGCTGCCACCGATCACCTTGCCGACCAGATCGTATCCCGCCTGCAGCTCGACCGAATTGCCGCCGCCGTTGAGGGCAATCGCCGCGCCTTGCGAGCCGGGAACAAAGCCCTGGCTGTCGCCGCCGCGCACCTCTCCGGCGATGATCGCGGATGTCCCGCCACGCAGGACCTCGATGCCAGAGCCGCCATCTCCTCCGCGGCCGGCGGATGATTGCTCGCCGCGCCCGCCACGTCCGCCAGACACCTGAGCGCCGTTCTGGACTGTAACGTTGGCCTGGCCGTCGACGAAAATGCCTGCGCCTCCGCCGCCTCCGAACCATGCTCCGTTGACATCGCCACCGCCGCCGCCAGTTGCAGTCCCGCCCACGGTGATGGTCGCGGGCCCGGCTACACGAATGCCGTCGCCTCCCCAGCCGGGCGAAGCAAGGTAGCCGGCCCTGCCACCCTTGCCGCCCAATGCATGGCTACCCGACGACAGCGAGATGATCGCGCTGCCGCCGCTTGTCGCGATCACCTCGATGCCGGCACCGCCACTGCCGCCGTTTCCGTTCGTTCCGAAATTGCCGCGAGCGCCATCCGTCATGCCGCTATAGTCGTAGCTTGAGCCGCCATTGCCGCCGCCGCCAAGACCGCCGCCGTCGCCGCCGTTGCCGCCCTGAGCGGTCGTCGCACACAGGCTGATCTGACGACCGTAGAGCGAGAGCAGGCCGGCACCGCCGGCACCGCCGTCTCCGGCGGAGCCGCCGGGGCCACCATCGCCCGGATACATGCGGATCGGCACACAGCCCCGGCCTCCCGGGAGGCAGGTTTGCGACAGAAAGGCCCCCGAGCCCGTTCCTCCGTCGCCGCCATCTCCACCTCGGCCACCATTGCCGCCCTGCAGCCTCGCATTCGTGGTGGTCACGGCAAGGTTGGACGGCGCGACCCAGTGAAACCCGACTGAAGACGGGCTGAAGACGAGCTCCTGACCCGGCAAAGACAATCCCGCGGCACCGCCGCCGCCGCCGCCGCCACCGCCTCCACCGCCTCCACCAGCTCCCCCATGCCCGATGAAGGGGTCTCTTTAGGAGTTGCCGCCGTTCGCTCCGGTTCCGCCGCTGCCGCCATCGCCGCCGATCAGGTTGGTCGTCTGGCTCGCCGTCAGCAATATTCCGTAGAAATCGAGACCGACGGCTCCTCCGCCACCGCCGCCGCCACTGCCGCCATCATGTCCCGGCGCGCCGGCCGCGCCATGCGAGGGCGAGCCTCCTGCCGAACCGGACTGCCCGACATGGCCGAGATATCCAGGTGGAATCGACTGAAGAATGGATGAGCTTCCGCTGATGTCGCCGCCATCGCCGCCGCCATGGCCGGCCACGCCGCTGCCACCCTTGCCGCCTGTGGATCCGCCGCCCGGCCGAGCATTGGCCCCGCCCCCTCCGCCACCGCCGCCGCCGGAATATTCGCCACCGAGGCTACCTGGCTGTCCCGTGGTGGGGCGACTGATGCCGTGGGCACCGCCAGCCCCTCCCTTTCCGCTGACTTGGGCCCAGGCGGGCAGTGCCAGCATGAGCGGCGCGCAGGATGCCGCCGTTCCGGCCAGAGCGAGCCAGGCACGCAGCATCGCGGTCGAACAGGCGAAGCGGCTCGATCCGCGGGCGGGATAGGATGCGGCCATTGTCTACGGGCTCGTCGGCGTCAGTTCCGCCGCCAGATCGCGGACGGCAGTCCTCAGCCCTTCGAACATGGCGAAATCGACCTTGCTCGCGACGACGAAGATGCCGAGCCTGCGATTGGGCGACAGCACGACATAGCTCATGAAACCGCCGATTCCGCCGCTCTTGCCGAGGAGGAGAGGCACCCTGTCCTTTGGCCGGCTGACGATCCAGCCTAGCCCCATTCCCTCGGAGTCCGTCGCCTCGACGCCGACCAGCCGGGAAAGCCCATCATGCGGTCGCCAGAGCGCATGCGCGAGCGTCCGCGCCGGCCGACCGGCCGCGTCGTCGGCAAGATGCCAGCGCATCCACCTCACCATATCCTCGGCGGTGGTGTAGATGCCGGCGCTGGCCTGCATCACGTCGCTCGCCTCCCAGTTCGGGTCGGGCTTTCCAAACGGGTCGAGCCCGGTCATCAGCCGCGGCTTTTGCGTCTCGGAAAGGCGCAAGGTCGTATCTGCCATGCCGAGCGGCTTGGTGATGCGCTCATCGATCAGTTCTGCGAACGACTTTCCACCCGCCTTGCCAAGTGCCTCGCCCAGCAGGCCGAAGCCAAAATTCGAATAGATCGCGGTGGTGCCCGGCCGATAGGCGGGCCGATGGCTCGACATCCAATCCCAGTAATAGGAGGCCTTGTAGGCCGCGAACGGGTTCTTCTCGCCAGGTGGCGTCGCCGGATCTGGCATCTCGCGCGGCAGGCCGGCCGAATGCGTCGCAAGGTCGAGCAGCGTGACCGGCCTGTCTTCGAAGGCCAGCGGCATCTTGCCCGGCGGGGCATAACCGGCAAGCGGAGCGTCGAGCGCAACCTGTCCGGCGGCTGCCATGGCAGCGAGCAGATCGGTCGCGAAAACCTTCGAGACCGAACCGACGCGGACGATCGAACGGCCATCCGGCTCCTTGCCGCTGCCCGGAGCGATCTCGCCATATCCCGCGATGACGCTGTCTTCGCCGCGGACGACGGCGAGGATCAGGCCAGGCGCGCGCGCATTCAGGAACATTCCGACGCCGGCCATCGACGCGGCATCGCGCAACGCGAGATCGTCGGCTTCCACCCGCTGCGCGCCCGCAGCCGACGCGATCGCAAAAAGGGAGCAAAGCAAGAGCCGTGCGATTTTGCGCGCTGGCATGGATCTCGGTTTCAGTTCGTCGAGGCGAGGCGGGCGGCGAAAAAGCATAGGCGGGGCGGGTCCGTCGAACGATGTCCGCATTCAGATCGCCCCGCCCGCCGGGCGACAAGCACTGTTCGACGAACAGACATGCGGGTTCGATGAACGGCGATCCGAGCCGAACTCATCGTGAGGAATCGGTTAAATGATCGAAGATCGGAACCCCGCGAATCGGCAGCGGTTCTCAGACACCGAGGCGCTTTCGCAGCTCCTGCCGATATTGTCGCGAGACCGGCCAGCCCTCGGCCACCCGGTTGAGGCCAATGGTCCAGCGATCGCCGGCGCGTCGGTCTAGGCTGTTGACATGCTGCAGATTGACGATCGCCGTACGGTGAATGCGTAGGAACGACGCTGACGACAGCATCCCCATCCAGAGCGCGAGGGGGCGTAGATCGAGCACGGCCGAACCGTCATGTAGCCAGACCTTTACATAATCGCGCGCGGACCGGACGCCGAGAATGGTTTGCGGCTCGACCCCGATGATCTGCCCCGGTCGGCGCAGATAGATCAGCGGGACGAACGGTCTCGGGACGCCGGCAAGGGCCCGCCCGTCGTGGAAGGAACCGTAGCGTGCCAGCGCGATCAGCTCGGCGCATTGGAAAAGCGCCTTGATGTCTGCGGGCTGCCAGCGCCGGATCGCGGTGGTCGCATCGAATCCAATGCAGGCGCGCAATCGTCCCTCGTGGAAAACCGGTACGCTGAGGACGCTCTTGTCGTTTTGCCTGAGCATCTCGACCTGCAGCGCGCGGGCCGGGCGCGGCAGATCGGCGACGCGATTGATCATCACCGCCTGGCCCTTCACCAGAAACTGGTGGAGCCAGGCGATCATCGTCACGGGTGTGTTCTGCAAGTCCTCGACGAACGAGCGGATGCCTTGCCTGCTCCATTCGTGCGTATTCCGGAAACGGAGCAATTCGGCGTCGTACTCGAACATCCAGGCCCGATCCGCGGCGGCAAGTTCGCCGATTTCGGCGAGAGCAGCGGTGATCGCGATGTCGATCGGCTCGCGAAACAGCCACCGGGCCATATGGTAAGCCCAGCTGGGCACCGTCCCTTCGCCACATGCCTCTAATGGATTGACTTCATAGACGGCGTGGGCCGCGGGAGTCGGATACTCCATACCGGAAAGGACCTCCTGCTGCCGACCACCGGGTCTACTCACGGCCTATCGTACAGAAAATCAACTCTCCTCGGTTTGCCGGGCTGACGTAGTCTTTTCCCGGACGAGTAGACTCGGCAATCCTGAAGATGCGGGTCTGGAAATGGAACCTCCGAAGGCAGTGGCTGGCCTACTGATCTTCGCCTGGTTCCGCGGACGCGTCTGACACGCTCGGGGCGAGGGGGAAGAGGAGACGTGAGTTCACGCCCGCGTTCAAGCGGGAGGCGTTCGCGTTGCTCGAGAGCAGCGTTCGATGTTGAGGCAATGACGAGCGGCCGTGAACGAGTGCGCCTTGCGTCTCCGGCCGGGAGGGGCGGCGGAGAGCCCCGTCACGTCCCCGTCCGATCGGGCTGCCGAGATCACCCGGCTTCGTCGTGAGCTCGATCGGATCCGGATGGAGCGCGACATCAAGGTGCCGGCTAGTGGCATGGCTGGCCACAACTCAGAATGTTCCGTGGTGATCGAACCCAGGCGGCTTAGCGATCGAAACTTCCGTTTCGGCAAGGGCATAGGCTGCCCTCAGACAGAGATGTTCGCGCCATGGCGCGCCGATCAGCTGAACGCCGATCGGCAACTCCGATGCAAAGACAGGAACGGTGGCCACTGGCAGTCCGATGCAAGAAATCGGTTGGGTAAAAACGCCGATATTCGGCCTCAACGGCACGGTTTCACCCCGCAGGACCAAGCTCTTCTGGCCGAGCTCGGGCGCGGTGCAGGGGGTCGCTGGTGCGATGATCAGGTCGACGGTCTCGAACAGTCGCATCATCTGATCTTGAAACCAGCGCCGTGCCCGCTGCGCCTGCAGGTACCAGGCGGTCGGCTGCATCGCGCCGGCGAGAAAGCGGTCGCGTGTCTCGGGATCGAAATCGTCCGTGCGCTGCCTCAGCCGTTCCAGATGGAAAGCGGAGCTCTCGCCGTTGGTGATCAGGAAAGCCGCCGCGCGGGCGATGTCCGCCCCGGCGATATCCACCACTTGCGTGGCGCCCAGCGCACGGGCCACCACGGCAACGGCGGTGTCCGCCTCGGGCATCCCTGTCGTGGAGAAATAGCCTCCGGCGACGGCGATGCGAAGACCGGAGACCCCTGTCTTCAATGAGGGCAGTGTCGGCTCGATGGGCCGCAGCGCACAGGCAGGGTCATGCGGATCAGGGCCCTGCATCAGGTCATAGGCCATCGCGAGGTCGGTGACGTCGCGCGCGAAGGGCCCGAGATGATCGAGCGAGTCGCAGAACGGAAAGCTGCGCGTTCTCGGAAGCCTGCCATAGGTCGGCTTCAGCCCGAAGACACCGCAGAACGAGCTCGGCACCCGGATCGAGCCGTTGGTGTCGGAGCCGAGCGACAGGGGTGCCAATCCCGCGGCGGTGGCCGCACCCGAGCCCGAGGACGAGCCACCCGCCATGCGGGTGAGATCATGCGGATTGCGACAGGGGCCGTCATGGGCGTTCTCGCCCGTGAAGTCATAGGCGTATTCGCCCATGTTGAGGCCGCCGAGCAGGATCGCGTCGGCCTGCGTCAAGCGCTCGATCAGAACCGCGTCGCGGCTGGCCGGCGGAGCGTCTCGATTGATCTTCGAGCCGGCGCGGGTCGGCAGGCCCGTGATGTCGAACAGGTTCTTGGCGGCGAAGGGCACGCCCGCGAGCGGGCCGATCGCCTTGCCCGCGACGCGGCGGGCATCGATCTCTGCGGCCTGCGCGAGGGCGCGTTCGGCCGTGATATCGGTAAATGCGTTGACGGCGGGGTTGAGCGCCGAGATGCGCTCCAGGAAACCGCAGACCACCTCCTGCGCGCTCGTCATCCCGTTCCGGATATCGGCGGCGATCCGGTGAGCCGGTGCGAAAGCGTCGACACTCACGCGCTGCCCCCGTCCACATGGCTGCCGGCCCGAAACACCGGTGCAGGCTCGAAAGAGGCGTCGTCGAGCGGGGCGCCGAAGACGGTTTCCGCCATGCGTTGGGCGATGGCCAGGAACTGGAGCACGGCGGGGCGCTGCTCCTGCGTGATCGTCAGGCCAAGCGTCGCCGACATCGCATCGCAATGGCGCGCGGCATCGAACGCGGACTGGTCATTGCTCATTCGGTCTCCTCCAACGTGGTCCCAGTGTCTGACCGCGCCAGCGCCGGCAGCAGCTCGTCCGTGGTCGAAACCCAGCCGAAGATGCCGCCCTGAGCGGCGATCATCCGCAGGCCCACCTCATGGAACTCCGGGAAATACGAGGCGCAGGCATCGCCGAGCACGAGGCAGCGATAGCCGCGGTCATTGGCCTCGCGCACGGTGGTGTGGACGCAGACCTCCGTCGTGACGCCGCAGACCAGCAGGGTCTCGACCCGGCGGTTGCGCAGCATGAGGTCGAGATCGGTCTGATAGAACGCGCCCTTGCCGGGCTTGTCGAGCACGGGCTCATTCGCAAGCGGCGCCAGGGCCGGGACGATCGCATGCCCGGCCTCGCCGCGGATCAGAATGCGGCCCATCGGTCCCTCAGTGCCGATGCGCTTGTCGGCCGGCCCGCGCTGGACCTTGGCAGGCGGCGCATCGGAAAGATCGGGCCGGTGCCCTTCACGCGTGTGGATGACGAGCAGGCCGGCGGCGCGCGCTGCGTCGAGAATCCGCCGGCAGGGCGCGATCGCCCTGGCGAGCAGCGACACGTCATTGCCCAGAGCTGCGCCGAAGCCGCCCGGCTCCAGGAAGTCCCGCTGCATGTCGATGATGATCAGCGCGGTGCGGGACAGATCGAGCGTCAGTGCGCCCGGTTCTGCGGCCACCAACACAGCTGGCAAAATCGCTCCTCCCCGAAGAGTACGGGATCATCTCTGCAAGGCCCGTGCCTGCCATGCCGCCCCGCGGCGTGCTCGCTTGCGGTAAGGTCATTGGGAGAGCCGGACTTCGAGATCTATGATCGTCTTGACCCGGAGACGTGATCGCCGATTGGCCGCGGCTGCCGTTTCAGCCGCGCTCGTGGCCAATTACCGTCGCTTGGCCGTCATTTCGAGCGCCAGCGAAGCAATCCAGGGGGCGGATGTTTCACCCAGTCCGTCCGCATTGCGCCGTCGCAATGATGATCGGTGCGCGTTGGGGGCCTGACACGGAAGCGTCAAGACCAGTCGGGCCTCGCACGATCCTTGCATGCAATCTCTCCGGAAATGATCGTTTTGTAATCACCGGCAGGCTGGTGACAACGGAAGGTGAGCCACGTGCACACTCTCGGGGAACTCCTCTCGGCCCATATCGATGGCCGCCGCAGCATCGCGGAGACCGTTGCCGCGAGCTATGCCCGGCTCGGCGAACAGAACGATCCCGCCATCTTCATCACGCTCAAGCCGGAAGGCGAAGCGCTGGCTGAGGCTGCGCGGCTGCAGGCGGAAGGCCAGCGCGGCCGTGCGCTCTGGGGCATCCCCGTCGCCGTGAAGGACAATATCGACGTCGCAGGCCTGCCGACGACGGCGGCTTGCCCGGACTTCAGCTACATGCCGGCGCAGGATGCCGCCGCCGTCGCCCGTCTCAGGGCCGCTGGGGCGATCATCATGGGCAAGACCAATCTCGACCAGTTCGCGACCGGGCTCAACGGCACGCGCTCGCCTTATGGCACGCCGCGCAACGCGCTGAGGCCGGACCTCGTTCCCGGCGGCTCCAGCTCGGGCTCGGCGAGCGCGGTGGCGGCGGGCGTCGTGCCCGTGGCGCTCGGCACCGATACCGCCGGCTCGGGGCGCGTGCCGGCCGGACTGCAGAACCTCGTCGGCCTGAAGCCGAGCCTCGGCCTCGTCTCGACGGCCGGCGTCGTGCCGGCCTGCCGCACGCTCGACTGCGTTTCGGTCTTCGCGCTGACGGTCGACGATGCGATGGCGGTGCTGGACGTGATCGCGGGTCCCGAGGCCACCGACCCGTTTTCCCGCCCTGTGAAGCGGGGAAGGCTCGGCGCCTCGCCGCCCCATCTGCGCCTTGCCGTTCCGCGCCCCGCCGATCTCGACTTCGATGGAGACCGCGCTGCCGAGGCGAGCTTCGCCCTTGCGGTCGAGCGCGCCCGGTCGCTGGGCGCCACGATCGTCCCCATCGACATGACGCCCTTCTACGAGACCGCCCGCCTGCTCTATGAGGGGCCCTGGGTGGCCGAGCGCTTCCTGACGATCCGCAACCTGCTGGCGCGCGATCCGGAGGCGATCCTGCCGGTCATCAGGGAGGTCGTCGCGGGCAAGCCGCTGCCCGATGCGGCCGCAGCCTTCGCGGCGCAGTATCGGCTCGCGGAGCTCGCGCTCGCCGTCAGAACGGCGCTGAAGGGCATCGATGCGATGATGGTACCGACGGCGCCGCGGCCGGTGACGCTGGCGGAGATCGCGGCCGATCCGGTCGGCAAGAATTCGCTGCTCGGCCGCTACACCAATTTCGTCAACCTGCTCGACATGTGCGCGCTTGCCGTACCGGTGAGCCTTGCGGCCGACGGCACCGCCGCGGGCGTCACCTTCATCGCGCCATCGGGCGAGGATGCCGCGCTGGCGACGTTCGGCCGCGTCTTTCATCAGGCCTCCGCCCTGAGTCTCGGCGGCACGGGCGCAGCCCTGCCGCCGCTCCCGCCGTCCGACAACGGCGCGGCGGCCGGCACGATCGAGATCGCCGTGGTGGGCGCGCACCTCTCGGGCATGCCGCTCAACGGCGAGCTGACCGCGCTCGGGGCGAGCTTCGTGCGGGCCACGGCCACGGCCGAGCGCTACCGGCTCTATGCGCTGCCCGGCGGCCCGCCGGCGCGCCCTGGCCTGATCCGAGTCGGCGATGGCGGAGCGGCCGTCGCGCTGGAGATATGGGCCTTGCCGGCCGAAGGCTTCGGCCACTTCGTCGCCGGGATTCCCGCGCCATTGGGCATCGGCACGCTGGACCTTATCGATGGGACGCAGGTCAAGGGCTTCCTCTGCGAGGCCATCGCGACCGAGGGTGCGCGGGATGTCACCAGCTTCGGCGGCTGGCGCGCCTTCGTCGCGAGTCAGACCCAGCCTCAGGGCGTTCCGGCGTAGCTTCTGAACGCATCGCGCACGATCCCGATATGGGCGCGCATCGCCTCCGTCGCAGCGGGGCGGTCGCCGCGCAGGATCGCCTGCACGACATGGTCATGCTCCTGATAGGAGCTTGCCAGGCGGCTCGGCATGCGGAACTGCGCCCGGCGGAACGGCGCGACGCGCATCCGCGTCAGCAGGGTCAGTTCGGCGAGATAGCCGTTATGGGAGCCCGCATAGATCGACGCGTGAAACGCCTCGTTGGCCTCGTGATAGCGCAGGGGATCGCCCTCATGCACGAGCACGCGCAGCGCCTCGTGCTGCGCTTCCAGGTCGCGGCGTTCCGGCACGGTCATGTTGCGGGCGGCGAGGCCCGCGCAGAGCGCCTCCAGCTCGGCCATCGCCTCGAACATGTCGTTGAGCTGGGCGGGGCTCGGCAGCGCGACGACCGCCCCGCGATGCGGCCGGACGTCGACGAGGCCCGAGGCCGAAAGCTGCCTGATCGCTTCGCGGACAGGCGTGCGCGAGACGCCAAAGCGCGACGCCAATTCCTGCTCGTCGAGAGAGGCTCCCGGTTCCAGCGCTCCCGAGATGATCTCGTCGGCGATCTGCAGGCGCAAGGCCTCCGTCCGCGTCCGCGGCGGCCGCTCGGGCTTCGATGGGGACAGAAGGGCGACGTGGCGCGGCGGCATGATCAGGAGCGAAAGGAAACGGGATGACGCGATGAGCGATGGTGGTCAGGCTCCGGTCGGAATCGGTGCCGTCCATCGCTCATTCCGGAATAATGCTGACATGGGCGCTGACGACCCGCCAGCCTTCCGCGAACTTGATCCAGGTCTGGCTCTGGCGGCCGACCTTGCCGACCATGCCGTCGCGTCGAAACAGCGTATTCGCCGTGGCCGTGGTCTCGCCATAGGTCGTGATGACCGTGCGCTCGAGCGTGCGCATCAGGCCGGTTGACGGGCGGGCGGAGCGGAAGGCGGCGATCTCGTCGTAGCCGTAGAGGTTCTCGGTCGCGCCGTAGCGCAGCGTCTGCGGACTGTCCTTGAAGAGCCTGTCCAATGTCGCGACGTCGTTCCCGACCAGCGCCGTCTCGTATTCGGAAAAGGCGGCCGTGACCTCGGCCAGGACCGCGGGGTCGTTGATCTTCATGGTCGGTCTCCGGGACGGGCGCGGCCTCCGCTCACAGCGGCGGATGCGGGATCGCCGTCAGCAATTCCTTGGTATAGGCCGCCTTGGGGGCGCCAAGCACCTCCTCCGCCGTGCCTTCCTCGACGATGGAGCCGGTCCGCATGACGATCACCCGGTCGCACAGCAGCCGCACCACATTGAGGTCGTGCGAGACGAAGAGATAGCTCATGCCGAGCCGCCCCTTGAGCTCCGCGAGCAGGTTCAGCACCACCGCCTGGACGGAGACGTCGAGCGCCGCCGTCGGCTCGTCGAGGATGACGAGGTCGGGGTCGAGCGCGATAGCACGCGCGATCCCGACGCGCGCCTTCTGTCCGCCCGACAACTGGTGGGGAAAGCGGTCGATGAGCTCCACGGGCAGGCCGACGAGCCGCGCCAGCTCCTCGCAGCGCGCTCGCAGGGCGTCGCGGCCCCTGATCGCGCCCATCCGCATGATCGGATCGGCGATGGCGCGCTCGGCCGTGAAACGCGGGTTGAGGCTGTCCGTCGGGTCCTGGAATACCATCTGGATGCGCCGGCGGTGGGGAGAGGCGGCGAACTGCTTGGCGGGGATCGCGCCGATATCGGTTCCGTCGAAGACGATCCTGCCGCCGCTCGGATCGATCAGCCGCGTGATCATCATCGAGGTCGTCGATTTGCCGCAGCCGGATTCGCCGACGAGGCCCAGCGTCTCGCCCCTGGCGATGTCGAAGCTGATGCCGTCGACGGCTCTAAAGGGCGCCGGCGGCTCGGCCGCCTTCCGCCCCAGGAGCTTGCCGAAGAGGCTGCCGGCAGCCGGACGGGGATATTCCTTGAGCAGGTTCTCAACCCGCATCAGCGGGCCGGTCCCTGCCGCGGGCTTCGGGGCCGCACTCGGGGCCGGCCCGGCCGGAACCGTCTTCGGTATTTCGGGCAGCAGATCCGCGAGGCTCATGCCGAGACGCGGCGTCGCCTGCATGAGCTTGCGCGTATAGGGGTGCCGAGGGTTCCGGAAGATCTCGGAAGCCGCCGCGGTTTCGACGACCTTGCCCTTCTCCATCACCACGACCTTGTCGCAATAGGCCGCTGCCAGGCCGAGATCATGGGTGATCAGGATGGTCGACATGCCGCGTTCCCGCGTCAATTCGACGATCAGGTCCATCACGGCCTTCTGGGTGGTGACGTCGAGGCCGGTGGTCGGTTCGTCGGCGATCAGCAATTGCGGCTGGCAGGCCAGCGCGAGCGCGATCACCACGCGCTGGCACATGCCGCCCGACATTTCGAAGGGATAGGCGTCGTAGCGCTCTTCCGGCCGCGCGATTCGGACGCGGGTCAGCGCCTCGATCGCCTTCTCCTTTGCGGTCGCGCGCGTGGCCTGGACATGCTGCAGCAGCACGTCCTCGATCTGCTTGCCGACCTTCCGGATGGGGTTCAGCGCGGCGCGCGGGTTCTGGAAGATCATAGAGATCTCCCGCCCACGCAGGTCGCGCATCTGGGCTTCGTCGGCGGCGACCAGATCGACGCCGGAGAAGGTGATCGACCCTTCCGCGACCTT
>JARYGW010000133.1:0-5240 GCA_033792295.1 Allobosea sp.
AGTGGACGGCTTTTACGCCGCCCGTGCCAGCACAAGCGCCGGCGCTTCACTGGATGGTTTTCTCACCGCCGTGCACAGCCATAACAGTGGCCCGGCGCGGCTCCCATCAGGCGCCGTGCCAGCTTGGGCTGCAGTCGCCTTCTAGTGGTAGAGGATCGCCGTTCGGCCCAGATCATCGACCAGGAGTGCATCGAACGATTTTAACAACCGCCGGATGAGGTGCTCTACCGCTGCGTCTGTGTAGACAACGACAGACCACGCCTTTGACACACCGTCGAATTTGACTTGGTCAGGTCCTAGGTCCTTGAGCACTTGGTTCAGGGCCGGATCGAACGGGAAGACCACGAGGGCTCGGCGGCACGGTCCATAGGGGTGGCAGCCGTGCCTACCAGCATCAGGTTGAACCTGCATCCTCACGAAGGCGACGGCGGCATCCTCCAGGAGATTCAGCTGTTCGGCCAATCGCGAGAAGGCGTACGATCGGTGTCCTCCCGAGGATGACACCAGTGCGGCGAGATCGATCTTCCACCGCCTGCAATCCATGCTGACTGCGTGAATGGTTCGGCGCCGCGGCATGGACTGGCTCACGAATGCCTGGGACGAGCCGCGCTTGCGGTGTCGTTCGCGTCGGCGATCTGGAATGCAAGAACAACCTGCCGGTGCTCGATGGCGGCACGGCCGTCCTTGGCTGGCACACCATTCGTCTTCATCAGTAGGACGCCGATAAACATTCCGAAGATGGCCGCTGCGGCTAGGCAGAGCCCGATCTCCATCCAAAACGCCTTGGCGAGTTCCCAGGGTCGACGCGCCTTCTCGGAGGTCTCGCGCTCCTCCAATAGTCTCACGGTTTCCTGCTTGAAGCCTTCAGCAACCTCAAGCAACGCAATCTGAGCGTCACGGGCGTGCTCGACGGTTACGTGCTGAAGAACCATGATCTTGAACAGAGGATCGTTTGCGCCGACACCGACCGCGTCGGCCAGTTTGGCCAGGCGCAGGTCGTCTTGCTTTTCAGCCATCGCTGCCCTGGCATTGTGCAACATGTTGAGCGCGACAATCTTGCTGATGGGATTGATCTGACTCATCCCGAAATCCTCCCGAATTTGAACACTCTCTCGAATTGGGCCCGCATGGACTTCCGCCACTCCTGCAGTTGGTGCCGGTCGAAAAGCCCGAACCGTGGATCCTGGGCCAAGGTGCCGAAAGGCACCTTGTCCTGCTCGAGCCGGTTCATCAGGGCCATGGGCCCCAGCGGCATCACCAGCGTCCGACCCTGCGCCTCAATTTCGGGACGAATGTCGCTGTTATCCCATTCCTTGAAGTCGGCGATCTCGTTGCGGGCTCCCTCCTTGAGGTTGAGGACGGGATGAACGCGCGCATGCGGCATCATGCGCCGGAAATCGGACAGTTCATCGACGCTCTGCTTTTGGCTGTTCATGAGGAAGAAGACAGTCAACTCATAATCGAAGGTCTTGAGCGCCTCTTTGAGAACCTCACCGTGTTCATCGAAGGGCTGGGTCATTCCAGCAGGCGTGTTCACGACGATGAGATACGGTCCGGCCGCCATGATCTTCAGCAGGTTTTCCATCCCTTCCTGCAGCGCCAGATCCAGGGCGATGACGCGCAATTCGGCCATGTTCTTAAAAGTCGGGCCAACATCTTTGTTCCGGCGGTCGCTCTCGATGACGATGAACCGGTGGCCGAACGCCATTGCGATCTCGATAAACATGGCGCATTCGGTCGATTTCCCAACCCCGCCCTTGAACCCCGAAACCATGATCAGGCGCCCCCCTTTGGCGAGCACCTCCCGATCGAACTTGTCATCTCCGAAATAGGGGTCGTACCCCTTGTTCCGCTTGAAATCAGACACGTAATTGTCGAAAGCGGCGAAGACATCATCGTCAGCTTTAGAAGCTGAAGACGCATCATCCGCCGTCTCATTTTCGGCGACAGACAAATCGATTGGGTTGCCAAAGCCATCATACGTGGCTCTCGGCATAACGTTGCGAAGCGGCGGTCGAACTTTCATTTTAATCTCCTGGTCTGAGTTAAAGCTCGAAGGTTCCGGACTCGTCTTTGCGGACGGATACCGATCCCAATTTAAGAAGAAGCCGGTCGAGGTCGCTGACGTTGGCGGACTCGTTCGACGGTGCAATCGTGGCCCCCGAGGACTTGAGCGGCTGTTTCAGCTCACTGCTTTCGGCTTTGGGGTCAGCCACGGCCGGTGGTCGCGCCGAGCCTGTCGCTGTGCACTCGGACGTGAATTCCATGAGATCGTCGCGAGACAGGCCGGCGACGTTCACCCCATCGCGGATGAGGTGGAAGACGGTCACGCCACGCTCGATCGCAAATACGGATGCCTCTTCGAGCGAGAATTCGTGCGAACTGGATAGACGTGGAAGGTGAGGCGCGAGGAACTCAGACAGTTCGCCGGCTTGGCCTGCGAGGATAAGCCTCTTTTCCAGATCGGTCGGCTTGGCCTTGCGCTTGCTCTTGGCAGGCGCAGCGCCCGCCTTGGCTCCACGGGGCGTTAGGGGGCCGCTCGCCACGTCCAGGAGCGCTTTGCTACGTCCAGACTTGAACAGGTCGAGGAAGCTCTTGCGCTTAGCCATGACGCAACTTCTTCCTGACTCTCGCCTTCGCCGCTTTGGACAGCCTGCCGGCGATCACTGCGTTGAGCGTGGCATCCATGGCCTCGACGACGGCCGCACACACCGCCGTTCTGACGACATCGCGACGCGCTGATTGGCGGGATCGTTCCTTCTGCGGCTTATGGTGGAGCCCCATCACCTCCGTGGCGAAGTCCAGGAGATGAGTCGAAATGCGGCGGCCAACCTCGCCCTCGATGACGCCCAACTGAGCGGCCAGCAGGGAGTCGACGAGCTCTCGCATGGCGTGCTCGTCGATCACAGGCCGGTGCTGGCAGTTGTAACGCGAGTCGTGGATGGAGCTCAGGCTCTGGCGGTGAAGGTCCAGAAGCGTCGGCAGGACCGGCACGATGTCCAACGCCACGCCGTCGGCAGCAATCACCTCTGAAGCCTGCTGGTGAAAGCGCCGGTGACGATTGGCAAGATTATCCAGGTGTGAGACCATGACGAACCGATTTTGAGCGCACTCCCTCATCCGGCGCACGGCAAGGCTTGCCGGCTCCGTCTGACGGGCTGAAGTGATGAATTAGGGCGGCCAGAGGCCACTTATTGCCCAATATCGGCTATTTAGCTGATCCGTCCAGGGATGTTTCCGAAGTGTTCCACATTTTCACTTTTTTCGAATCATGATGCGCAAAATTGCCGGGCGGCTGCATCGATCTTCGCCGGCCGTCAATTGGCTTTGAGGGAAACTGGAGTGAAAATACGGGACGCTTGGGCTGATTTACTTAGCCGAGTAATTGAATTGCGATGCCGGCGACCTTGCCAATAGCAATCACGTACCGACACATTTTCCGACGACCTCGGGCCGGGGGCATATGTCGAGTGCACGCTGCAGATGTCAGCTTGGCCAACGGTCTTCCCCGTCCGCCAGGTCCGACCGGGTCGTGTCCTCATGTGGTGTAGCTTCGAAGGGCACCGCGATGCCGGCTTTGGCCGGGCAGGTCAGGCGGCCAGGGCTAGCAGGCGGACGATGGGATATCGCTGCTCGATGCGATCCTTTCCAGCGTGATGTGGCGGGCGCGCTGGACGGCCCATTCATCGTTCTGTTCAAGAAGGATCGCGCCGACGAACCTTGTGATGGCGGCTTCGTTCGGGAAGATACCGACAACCTCGGTCCTGCGCTTGATCTTACCGTTGAGGTGCTCCAGCGAATTGGTGCTGTGCAGCTTTGGCGCGATGCTGCGTCGGGAAGGTCATATAGGCGACCACGCTAGTCTCGGCCGTGTCCATCAGAACGGCGAGCTTGGGCACCGTCGGCCTGAGTTGATCAGCGACCCTGCGCCATTGCGACTGGCGGCGGGAGCATCATCCTGTGCAAACGCCGTGGCGATGAAGGCCGAAACGACGCGCCGTCCCGAGCGGCCGGCGTGGGCGAGCGCGTTCTTCATGAGGTGGACCCGGCAGCGCTGCCAGTTTGCGGTCAGCACTTTCGAGACGGCCGCCTATATATCCTCATCGCTGTCGGAGACGACGAGCTTGACGCCACGCAGGCAGCGTCTGGCAAGTTTGCGCAGGAACGCGGTTCAGATGGTCTCGGCCTCGGAAGGGGCCAATATCCGTGCCCACCTCGCGCCTTCCGTCGCCGTTGACGCCGACGTCGACG
This sequence comes from Allobosea sp., assembly GCA_033792295.1. GTDB lineage: Bacteria > Pseudomonadota > Alphaproteobacteria > Rhizobiales > Beijerinckiaceae > Allobosea. Next base: position 4,252 of record JARYGW010000133.1, read on the forward strand.
ATGACCAACACTGAGACGATCCGCCCTGCCTGGCGCATCTTCCCATAGGTCGCGTCGATACAGAGATAGCCCGTCACCCTCGATTGGCCGGTCGAGGAAGGCCTGAACCCGTTCGTCGATCTCCCCATGCCCGAAAGGCAAATCCCCGAATTGGCGAAAGGGACGCAGAGCCGCGGCACCTGGCTCTTGTAGATGCCGCTCATCCCCATCGCCTTGACCAGATCGTCGACGGAGGGGTCAAGACGCCATGAATATAGGCCTCCTGGATCACGGCGGTGAGCGCCTTCTCGGCCATGCGGCGCGGCTCCCGGAAGCCGGGGAAGTCGCAGCCTTTCCTCAGCTTGGGGATGCGCAACTCCACCGTGCCGGCGCGCGTCTTCCAGTCCCTGTCGCGATAGCCGTTTCGCTGGGCCAGCCGCTCCGGGCACTTCTCACCAAGGCCGGCGCCGATCAGGCCGTCGACCTGCAGCTCCATCAGGCGCTGGATGGCGAAGCCGATCATCTCGCGCAGAAGATTCGGGAGGCTCGTCGCGGCCTGCCGACGTGGCGAGATCGACCCGCCGACAGGATCGCCAGCGCGATTTCGGTTGCACCCCCACCGCTTCGCTTACGCGCTCGAAAATCCCGCTTCCGATCGAACCAATGCCGCGGTATCGCCCTTAAGGACGATGCTGCTGCGCCGTTGCACCCCTGGTTTCCGCTTTGCACCCCCGGTTTCACAGGGGTGCGAGCGATACTCGTTCCTTGCGAGCGCTCAACGCCCTCGAAATCCGGACTTCAGCCGGCGGAAACGAACAAGAACCGTCTTCGACGCGGCTCCGAATTTCGCCCTTCGGGCTCGATTTCGGCAAAAAACCCCGTCACGGAGAAGGGCACGATACCGCAAAGTTGACGCAAGCCCTGCGGGCCGCGTCGACTTTGCTATCGTTAACAAGGGCACGACATACGAAAATGGCGCATACTCCGCCATTTCCGTCCTCGCGCGAGGA
>JARYGW010000133.1:5291-13826 GCA_033792295.1 Allobosea sp.
GTGACGGTGCCGTCTCTTCTGTTGTGAAGAGCACGATACCGCGAACTTGGCGGCAGGCCGCCAAGTTCGGATCGAGCTGAGGATCAAGGGCACGACATACAATTTTGCTGCAAGCCAGCTGATCGCCGCCAATGCAGTAAAATCATGTGGCCCGCAGGCGCGTTCCCGTGCTCTCCGAGGGGGCTCCCGACGGGTTCCGCCGCGCCTCTCGGTGGCCTGCGTGTGCTCTTCGAATCCGGCCTGGTCGGCCTCGCCCCGCGCGCTCCATTGGCATGGATCGCGCCGCCCTCTCGGGCGGCTGCGGGTCGTCCGAAGAGATTAGTGGAGGCGGTCGACAACCTCCCCTTCGACCGGTCCCGGTATGCCCGGACGCGGGCGCTCCATGTCGAGCGCTCGATTGAGACGCTCAGGAGATTCTCTCAATCGGGCGCGTTATCGAGGCGACCATGCCAGAGGTCATCGCGCTCCTCGCACCTGGCTCGAGCGCAGCCTCCGCACGCCCGCGCATGGTAAACGAAAAGGAGGTAGCCTGGCTCGAAATGGGATGGCGGTTGTGTCCAAGACCGCGCTCGCCGCGGTCCTTAACAGCCTTGCCCGATCGGAGGTAGAAGCCCTCAAGCTCAGCACGAGCGCCAGCGGCTGGCTGACGGCCCGCGTCGCCATGCACGACTGGCGCACCGCCGCGCTCGGCGCGAAGCCAGACCTCATCCCCGACGGCGATTTGGACGGGCGGCATCGCCGTCGACACGCAAGCGCGGACTGCACGGCGCTTGAGACGCCCGAGCCCTAAGAGCACCGGATGTGGGCGTCCTACGATGCGATCGTCGACGACGCCTCCAAGGCGGGCTTCCAGAAGTGCATGTGGGGGCGTCAACAGCCGCTAAGGAGCGTGACAAAGAGGCGGCGCGCCATTTTTGTCGGGCGGGGCTGTAAGCGGTAGTCGTCCCTTTTAAAGATCAATCTAGCGCGAGACACCCCGAGGGAGATTTGGGACCGATCGGCCAGTTCAGATTCAGCAAGTCGTCCGCGGAGGCCTAGAAGGGTCACCCCCAGAGAAAGAGGCCTGCCGGAGCGGGTCCTTTGGCCCGCACTCCGTGGACGCTGAGATGAATAACGAGAATTTTGGTAGCGGCGACGACGCGCCGCAGGACGCGGACCTCCGGCTTTATGCCAGGGCTTGGTCCGGGGCGATGACCCCCGACGAACTGTTCTTGCGCGCGGAGACCTATCTAGCGCATTCCCTGCTCCTTGGCCGAGCCCCGGACCGGTCCTATCCCGAACATCGCCTGACAGGGCATCAATTGAGCCAGGGTGCGCTCATCGCCGCGCGCCGAATGGCGCTGCTGCTGTCGGAAATGCCGACTGGCCTTCGCGAGGTTCTGGCGCTTCGCATTCACCTGCATGAGGCGATGTCCGTGCTCGAACGCGAGACGACGGCCTCGAATACCGTCCACATGATCGCGGCGTCGATCAAAGTAGATGCCGAGCGCCTTGGCGTCGAACTCCTGCCTTTGGCGCATTCCCGTGGTCGGGGGCATTGACGGTCATGGCCATGATTTTTCTAGACTTTGAATCGACGGGACTTGAGCCGGCCGTCAACGTACCCACCCAGGCCGCCTTCATCCGGACCGACGACGATCTCGTTATCCAGGACGAGGTGGTTCTCTGTGGCCGGGTGCCCCAGCACATTGTGCCCGCGCCCGACTCGATGCTGGTCACGTCGCTCACGCCGGAGCAACTCGAAGCGCCCCGGCTCAGCTACCTTGAACTGGCGACATCCATCGCACGACTGCTGGCGTCATGGGCGCCGGCAACCGTCGTGGGCTTCAATTCTCTGAAATACGATGAGGAACTTCTTCGGAACGTCTTCCATCAGGCGCTCCTCCCGCCTTACGCGACCTCGGGCAAAGGCTTCCGCCGGGCCGATATCCTGTCGATGTTGCGGACGCTGGCGCAGATCCGGCCATCGGCGATCAAAATCCCAGTGGTCGACGGGAAGCCGGTCTACCGCCTTGGCGATGTCTGCAGGTTCAACGGCATTGGGCTCGGTGAAGACGAAGCGCACGACGCTTTAAACGACGTTCGCGCCACCCTGGCGCTCTTCAAGCTGATGCGCTCGCGCGCCCCGGACCTGATCGAGGCTTTGATGGAGAACGCGCACAAGTCCGGCGCCATCCGACGGCTATCGGCGGGTGGCATTGTCGGGCTCGCTGATTTCGGCCGGATCGTGCCGGTGACCGCTCTCATGCCGGCGCCCAACGGGGCGAGCTGGGCGGTGGCGGATCTGTCGATCGATCCTTCCATCTATCTAGGCTTGTCGGCACCCGACCTCATCGGCCTGATGGGCGCAAAGGGCGAGCGGCCGATCCGGACGGTGAAGGCGAATGCACAGCCGATGCTCCTGCCATGGACGCCCGAGGTCGGCATGGCGGCGACCTGCCGATGGGAGAGCGAGGCGGTCTACAACGACCGCCTCCGCCAGATCCACGCCGACGATGCGTTTTGGCGCAACCTGACCGCCGCCTTGGCCAACCGCTTTGGAGATCGCCAGCCCAGTCCGTGGCCGGAGCAGAGGCTCTACGATGGCTTCCCCTCCAAGGAAGACGTTGGCCGTGCCGCCCGGTGGCACGAACTCGACTGGTCCGTCCGCTACGCCTTCGGCGAACGACACATCCAGGACGATCGCCTTCGGGCCTTCTCGCGCCGGCTCGTGTTCGAGAATGCGCCGGAGACGATGACACCGGAGCAGTGGCAAGAGGGGCGCGAGTGGCTGCAGCACCGGCTGACGACGACCGATCCCGTTCCCTGGTTGACCCTGCCGGGCGCGATCAACCGCTGCGCCGAACTGCGGCGCGAAACCGCCGACCCGGAGCGCCTCGCGCGGATCGACGTGATCTGTCGATGGCTTGAGGGCCGCCTTGCCGAGATGGTCCGCCCGGCCGAGCCACCCTCGCTTTGAGGCGGCGAGATCAACGGCGGCTTCCGGCCTGTCAATGAGTTGCATAGATTTCGAGGGGAGGGCGCTGGCCGTGATGTCCGCGCCCTTCTGCGTGGCGAGCGGACGAAAGGGCGAAGCAGGAGGGAGAAACAGTCGATGAGACGAAGGGGAACACACCCCCGGGATCTCAGGCAGACACGAAGAAAGCACCACGATGACCAAATCCCCGCGCCGCCCGGCAGACACATCCTCGACCCTGCGCGATCTGAGGGGCGCCCGGATCCAGCGCCCTGTCGTCGACGAGCTCACGGCGATCACGCTCAAGGCGCCGACGATCGACGATTACGCCCAGTTCCACACGAACCCGCCGCTCATCGTCGCGATGACGACGCGGTCTTTCCATCACTGGCAGCAGCAGGAGCGGTTCGTCTCGCTCGTTGACGGCAAGGACCCAGCCGCCTTCTCCCGGCACATCGGACAGCTCCACGCCGTGGTCCGGCTCAGTTCGGTCGCCTCCATTGCGGTCGCGCTCACGCAGGCTCTGACCGGCGCCGACGGACACGCGCAGCGGGAAGAAGGCCATGCGATGCTCCGCCGTCTCGAAGACCCGGAAACGAACGAGCTGCGCGATGTGATCGAGATCGCCTTCGAGATCGAGTCTGTCGATGCCGAAAAAGTCACGGCCGACGTCATCGAATACATCTCCCGTCTCTCCTCAGAATGGCAGGGTCCCGCCTCCCTTCACGAACTCGAAGAGCAGGCGGCGCTGCGCGCCTACGTGGACGCTGCGCCCAACGTCGACGAACTGATCGACGCGGCTCAGGTCCACGCCGACATGGCGAAGCGTTTTCGCCAGGATCTGCGCCGCCGTGACCTCCCGCCCAACATGCGCGAACTGACCGGGGCAGCTGCCGAAGGCGCTCTCCGCCAGCAGTGGATCACTCTGGCGAGGCTGGCGCTGGCCCAGATCCTTCCAGATCGCGAGGCCGCCCTGGACCACGTCCACGAGGCCATCAACGAGGCGCCTCAGAAGATTGCGGCGGCCCTGATTCTTGCAATCGCAGTCGGCGACAGGCTGCGTCAGATGGTGGCCGCCCATCCATGGCGGCCGTGAGGGATCAGGATGTCTCCGCGGATGCCAAAGGCGACAACCGGCCACCAGCTTCGCCCCGGCGCAATCTGTCGGGAACTGGGTCAGTGCGTGGTGCCGTCAGGTGGCAATCCGACAACGCGGCCTTCCCACGGCCCCAACACGGGCTTCTGGTCCAGAGCGCGCTCAGAGGGCCGTCCTGTCTGGTTTGCAGTCGGCCAGGACGGGCTTCCCACGGCCCCAACACGGGCTTCTGGTCCAGAGCGCGCTCAGAGGGCCGTCCTGTCCGGTTGGCAGTCTGCCAACAGGGCCTTCCCACGGCCCTAACACGACCCTCTGGTCCGGATCGGGCTCAGTCGGCCGTGCCGTCGGATTGGTAATCTCTGGGCTTGGGCTAACCAACATCCTGTCAGCGTCTTCGAGCTGAGTTTCGAGTCAGAACGTCGTTCCGTCCATGGTCCCTCAGGCAATCTCAGAACGATGTTCTGACCCGCTTAGGCGATCAGAACATTGTTCTCGCCGGTCGAACAGCGTTCTGACCTGGCAAAGCGCCAAGTGGCTGACCGAGCCCGTCGATCGCCGCTCCTACGCGTGGGCCATCATCGTCCGCGCCGGGTCTTCGATCCAGAACGGTGTTCTGGAAAATCGATCAGGCAATTCCAGAACGTTGTTCTACGCAGATTTCGGCAGTTAGAACGATGTTCTTGCTAGGCGAACACCGCACTGGGCAGGGCAAAGCTCGATGCGGCTGACCAAACTGCCTTAGCCCGCTCCCAAATCAGAACGCTGTTCCGGTTGGGGGCGGGCGAAGTCAGAACATCGTTCTGGATCAGGCGGCGCCGCGAGGCGTCGCCTGTTTTCGTTCGAGCCGCGCGCGTGGAGGGCCTGATCGGCAACCCCGCAGCAGGACGCTCCCGTTGCGGCACCTAGGACGCAACCAGACATGACCAGACATCGCCGCAAGGGCTTGCCGGAACCCCGTGTTGATGAACCGACTGAGATGGAAGAACTCGTGCTCGCATCGGAAGAGCCGCCTGTTACGATCGACCCGCTAACTGACGCTCCCATCCCCGAGCCCGCTTTCGACATCGTCCCGGGCATCCCCGTCTTCGACCACGCGGCTGTCATCCGGCAGATCGAGCTGATGATAGGGCGCCGCTGGTATGGCGACCGCGAAGAGTATCTCGGCTCGCCCCTGCCGACCTTCAGCGAATCCGACCAGTTGCGCTTCGATCGCTTGGTCGCTCTCTCCCATGATCCTCAGGAGGGTCGTCGGCCCGTGCTGTTCGGCACCGACGGGATGGTCAGCGCCCTGATGCAGGCGCGTCGCCTTTGCCCCGGCTTCGAGGCGGTGGTCGACCTTATCATCCGCGCGGCGATCCTGTCGCTGCGCACCGGCACGCCGATCGCCGTTCCACCGCTCATGCTGTTGGGTCCCCCAGGAGCTGGAAAAACCCGCGCAAGCCGTCAGATTGCAAGCGCCCTGGGTACCGAAATCCACGCGATCAACTGCGCTGTTAACTCCGACGCCCAGGCGCTGGTCGTCGGACACCCGACGTCCTGGAAAGCAGCCCGCATGGGGCAGCTGACGGAGGCGATGGCTATGGGCGAGACGGCGCAGCCCATTGTTCTGTTGGACGAGACCGACAAGCTCGTCACGCACAGCTCCGAGAAGCCCTACAACACGCTTCTGACCATCCTCGAGGCGGAAAACAGCCGGGCCGTCGTCGACGAATTCGTGCGCGTAAGCTTCGACCTCTCAGCGGCGATCATAATCTGCACGGCCAATTCCATTGAGGCCCTTCCCGACTTCATCCTCGACCGTCTCGTGACGTTCTTCATCGCCCCACAGCAGGGCGACGCCCTTCTGGCGGTGGCGCGGCTGATCGCTGAGGGGATCGTCGGCGAGCTCCAGGGTGGGGTCGCCGTTCCCTCTGACGAGGTCCTGACGCGCGCGGCGCGTCATAACCCCCGCCGTCTCGGCAAGGTGCTGCGACTTAGCTTCGGCTACGCGGCGGCGGGCGGGCGCGCGGCGCTGACCATCGCCGACATCGTGGCGGCTGAAAAGCTGGTGACGGCATCGCCCCAGGTACGGCCCATCGGCTTCCTGACGGCCCATCGCGTGTGCGGGGACCAGCCCCTGTGATGAAGTGAGGACCCGACCGACTGATGGCCGGTCGGGAGCGGCTCGTCCCGGCCGGGGCGGCGTGGCCGCATGAATTCAGACGAGCCTGAGAGGTGAGGCCTCGGAACAAGAACCCCCGATAAGCCCAGCCCGACGACAAACCGAAAAGCCATGAAGATGACCAAGAAGATCCGCCCAACTGGAAACGGCCGACCGCTCCAGCCTGCCCATTCCGCCGCCGCCGTGATGAAGTACTTCCGGACCCAGTGGCCGCGCATCGGCGGTACGGCTCTCACGCCACTGCGTGCCGACGCCTTCCAAGATCCGCGCTTCACCGAGCATTATGAGCCCGGCATTCTCGTGCGTGCGTATGTCGCCGCGTGCGGCCAGATCACCTCACCTCAAAACGCCATCGGCCTGCTCGGTGCCGCGCGTGACCTCAATCTACCGCTCTACAAAGTCGCCAGCACCGAATGCGCCGACATCCGTCGCCGCACGCATGCGCTCAACCGCGATCACTACGGCTCCAACCGCAAGCTCGCCGAAGGTGACGTCTCCGATCTCGGCTTCGACAAGTGGTCATTCCAGCAGATCCTGCCGACCCGCAAGCCGCTGCCCGGGGCTCCGGTCACGCTCGAGGCGCGCAGCATCGATGTGATCTTGCCTGCTGGCGTCAGCAGCGGCGAATTCGAGAAGCGCCTCCACATGGCCATGGCGAACGCCAGCCTGAATTCCTGGCTCGAGACGAGCGACGGCATCGCGCACTGCGCCCTGGTGGGTCTGGATCCCCGCGAGCAGCAGCGCTTCACCGCGCTCAAATTCGGCAAGCCCACCAGAGTCTCGCCCGCGGAAGAAATCTACATCTTCCGCCCGATCGGCGAAGACGCCGACCGCCTCCTGACGATTGTCGAGACCATCGTCTACCAGCTCGTGATCGGCACGGCGTCGCCGCCTAATCCGCTCTGGTCGAGCGCCAGCCAGCATGCCGGGCGCCGTGATGGCGCGCCCTCCGACCGTCGTCACGCTTCCGCCTGACCACCCAGCGCCGCCGGGCCGTCTGCGAGACGGCTCGGCGACCACATCCCGACGCCCGCAGGGGCAACCTGCTTCATCCCAAAACAAGCGACAGACCAATGACCGCCAGCACCCATTCCGACCTGCTCTCTCTCCACCATGTTCTCTTCGATACGACGGTCCGTCCCGTCATCTCCGAGCTCGCCGCGATGCAGCTCGATCATCCCAGCGACGGCGACTACATCGCCTTCATCCGCAACACCCCCTCGCTCGTCGCCATCGCCGCTCGGTGCGCTCAGCGGTCACAGGAGCTCGAGCGGTTCATTCGTTTGGCGGAAGCCTCGGCGCCATTCCTCGTGCGCGAGCACGTCTCGACGCCCCAAGCCTTCGCCATGCTCTCAGAGGACGCAACGCTGGCCCTGGCCCTGCTGCCGGCGCGCACCGCCGCCGACCAGCACTCACGCCGCGAGCACGGCTTCGCCCTGATCCGGGCCGTCCACGAACTCGATGATCCGACGCTCGAGTCGCTCTCGCGCGCGGCCTTCGGGATCGAGCCGCTGTCCACGATGACGGCAGGTGCGGTGGCGACGAACGCGCTGGCCCATGCCGTGGCCAGCTACCGCGAGATCGACGCATCTCATAGCACCGCCACCGTACATCACATTGAGGACGCCGCTTCCCTGCGGTCGTTCATCGAGCAGGCCCCGGACTTCGAGGGCCTCTATCGCGCGGTTCAGGTTCACGCTCGGGCGGCTGATCGCCTGGCGGAAAGCCTTGTTGGGTCCGACCTCGGCCATGAGGAGCACCAGCAGGTCGCGATGGCGCTGGAGGGGGCGAGGCTGCAGGCTCGCATCGCGCTCCTGAGGATTGCGATGTCGCCAGCCCATGGCGATCTCGATCGCTGGGACAAGCTTGCCGCGCAGGTCATTCCACACCCGACGCCACAGCTTGCGGCAACCCTGACGTTGGCTCAGAAAATGGCGGTCTCCCTGCGCGAGATGCTGGCGGCGCATCCGCTCGTCTGAGCCTGCGGGCACCATAGGAAAGCAAGAGGGCGTCCCGTTGGGGCGCCCTTTTCGTTTGGCGAGCGATGAGGTGCGGCCAGTCGGTCGTCACCCCAGTGAAGCAGGAAACCAGACATGACCATCAATCTCGAGCATCTCGGCGCGCAGCCGGATCGCGACCGCCGACAGGCCGACCCCATCGCGGCAATCCTCACCCGCCTCCACGACGATCCGACAATCGCTGATCTGATCGCGTTGAGGGCGTCGAAGCCGGACCTGTGCGATGCGGCGGTGAAGGCGGAAGCGCATCGCGACGCCTATGGCTGGAGCGCCAGCCAGGCCGAAGTCGACTCGCTTGCGCGGA